>JAEUUS010000072.1 GCA_016787545.1 Saprospiraceae bacterium
GGTAAAATAGTATTGAGCATTGCAGCAGGCGTAGCCGCTGGCGCTATTCTGGGTATCCTTTTTGCACCTGCTAAAGGTGTTGACACCCGGAAAAAAATAGTGCAAAAACGTGATGAAGCGATAGACAACTTCAATGAAATGCTTGAAAACGTAACGGGCAAACTTGAAGCCGTGAAAAAACAAGCCACCAGAATGGTGGAGAATGGAATGGCTAAGGTATAAGCCTTTGATGCAGCATTTGATGTAACCAACTACGTTTTCATGAGATAGCACATAGTGCATAGTTTGTCTTCGGGAAAGTTGGCCATTTGGCGCCGCTTTTCGCTTCACACAGATCCCAAGTCGCCACTCTTAAGGTCTATTGATCGGGGAGGGGTGGTTTGGGGTTTTTAGTTTGGGGGGTGATGCATTTTTTGCTGGAAAGTTATCACGATAAACTCTGCAGGACGAATTACCGCAACCATCACCGTCACTCGCATGATGCAATTTTGAACATCAGCGGCAGTCATGGTAGTGCCGAGCCCAATAGCAACGCTGAAGGCATCGTTTGGCTTGGTGCCGGCCAGGCCGCCCTGCATCCAGAAATTGGTCAGGAAATTGGAAATCAAGGCTTGTACGGTGGTCCAGGTATTGGCATCATTTGGCTCGAATACATAAGCTTCAAGTGCAAATTTGACAGACTGCTCTATATAAATCAGCGTGCGCCGAACCGACACATAACGCCAATCCTGACTATTCCCATCCAGGGTGCGTGCGCCCCAAGCCAATACACCCTTACCGGGAAAGGTCCGAATAGCATTGACCGCTTTCCCATCGAGCGGCGCGTTCAGGTCCTCCTGCGCTTCATTGGTGAGGTTAACCGCCGGGCGGGACACGGAGCTAATGCCAATGTTGGCTGGAGCCTTGAATACGCCCATCTGGTTGTCTACCATGCAGTAAACACCGGCAATGGCAGCACTGGGCGGCAAAAAGCTGAGTTTCTCCCGTATAGCCGTCATGATGGCCTGGTACAGCGGGCTGACTGCCATCAAGGTTTGGTGCAAGACTTTATCATGTTTACCGGTGGCATCCTCCGTTCCTGCATCCCTGATTTTATGGATTTCCGTTCTGATGGTATCAGCGCGTTTTTTGTCCAATACGTTCAACACGGCTTCGTCTGTTTCTGCCAAAAGCAATTGAATCAGGTTTTCCCATGAGCCACGCGCCACATGTCTGAAAAGAACGTCTTCCCCGACTGTTACACTGGTGTGTAGCCAAGGGTAATAAGCAGCACCCCATGCCAGGTGATCCGTTCCAATCCTGTTGCGGAAATCCTGCACAATCTGCTGTGTATCAGGCTGCTTTTGATCGTTTTCATCCATATAAACATCCAGGATCGCGAAGCGGCTGGCCATTTTTGCACAATGGGCAAGCATGAGTCGTTGTACGGTGGCACAATCCTCAGCCCCCAGCAGTACGGCATCCGGAATGACCAGCAGGCTGGGTTCCGGCGCTGCTTCCAGGGCCGCAATCCCTTTCACATGGCGTTTCCCGTTTTCCTCAGAGGCACCATCAAAATCCGCCAGGCCGGGCTTTTGATGGTAATCTCCAATAGAAACGATAAAGCAATCAGAACCTCCATTGGCAAAAAACAGCTTCATGCTGTGGTACAGCAAAAAACGGGTTTCTATTTGAGTATTCAGTGCAAAAGGCTTCGCATTGTTGGTAGACATGCTGAGCTCGTACCTGGTATCCGGCCCTGCTCCGAACAACGTGTGATACTCCCCAAGCGACGAAATCCGGGTGGGGACATTGGTCAGGCTTTGTTGGTTTCGTGCGGCTTTTTCCGTGTACCCGATAAAGGCGGGTACAGCGGTAGCTACTGGCACTACTGAATTAGGGAATGCGTTTTGTTCTGCGATGTATACGCCCGGGGTTTGAATTGGTTGTGCCATGGGTTGGAGGTAAGGTTGGGTGGCTAAGGTAGGGAAAGGGGCTGGATTTAGAAAGACTAGTGTTGAATGGCTAAACAGTCTAAAAAGGCGCTTTTTTGCATACCCAATTTTTACCTACTAAGAGAACCTGGTGAATTTCTGCTGCTTTTGATAGGTTGCGTGATTTGGAGGGGAGGTTGGGTACATCAGCGTAACAGCTCACAAAAGTTGCGCTGGTGCAAAAAAGGGATCATGCGTTACCAAGGGTTATTGGGGGGCAAAGAACGGGCTGGGTGGAAATAATAGGGAATTATTAGTAAATTCGGATCGAGGAATATACATTTGAATAATAAAGTAGATTTTTTCAGGACGTCTTTATGCTATTATTTGTTTAGACCAATTTTTTGAAACTATTTGATTTTCAAAAATTTTGATAATATTGCAAAAAAATGTAAGTTTATGGTCACCGTTTATATTTGGAAGCCAACTGGGATAGCTGACCTTAATTTAGAGAAAACAGTCCACTATGCCCCGTCTCAACAACCGAAATCTAGTAGTCAGTTAAAGACATTTGCGCGATCGGTCGGGCATGCATCAATACATATCCAAAATGATGATTTTGATCTTTATTTTAGCCTTTATCCAGATAATAGATCTAAGGAGTTAGCCCTTTTGTCATCTCCTAATTCACCGTTTCCTTCCATTTTTAGTGTAGACTATGAAGTAGATTGCGATGAAATTGGAGGTCATGCAGATTTATCAGTTCGGCTACATAATCTAGATGAAACTACCATGTGCCGTAAGTTAAATCACTTCAACAATGTATATTCTGAATATATATTGTTTAAAAAAAATTGCTCGAGTTTAGTGCTTGAATTATTGAAGATTGGTTCAATGAACTTTTCACCAGATATGTTCAAAAACGCCTCTGATTTCGTTAAGAGGGTTGGGGGAATAGCTCAGGTATTTGCATTTTTTTATGAATTACAAAATCCTTCAAAATTAAACATGCACGGATATTTTTTTTCAAATTTTCAACCGCTCAAGGCTGCATTCAATTTATTTGAAATTTGCGGAGGCGTAACTCCCGAGGCAGCATACAACTATGCACGGTTTTTAAAAGAAGAAATTGGTTAACATGAAGAAAGTAATTGGAACTCGTGGTTCAACATTTAACCATTATGACGTTAGAGAAATTGCAAAAGGATATGTGGGTATTTCCTCCGTATTAGCGGGTTTTGCTTTTACATCAATTATACTTGTACTTGACAAGGATTTTGGGGGAGATGTATTACTTGAATCTTTCAAAAATAAAGCTGCTATAGCTTTTTTGCTTGGTTTTTTTGGGTGCATGATTTCAGCTTTTATTTATTCAGTTATGTCCGGAGAGGAAATGGGAACAACCTCTAGGGCATATAGTATGTTGCTGATCAATGGAGGTGTATTCTCGCTATCCATTTCATTTTTATTTTGGGGGATCGTTCCACTTGTTAGAATATACACTAACAATGAAATTGTCGAGATATCAAGATGGATTTATTATATTATAGTTTTTTACATTATATTAAATTTTGTAATATCAGTAATAGATCTCAAAAACATTAGTCTTAAGAAAACGAAAAAGTATTATAAATCATTGAAACCACTGCACTACGCGCTTTTAATTGTATTCTCGTATTTGCCTCTAATATTATTTGTAATATATAGAACGTTTTTTCAAGATATTGTCTTGAATTTTGCTGGATGTTACAATTTGTTTATAATATCCTCTTTATTACTAATGCTTATCGGCTCGGTTTTTTCTGCTATTGCTGCTAATTTTGATGAAAAATATGTTATACCATTTAATTGGTGTGTGTTTTGGATAGTATGTCACTCCTTTATATTAGGTTCAATGACCATGATATTACCCTAGCAATTGATTAAAGATAAGACTTTCTATTAAATACTACTTTTGTAAATCGCTTCCCTATTTTATCTGCTATAGACTGATCGTCTTCTCCATAAAGTAATTTACGATGGACTGGATTGGTACTTTCACCATTTAGTTTCTTATCTAATTCTGCAGAAACCTTGTTGGCCACCGTTGCTGCTGCAATGGTACCTAAAACGACTGCCGCAGCCTTTCCGGCTACTTCAGCAATTTCAGGAAGCTGATTTTCGCCAAAATCAGCACCTTCTTCAACAGCTTGTTCAAACGTTTCTTCAAATTTTTCTGCCGCAGCCTTTCCGGCATCTTCAAGGCTTCCGCCATTTTGTAATGTTTCGACACCATCTTTAATTGCATCAATCGTGCCGACAATGACACCTGCGGCGCCGCCTAATATTCCGCCAAGTCCTCTCCATAATGATTCCATCTGTTAATCTTTTAGAAATTGTGTAATACAATGAAGCGCTAATATACAATAGTTTGAAAGGATATTCTGTGGTTTCGATTTTTTTTGGGGTAAAAAGTTAGTATTGTGTTAGGTCAAATGTAAATACCCAAGTTAAAATTCAGCCCTCTACCTCCCCAACCCAGCCACCACCGCCCGGAAACTCTCCAGTCCCGCCTCCAGATTCTCCATGATCTCCAATGCCAGCACATCGGGATCAGGCAGGTTGTCCAGGTCTGCCAGGGATTGGTCTTTGAGCCAGGTGATGTCCAGACTGGTTTTGTCGCGTGCTATGATCTCCTCATAGGTAAACACCCGCCAGCGTCCCTCGGGGTTGGTTTCCGGATGATAGGTAGCCACCCGCTTGTGACGATTGCCGGGGTTGTAACACTGGATAAAATCCTTCAGGTCTTCCAGTTTCAAGGGGTTTTTCTTGAGCGTATGGTGGATGTTGGTCCGGTAATCATATACCCAGATTTCTTTGGTCCAAGCTGTTTTGCTGCTGGGTTTGTTGTCAAAAAATACCACGTTGGCTTTCACGCCCTGGGCGTAGAAAATCCCCGTGGGCAATCGCAGGATGGTATGTACATCGGTGGTTTCCAGCAATTTTTTGCGTACGGTTTCGCCAGCGCCGCCTTCGAATAGTACGTTGTCGGGTAGTACCACCGCGGCTATGCCGTCTGATTTGAGCAGGGTGTGAATATGCTGCAGGAAGTTGAGTTGTTTGTTGCTGGTGGTGGCCCAAAAATCCTGGCGATTGTAGGTGAGGTCTTCTTTTTCCTGCTCTCCTTCCTCATTGGTAAAGGTTTGGCTGCTCTTTTTGCCGAAGGGTGGATTGGCCAGCACATAATCGTACCGCACACCCGGATCTGCAATGAGCGCATCCGCGGGAGAGATGAAATTATCGCTGTCAATGTCCCCAATGTTGTGCAGGAAAAGGTTCATCAGCGCCAGCCGGCGCGTGCTGGCCACAATTTCATTCCCGAAGAAGGTTTGGTGTTTCAAAAACTCCCGCTCCTCTTTGTCCATCTGATAGTGCGCCTGCAGATAGTCGTAGGCAGCCAGGAAGAAACCGCCGGTTCCGCAGGCCGGATCGGCAATGGTTTTGAGCGGTTGCGGGCGCACACACTCCACCATGGCGCGTATGAGCGCGCGAGGGGTGAAGTATTGCCCGGCGCCGCTTTTGGTGTCCTCTGCGTTTTTCTCCAGCAGGCCTTCATAGATATCGCCCTTGTCTTTCACACCCATCATGAGCCATTGCTCGGCGTCTATCATGGCAATCACTTTGGAGAGCTTGGCAGGGTCCTGGATCTTGTTCTGACTCTTGGTGAAGATCTGACCGAGCATGCCCTTGCCCTTACCGAGTTCCCGAAGCATGGTGCTGTAATGCACCTCCAGTTCAGCGCCTTTCAAATCCACCAGGCTTTCCCAGTTGTATTCCGCAGGGATGGGCATTTTCCGACTGTACGGCGGCTTGCTGTACTCATCTGCCATTTTGAGGAAAAGCAGATAGGTGAGCTGTTCGAGATAATCGCCATAGCCCACCCCGTCGTCGCGGAGGGTGTTGCAGAAAGACCAGACTTTGGTGACGATGGCGGAGTTGTTGTTGGACATTATTTTTTCAGGTATTTATTGAGTTCTTGAACCAGCATATAAACGGTGGTACAGGGGTTTTGATCGGCCGGGGTTAAGTGCTCAGATTGTTTGTGCAGACGTTCTGCGTTGCGAATGGCGTTTTCCTGACTTGAATTTGGGTCGTTCAAAAGCCTATGGTACACACTTTGGCTGAATTTTTGGCCTTTACACTCGCGCTCATAAGATAAGCCCCAATGTTGACTGATGCGCTCATAATATTGAAGGCGGGTCAATGCAGATTCCAGCAGCTGGTAGTGTAACAAAAACCATAGCTCAAAGGCATCGTTGGAGTAAGCTACCTGGAATTTGTGCTCCCTGGCCAAGTGAACGGCATCATTAAAGTCTTTCCGTTGCAAGGCCATGTCTTTTAAATGGTTGACATCCATATCAAAGACGATCCAAACTTCCTGGTCTTTTTGGGGCTCTTGGTTTACGAGTTGAATGGCATACTCCACCAGACTCATTTTGGAACGTCCCAGTCCATAGGTCTTGACTTCGGCAGTTTGCACCGGGAACGACTGAAAATAACATGGCTCGGTGTTTTTACCCTCACAAACAATCAGGAACCGCTTATTAATGATTTCCCGACTGGCAAGTTTGTAGGCCGAGGCAGCCCCTGAACGCCTATTCCATGGTTTAGTTTGATCCGTTTTTTTGGTTTTTCTCGCCATAGTTTTCAAAGGTAAAGGCCCATTCAAATTGGTTGGTAAAAGGTACAGCTCCAAACTTGCCCTGTAGGTAATCGCTTTCCAGAGATGCGTCGTTTCGAACACCCTTAAATTCTACCAGATCCAGCAAAACACTTTCTCCTCTCTTGTTTTTTTCAACAAAGGCTATCTGATCTCTACGGAACATTTTTTGGTCCAGCAGGTGGGTATCATGGGTAGCTACAATAAGTTGAGCGTTGTACGGATTAGTTTGGGGATTGTGAAACAAACCTACAATGGCACGAATAATGCGTACGTGAAGGCTTGATCCGAACTCATCAATGACTAAAACACTCCCTTTCTCAAGAGCATTGATCAAAAATGGACTGAGTTGAAATAATTTTTGTGTTCCATAGGACTCTTCTGAAAGCAGGAATGGAGTGGCAATGGTAGGTTTGCCTGTTTCATCCAATTGACGGCGTTTGGTGATTACGGTAGTAGGTTTTTTGCCTTCCGCCACGAGTTTTTGGTATTGCTCTTTGGCAGAATCCATCAGGATTTCTTCCGGAATATCCATAAAATCCAGGTCTTCTATACCCAAATCAGCTTGTTTAAGCACTTCGGCCATTTTTTTTCTCATGGACTCATCACCAAATGCCTCCATGGCAATGGATTTTGTAAGCGCATCATCCATGCCACTATGAATGCCGTAGTTTTCTGAGAAGTATTGGTGTATCTTTTGTGCGGTGGGACCATTAAATGCGGCTACCAATGGCAGGAACAATGCGTTGGAACGGTATAGAGGAGGCATCTCGTCTTTACCGATAATTAGTCGTGAAGCTTCTTTGAAGATTCTCGGATTTACCTGGATGCTCCCATTGTCACGTTTGAAGTGATAAGACTCCGGCCCTTGAATGTCGCCGGAATAAAGCCACTCACTTACAATGGCTTGGTCAGTTGCTTCAAAACCATAGCGATAAACACGGTTCTCAAGCAAAAATTGAATTTGGAAAAAGGAAGGCTTGCCATAGGACGTGGTATCCATCCTAAACGGCGAAAGCCAATTTTTCAAGATGTTTTCATCCTGCAGAGAATGATTGAAAATTCTGAAAAATGCGGCAATCGCTCTGACCAAATTGCTTTTGCCACTTGCATTGGCGCCATAAATGACTTTGCTTTTTACAACCCCCATCTTCTCGCTAATCATGCAAATATTGTACTCATCCAACTGTGGGTCTTTGGATTTTATGGGGGCAGCTTGCAGACGTAAAGTCTGAAGGTTTTTGATTGATTTGAAGTTTTCTACACTAAATTCGATCAACATGAGATGAAATTTGTGAAATTTTCACAAATATATGGATTTTATGCTTTTAATTCGATTTGTGTTAATTTTTTTTAGAATTGCCTTTCTGATTGTTCTAATGATCATCCCGTAAGGTGTTGCAGAAGGACCAGACTTTGGTGACGATAGCGGAGTTGTTGTTGGACATATTGTGGTGATTGAAAATGGATGGATCTAGCTGAAAAATTTATCTTCCTTCCATTTTGCAGGATTTTTAATGATGTAGTTGGTTATTTTTTCAAAAGCCTCTTCACTTCGGATGATTCTTTCATCAAAACTTCGCTGCCAGATTTTATCAAGCCAATTTTCCGGGGTTTTCTGTTTGTGTGATTTAAGGCATTCTGTGGAAACCATTGATTTGTATGCTCCAATGATTTGACCTAGGTAGGGACGAGTTGCCCATTGTAATTTTGAAAATGGCTTTTCATCTGGCAAAGATGATGGAGCATACAAATTTGACCTGTTTAGTCTCGTTGTATCCTCATTCGTTGTTGGTCTTTGTATCAAGAGTACCCCATGCATGTGATTGGGCATGATTTGGAATGCACCTAAAATGATATGAGGCCATCGTTCCGGCAGGTTTTCCCATAATTGGTGTGCAATCTTCCCGAATTCATTTAACTCCATCTTTTCATTTTTCACTTCGCCAAAAAAATGAATCTTGTTATTGCAGCAGATGGTGACAAAATACATGCCTTCTTTGGCATAATCATAGCCTTCAAGACGTACACTGCGCCTGTGGTGAATTTTAGGATTGTATTTCATGTGGTTAAATGGTTGACGAACGTGGAGTTACCTCAACAAATTTGGGAGAATATCTGGACAAATGCAAGGATTTGGCCTGCCGATTTTTGAATTGTAGGAATTTGGGGTGCCCTTTTTCTGATGCTATGCCGCACGTTGGTACAGGCAGTCTCATCCATCGTGGGCGGCCAAAATTGCGGGCGGCCACAAGGGCCGCCCCTACATAGCCAAATCAATGATCAGATAATTGCCCAAAACATGATCCCCATTGTTAACCACAAATCTCCGATTGTGTCATGTAGGGGCGACCCTTGTGGTCGCCCGCAATTTTGGCCGCCCAATCCGTGGTCGCCCCAATCCGTGGCACGCCCAATCCGTGGTCGCCCAATCCGTGGTCGCCCAAATTCCGACCGCCAATATGGGCCGATCAATGCCCATTTTCATCCATCTTGGGCGGCCACAAGGGCCGCCCCTACCTGGCCCGTCCAATGTTTGGATGATTGCCCAATACATGACCTCCATTGTTCACCACATATCTCGGGTCCCGTCATGTAGGGGCGACCCTCGTGGTCGCCCAAATTCGTGGTCGCCCAAATTCGTGGTCGCCCAAATTCGTGGTCGCCCAAATTCATTGCCGACCCAAAAAATCATTCCCGCCTCATTTCAACACCTCCCTCAAACCCTCCCTCAACTGTTCCTGCAAACCTCCAAAATTCCGGCCAGACCAAAATGGAATTTCCAAAATCATTATGGTGATTTTTCCTCCCTCTAGCCAGTCTACGTTGATTTCAAAATGTTCCGGTGGCCTGACTTCTTCCTGGAAATTCGGATAGATCAATACCACCCGGGGACATTTACGCCGCACAGCGTAGGAGAATACCTGGTACAAATCTGCCTGACTTACCCCTTTTTTCTTATCATCCGCATCTACAGGTCTCATTTTGTATTTGGTGTCCACAATGATGCGGTTATTGGTATTTTCTCTGTGTTCCAGAAAAATATCATGCCGCATCTGAAAGGCTTTTGGCGTATCGGTCAAATACAAATCAGATTTTTGAGGATGAACCTTCCATTCCGGGAGTTCCAGTTCAATAAAACCGGCAACAAAGTCTTCAAAAACATATTCCATAGGCAGCAACAGACTCCAGGTACTCAACTCATACGGCCGATGTGAATAAAGATGCTGATCCAGAAAACGCCGACACCAATCCAGTATCGGTTCATAATCCGAAAAGAAGGCATTCAGCCTCACCGATTGCAGGGATGAAGCAGAACAGGGCAGGTCATCCACATCATCAAGGGTGAAAACAATTTTTCTTAATACCTCCTGTGTTTCCCCAAAACGAGCAACGGATTGCAGCAACCTGCAAACGTACTTAATTGTTCTATTTACCTGATTGTCATACACAAAAGGCTCATATACACAGTCTATCTGATGATACAGGCCCCTTGCCAATCCGTTGCGCGCGTATGCCTGGAAATCAATTTTGCCGCGCGGTGTGGCTAATGCCTCCGCTGTTTCCTGGTACTGGTGAAACGGATTCTGGCTGATGACTTCCAGGCATTGACTCGCAAACAACCAGATGAGCAATTCGGGGATATTCTTTTCTGGCAAACTGTCCAGATTGCTTTGCGCATACGGGAAGCGAATTTTGCGACAATACCGAAACCAATAAAAGATATGTTTCAGCATCAAGCCTTTGTCTACTCCCTTGTCTTTGAAAACCTTTGGATATATCTCCAGCAGATGTTCATCCTGCTGAATAAACCCTATAAAGTTTTTGGCATAAATGCTGTTTCCGTCAAACCTAAAAAAGGGTTGATAATCAGATGCTTCTGTAGTTTCCAAAGGCTCCGTTTCAAAATCGCTGGCATACAAAAACGAACGCGCCTTCCATATCTCACACAGAATGGGCTCCAACGAACTTCGCTGCAATGGAATGTCTGGTGGTGGATATTTTTGATATTCAAAAGTCATGTCCACCTTTTTTACACCTGCTCAATTTCCCAATCGAAGCTGGCAACGTTGTAATTAACCTTCCAACCACTATTTTCAAATAATTCGGATACGTCCTTTGTACGACCGGAAAAATACTCCATCAGCAGCGGAATAATCTTCTTTCGGATCACTTCTTCGATCTCGGCATCCTGCAATTTTCCAATCAGGTACGCATGCCCGATTAAGAAATCAGCGGAATTTTTCTTTTTAAAAATGCCATTGTTGAGGGTTTGAAGCAGCGTTTGGCCAGATTCGCTCATTTTGGCATTTTTTACCAATTCATCAAGTACCTCCGCGGTTGGATACATGCCCACAAACTCAAACCGCCTGCGCAGGGCAATATCTACCAGCGCAATGGATTTGTCTGCTGTGTTCATGGTGCCAATAATGTACAGGTTTGGAGGTACGCCAAAATCATTGATACCTCCGGGTAGTGTTACGCGCAGTTCATTCTCTCCTCCCAGCCGTTTATCCTCTTCCAGCAACGTGATGAGCTCGCCGAATACACGGGAAATATTGGCTCGGTTGATTTCGTCGATAATCAGGACATATTTCCGGAGTTCTTCTGCTGGCAAAGGCTCCCGTAATTGTTTACTGTGTTCTTTGAGTGCCTCTACCAGCGGGTAGTAATAAATGCCCAGACCATCCTGCCGATAATTGCGACCACCTTCATAAATGCCTTGTACAATGGGAATAACCAAATCGTGCCCGGTGCCACCACTTGCTTTCTTGAATTTAATATGTTGATTATCAAAATCAATTCCGGTGATGCGGAATGATTTGGAGCGCATTTTTATCTCTACCTCCGTAACTTCTTTACGGATTAGCTCTTGGAAATAGCTATCAAACACCTCCTCAAAAGACGGCTTGGTGTAAACCTGCTCTTTCAAGCTGGATGCTTTCCAACGTTCCCAATTTTCACGCGCCCGGGTGGCAATGTCCATAAAAATGCCTGATACCCGCTCAAATTTGAGCGTTTGTGCTACCGGTTCCGGGCGCAAGCCTATCACAAAATCCTCATAGGAGTAGTTCTGATGAAAGGTGATAAACTCAATGAGCCCTTCAGAGCGAAGTTCGTCAAATCGTTCTTTATTGTCCTCATGGCTTCCGGCACTATTGCCATCAATAATACTCACGGCGCGGTCAATGGTGGAGTAAGTTTTTCCGGATCCGGGAGGGCCGTAGAGGATGGTATTTAGAGCGAAAATTTTATTCTCCTCTTTGGATTTATCGTTTTTAAAAACCATATCAATGATTTCTTGGTCATTAAGCTCTTGAAGTGTTTTTCTATAACTGCTCAGCTTGATATGTTCAAATGGTTCAAAATTCAGATCCCAATCTACATACAATTTTTGCCCATCCAATGGATTTTCTCGCACCACACCTCGGGCTTTAATTTTTCCATATCCAATGGTGTTTCCTCTTGAACCTCTGGTGAAGGTTGACTTTATAGCAATTTTGTCGCCATTCTTCACCGACTTTGTAAGATCAGTGTATTTGTGATCAAATCCATTTTCCCAAATCCCTTCGCGTAAAAACCGTCCTAATTGATCATCTTGTTCATTGTAGGTAGAGCCCGCAAGCCAATATTTTGGAGTAGTATTGTTAATATCCCCTTCATTTCTTATCCTATAGGCCATACTTGATAGTTCGTAAAAGGGCTCATGAAACTTGGATTTGATCTCGCCTAATAATTTGATATAACTGGCCCAAGTTGAAGTGTCTGGAATAATTCCATGTGACCTTAAAAATGGAATTGTTTGTACGTCAACGGGGAAAAAACGTTCAGGATCTGCCCAAAACAGACCTTGAGTAATTTTTGAATCTTTTACAGACAATATAGTCAGGCATTTCGAATATGCGTCAGAAGGATCATAATCAGAGTGGATGGCGCGAAAAAGATTCCATAGCGCCTCAAGTTCAAAGCCCTTCCGAACCACCTGATAAGGGAAAAACCACATTTTTTGTGCATTTGCGGTTGGAACGCCCGTGAAATCAGAAGGAACTTCTGATTTCAGATGCATGGCAGTTTTTAGCTTCGCCAGGTATTCAGCTCTTTTCTCTGTGTTCTTTATTTTTGTGATAAATGCAAAAAACGAAAAAGGATCTATTATTGACAGAGGAATCGACCTGTCATTTTCTGCTTTATCCTCTAGATTCGCATCATTTGGATGATTTGCTCTTATCAAGTCAATCAATGCTTGTTGATTGTGTTCGTAGGAAATGAGCTTAGACGCAATTTCCTTGAAAATCGGAACCCAGGTGTATTTTTTGTCACTCATGTGGTAGAATTTTATTTTGAAAGATTAAACACAGTTTCCTTCAAACACCCGCATTCAGCACCCCTGCCCGCAATAATCAGTTGAGTTACAAAAGCTTTGCTTGTCATGAATGTAAATTGTTTAAAACCGTGAAACGTCCATCATTGATTGCAATCACATCTCATCAAACTCATATTTAACCTGTGGATAAAAATCCTTGTACTTGATCTGATTCAAATGCTCACCTGGAAGATTAGTGATTACATTATAGGTTGTAATTAGCTTGCCTTTTGAATAGCTATGATCAACCTGAAGTTTATCTTTAGGCTTGTATTCCCATGACATTCCCAGCGAAGAGATGCTGTTTATTAATATTAATGCCTGTTCATAGGTTGAAAGTTGAGCTCTCAGCAGCTTTGAAAGCAAGTATTTGTCATCATTGGAAATTTCTTTTCGGGAATCCAAGTACACATAACTGTTGAATAAATGTCTAAAATAGTGCCCTAATCTATGTTGATGGCCGCCATAATATTTTTCATAAGGATTGGTTCCTTTCAAAGACTCAATTTTTTCTTTGGCATCTGATAGTATCATAGTAAAACCTTTCTCCGCCGATATTGACATGTTCTTTAAAACCTCTACATTAGATTGTATCCTTTGTATAATTTCATTCCACGTTTTAAATCTAATATTATCTTCTAACTTTGGTTTGATTGAAATGAAATTTAATAAATTTGTTGAAAAATCTACTTTATATTTATGTTTAAAGTTATGTTCAATAGAAACTCTCCCCTCAGTACCAAGGCCAAAATAAATGATATGATAAGCAATGTCAATTTTTATCATATCCAAAATTGATGATTCGATTTTATTATTTTTCACTATTTTCTGTAATTCTTTTTGATAGTCATCATTAACGTAATAATCAAAAGCGTCAGACCAAAAAAGGAAATCAATATCATCCAGGCATTCAGTGAATTCTCGAAAAATAATGACAGCAACTCGCCGTCCCTCGTGGGTAATCATTTTTCCATGCGTTTTACTATACTTTTCGTATTTCAATTCATTGATGTTGTCTCTACATATCTTTACCATTTCCAAAAATCGTGTTTCTGCTCGTTCCGCTGCATATT
Organism: Saprospiraceae bacterium; assembly: GCA_016787545.1. Lineage (GTDB taxonomy): Bacteria > Bacteroidota > Bacteroidia > Chitinophagales > Saprospiraceae > M3007. Next base: position 14,050 of record JAEUUS010000072.1, read on the forward strand.
GTTCCTTTTGTTCTCCCATATCAGCTTTCTGTTGTTCATTCGCTTTAAATTGAATCCAAAATGCCAAAAAGGTTAAAGCGGATGCAATGATGGCAACAAATGGTCCCATGGTTCCTCCAATTGTATCTCCTATAGTTCCAGAGTTGGGAGGGAACTCAATTATCTTAGGAAGGTACTTTCCTAAGATAATTGGAAATAAGCATAATATCAACATGATCAAAATAAAAAAATCTACCACTAACCAAAACTCTGTTCCAAATGTCTCAAGTTCTTTTTTCTTATTCATCAATTGGAAGGTTATGTTTTGCTATTTGTATTGAATGTTCTATGGTATATTGGTTTTGATTTGTCTTCAGGATTTTCACACCAACTGCCCCTCAAACGCCCGCTTCAACACCCCCGCCCGCAATACCTCCGCCGCCTTCAAACTCTCCACAATCGTCTCCTCCAGCTTGTCACACACACTGAGACGACGCTCAATCTCGGCTACGATTTGGTGCTGCTCGGAGAGGGGAGGGAGTGGGATCAAAATTTTAAGGAATCCCTTTTGAGTCAAATTAACACCACTATCGCTAATTCCAGTTTTCATTTTTTCAACTTCCTTTGAGTATTTGGGAGAGTTGAGAAGGATTTCAATATATTCAGGAATTGCTTTACTTGGGTTAATACGCATACGGTAAACCTTATCGCAGTTTAGTAATCTTGATCGTGTTTTCTTTATCAGACAACATACTCCAACCCTAACTCTTGGACCTGCCCGCGTGATTAGCAAGTCACCTTGTTTTAATTCATGCTGTTTTCTTGGCTCAAGGTCCTCCGGAAGTTTTTTGTTTTCTTCATCAAGAAAATACCCTGCCTGAACGGCTGTAGTTTTAATGACTGCCCATTCTTCATTATTTCTGGATGCCTCATTGTAACATTTCGGGCTCCATCCTTGGTCTAGACTAGCAATAACAGATTCTATTGTATGCTCGGCATTCCCAAGAATTGCTGAATTCAGCACCGCTTGCCGGTACACCTTTAACTGCTGCTGCGCCGTTTTCAATTGCTCCACCCCGTGATCCAATTCACTGAAAATCTCCTCTATTTTGGTGACAATGGCGTGCTGGACGGGGAGGGGTGGGAGAGGGAATCTATAATTCCAAACCAGATTGGGATCTACATGGGGGATTCCAACTCCTTTCGCTCTTGTGTTAATTTCTACGAATTTAGATTGCAGGAAAAAATAAGCATAATCATGGTTTACATTGGGAAATTTGATTCTTACCAATGTACTCCCTAATGCGCCTTTAATTGCTTTTCCCACATAGCCCGAACGGGAGCCATCCCAAACCATGAGGAAATCATCATCTTCACAAATTACGCACCCCTTTCCGTCCGTATATTCATCAATTACATTTTTCTCAAAAGCTTTGATATTCACATAGGGTATGGGGCAAGCCTCTGTCCTTTCTGATGAAAGCACTTTTGGTTTCTTACCTTTTTCCGTTTTAGCAAAATCACCTAGGCGTACATCAACCCAGCCTTCCGGTAAGTCTTTCATAATCAATCAGTTTTAAGCAGCCAATACTTCGTTTAGTTCAACAATCAATTCCTCCGTTTGCGCGCCAAACAGTTGGTACAGCTTTCCCAGGCCGCCTGCGGCATTGAAGGGGCTGAGGTCCAGGTCCTCGCGGTCGAGGTGGAAAGAGGTGGCCACAAAATCCTTGATCATGCGCAGCCATTGCATTTGTTCTTCGCTGAACTTCACGGCGCCGGCCTGTTTGCGGAACACCCATTCCTGGAAGTTTTTGTCCACGGTTTTATCGTAGGCCGTCAGGGTTTCGTCGTTGCCCAGCAGTCGGCGTATCAGGGATACCAGGGCCATGAGCTCATTTTTGGGCTGGCCGTTGGCTTTTTCTAATTGCTCCCACGCGCGCCACACATGCAGAGGCGCGAGGGTGGGTTTGCTGTTTTTGAGGGTTTCGGCCAGGTCCTTGATCATTTTGAAACTCAGATCGCGGCGCTGATAGGGTTGGCCGTAAAAGATTTGCAGGGCGGTGATCTCGGTTTTGTGCGCTTCTATCCAGTCGCGGAACTCGTTCACCAGCACTTCCGCCCCGGCCTTGTTGTCTTTCACCCAGCCTATGTCCACAATCTCGTCGGGATTAATGTGGTCAATGATCTGATCGTATTTTCTGCGCACTTCTATCACAAAATCGCGCAGTTCCGGGCGGTGGAATACGGCCACGGCTTGTTCGAGCAAGGCGGCATGTTGTTGGTTCATCGCCGTTTGCAGGGCCTCCGGAGCTGCGCCGGGCATGGATTGGGCTACTTCCAGGCGCAGGTTTTCCACGGTGTCGGGGTCGTGCGCGTTCAGCAGTTCCCGCACCACCTGCGGGATGGTTTTGCCCTGTGCGTGTTCGGCAAAGGTGCTTTTCTCCCGGGCATTGATCTGTTTATCCAGCCGGATGAGGCGGTTGGCCAGGGTGCTAAGCAGGTCTTCGTCGGTATTGCCCATGGCCACAGCTTCCAGCACTTCCTTGAGCGAGGCGCCGGGTTTCTTTTCCAGCGGCCGGCTGTCGGTTTTCTGGCTTTTTTCCACCCCGATGGCGTCTATGATCACAAAATGATCCTTGGTGTATTTGGCGGCCGGGGTGCCGCTGGTGCGCAGTTCTTCCAGGCTGCAGGTGCGGGTGCCGCGGCCTTTCATTTGTTCGTAATAACTGCGGCTTTTCACATCGCGCATAAACAACAGCACCTCCAGCGGACGAATATCGGTGCCCGTGGCAATCATATCTACCGTGACGGCCACCCGGGGGTAATACCCGGTGCGGAACTGCTGCAGCACCGATTTGGGGTCTTCCTCGCTGCGGTACGTGATCTTTTTACAGAACTGGTTGCCCTCGGCAAATTCATCCCGAATGATCTGGATAATATCGTCGGCGTGACTGTCGCTTTTGGCAAAAACCAGCATTTTGGGCACTTCAAAAGCCCCGTCCGTACCGGTTCTGTCCGGGAACATAACTGGTAACTGCTCTCGTACCGCCTTGACAATCAATCGAATTTGATTGATGTTCACCACATCGTTGTCAAGTTGTTTGGCCGAGTATTCCAGGTTCTCGTCGAGCGTGTTCCAGAATTGCTTCCGGGTCAGTTTTTCGCGCGTGCCTATATACTCACCCAATGCCAGAGAGGCCCCTTCCCTGGTAATTTTGGTCACGATTTCAAATACATTGTACGGCACCAGCACCCCGTCTTCCACGGCTTTTCGGTAACCGTAATCGCACACCAGATTCTGGTTGAAATAGCCAAACGTCCGGTTATCCGGAGTAGCCGTCAGTCCGATCTGGAAGGCGTCGAAATAATCCAGCACCTGTTTCCAGAGGTTGTAAATGCTGCGGTGGCACTCGTCTATGACTATAAAATCAAAAAACTCCGGGGGTGTGCGCTCGTTGTACACCACCGGGAGCGGCTCCTTGGGCAGCCACTTTTCGTTGGGGTTTTCTTCCTCGTTGCGCTCATCGAGTTCTTCACCCTTTAGAATGGAGTACAGGCGTTGGATGGTGCTGATATACACCTGGCTATCGCCCGGAATAAAGGAACTGCTCAGGCGGGTCACACCATAGAGTTCGGGGAAGAGTCGGTTGTCGTCCTGCGGTTCAAAACGTCGGAATTCCTGTTCAGCCTGTTCGCCGAGGTTTTTGGTATCCACCAGAAAAAGCACCCTTTTGGCCTTGGCGAATTTGAGCAGGCGGTAAATAAAGGTAATGGCGGTAAAGGTCTTGCCGGAGCCCGTAGCCATCTGGATCAGGGCTTTGGGACGGTTTTCGCGGAACGACTGCTCCAGGTTGGTAATGGCGGTCACCTGGCAATCCCTCAGAACCCCCTCCCAGCCTCCCCCGCTAGGGGAGGAGTTCAGGGGTGGAATATCGAAAAATCGGGCGCGCAGGGTTTTCTCCTCTTTAACCCACTTCTGGAAGGTCTCCGGTCGGTGGAAGCTGAAAACCGGTCGGGAGCGCGGCTTGGGGTCGTGATAATCCGTGAAACGCGTCAATTCGCCTGTGCTTTCGTACACGAAGCGGAGCGGGTCGTTGTTCAGGTGTTTGAGTTTGGCGCTGGCGTATTCGGTGGATTGTTCTTCCACGGTGGTGAGTCGCACGCCTTCTTCCGGTCGTTTGGCTTCAATGAGCCCGACAGGTTTTTTATCTACAAACAGCACATAGTCGGCCCGGCCCACATTGGTCAGGTATTCCCGCACGGCAACGCCGAGGCTGGCGCTGAGGTTTACTTTGTTTTTGTCTTGAATGACCCAGCCGCATTCGATCAATTGTGCATCAATTTGATCGCGGGCGAGTTGTTCCGGGTTTTGGTTGGGCATGGATTAGGGTGGGTGTTTTGGTGGTGGAAGGATAATGGTTTAACCAGAGGGCTTGATGAGATTTTGGTATATTTATATGGCTTAGGATATCAACTGATTAATAGTGGGGCAATAATACCCACTTTCCCACTTTTGGCAAAATGGAATTTTGTATTTATCTTGTTTTGGCGCCTTGGCGGTATGGATGTGGACTTTCATCCTTTTTCATAGACTATCAGCCCTTCTCTCAAACCCTTTCCTGAATTAGCTGTTCATATCTTTGCCCCAAAGAATAACCCACCCACCACCACACACCATGAACTGTCCTAAATGCAACGTCCTGCTGGCCATTTCTGATCGCCAGGGAATTGAAATTGATTACTGTCCCCAGTGCCGCGGCGTTTGGCTCGATCGCGGTGAACTGGATAAAATCATCGAACGCACCAACCAGCAGTTTGCCCAGTATAAAGGCGGCCATCACGATGATGACGACGACGACCGCTACCGCCGTGAACACAAGCAACACAGCAGCGATCGGCCGTTCGGGGATCACGACCGCGACCGCGGCGGCTACCGCAAACCGCACAAGAAATCCATCTGGGGAGATCTGTTTGACCTGGATTGAGGCCTCGGCCTTAGGTTGGCGCAACAAGCAAAGCCTGCGCTCTTCTTCCGCTTCGGGCGGGTAGGGGAGCGCAGGCTTTTTTGTTGCAGGGTACAACGAAATATTTTACCGGGCCACTTACTCCAAAGCTGCCACCAAAACCCGGGAGGATTGTTATTGACCATAATCACATGAGCGCATGACCCCGCTCATTGTGATCAGTAAATTATATATTAAAACTTTATACATGAGATTCCAGAGTCAATTTCTGGTTTGGTCATAAAATTTTATAACCTTTTAGATTTTCAAAAATATGAAAAGCTCAGTATTCATGTTGCTTTTAGCACTTTCCTGCTTTTCAGTGAAAAGTCAGGTTACTTATCTTGATTCCAGTTTCAATGCCACAGGAATACTTACAGCTAATCCAGAGTGTGGGGAGGATATTGTTGGCGCCATACTTATCCGCCCAAACGGCAAAAACCTGGTTGTTGGCTATTCCTATTTTGCCTCTAAAACTCCGCCGGAAACCCATAAGTACATTTCGGTGGTGCAGTTTGACATCAATGGGAAGCCTGACCCAACCTTTGGCCAAGAGGGTGTGGTTGTATTGGATCAACTGGCAGTAGATGTCGATGGGGTGAATGCTGCGCTTCAGCCAGACGGGAATTTGCTTATCCTGGGCCGGTATTCAGCCAATGGAGACAACCTTATCCATTTTTTGGTGCGTTTGAAGGAAGATGGGACATTAGACACGAATTTTGGGCAAATGGGTATAGCCAGTCATCTTGATACCACCCTGAACGTATTAGTAACAGATGTTGTAATACCTCCTGATGGAAGCATCGTTGTTGGAGGTTTTACAGAGGCTGCTATCCCACAAATGTTTTTGATGAAGTTTCACCAGGATGGACTCGTAGATAGTTCCTTTGGGGTGAATGGGGTGGTTTTGAGTGATCAAATGATAGGATCGTATGCTTTGGCCGTTAGTCAGGAAGGATGGATATACGCCGGAGGCGCAACAGATAGTTATATTCCAGTATTGATGCGATTTTTACCAGACGGTGAACCGGATGTAGGTTTTGGCACAAATGGCATTGTACTATTTCCGGAAAGCGGTGTAGTAGAACAGTCAATTGTCCAACCGGATGGCAGGATAATTGTAACCGGCGGAGCAAATAATTTTATATTCAGGTTGATGCCGGATGGTTCCTACGACCCTAATTTTGATGATATTGATATACTGAATGATTCAGATTTGATAGGCATTGCACTTCAGGCCGACGGCTCCATTATAGGTGGATTGCTTAGAGATTTTTTTAACCTAACTACCTTTAGGTATTGGCCAAGCGGACAATTTGATTCCGATTACGGCCATACAAAAGAACTTGATTTTCTTGTGTTCGGGTTTTCAGTACTTTCCGATGGAAAATTCCTTTTAACTCCTTGGTATCCCGACGAATTCGGATTTATTGATTTAAGTCTTGTTCGTCTTACTGAATCCTTGGAAATGGATCTGTTTTATGGTCAGAATGGGTTTGCTGTTCAAAACATTGGAACCAACTATTCTGAAATCAGCTCTGTTTTGGTGGACGACCAAAACCGGATACTGTTTGTAGGGAGTACTGGCTATACCCAATACGATACAGATCCCCCATATGTGAATAGTGCAGGTTTTGTGGGGCGTGTTCAGGCCAATGGTGTGCGGGATTCAACTTTTTGGCAAAAAGGATTAAAAGGATTACCTAATGCAGATGTCATTATGAATTTAATTTCCAGGCAATCGGACGGCAAGATCATTTTAGCCGGCAGCTCCAGTGAATATGGGAATCTGATTGTGGTGAACAGAATATTACAAAATGGCGGTTTTGATCCCGAATTTGGAGAGCCATTCAGTCCCGGTTTCTCCTATTGTGAGCTGTCGAACTTAGGTATAATAGAAACGCAGGCAAGGGCCGTTGCTGTTGGTCCGGATAACGATATTCTTGTCATGTGTCGGGTAGTTGATCAAAATCAGCTGCAAAAAATAGCCATTATACGCTTCGATTCTACGGGAATACTGGATGCATCATTTGGTTTTAACGGAGTTGTATTGAGTTCAGGAACAATCATTCCCGGAGATTTTGAATTGAGCGCTGGATTAATTCAGCCGGATGGCAAGATTCTTTTAGGGGGTACTTATGGGGCAATAACCAATATGTTTCTGTTGCGTTTTTTGCCAGATGGCACATTAGACAACTCTTTTAGCAGCGATGGGCGTGTTTTCAAGCCTTTTTCTGGATCCTTCTATCATTTAAATGGCTTGGCATTAGCGCCGGATGGAGGTATATTGCTTGCGGGTAGTCAGGGTATATTATCCAATAGTAATATCATAGTTGGCCGGTTAAATCCGGATGGTTCCCAAGATATTACTTTCAATGTGGATGGTTTGAGCGTGGTTAATATCGGAGCCGTAGAGTATGGAAGTGCCGTTGCTGTACAGGGTGATGGTAAAATAGTTGCTGCCGGCACGAGTGCAGGTTCGGTTTCAGCAGAAAATAACGATCCGGTATTCATTCGATTCCTTTCTGACGGGAATTTGGATACAAGTTTTGCCGGAACAGGATATGTGGTAACCAACCTGCCGGGCGATAACGCAATAAAATCCATTGCCGTTCAGGCTAATGGAAATTATCTGGCGGCTGGTTATTCCAACAATGATTATCTATTGATTCGATATGTAAGCAAGTTGAATGTTGGGCTTATAGAACCATCTTCAGCTCAGGTTGAAATGCTTGTTTATCCGAATCCGGTTAAAGCGTTTGTTACGGTTTCCTACACGTTGCAAAATCCATCAAATGTATCCATTGCATTGCTGGATATTCAGGGCAAACACCGCCATTCCTTTTTATGGCAAGAAAAGCGTCAGGAAGGGGAGCAAACAGAAATCATCAACATCCCACCAACACTTTCTCCCGGGGTGTATTTATTGCGAATACAAACGGAATATGGGAGTAAAACCGTAAGGGTACTGATTGCGGAATAACCTGTTTCACCGGGTGCAGCGTGCACACGGAATTATGGCAGCATAACCAGGCTTGCTTCAGAATAGATTTACCCAGGTTGTAAACTTATTCTGGAGCAATGCCGCTATGCATTTCGAAGAACTGAAATCGGTTCTTTTTATGTTGATTTTTGATCATTATCGGGCTTCTGCTTTCAAACCATGTGGGCAGTAAGTCTGTTAGATACTCAACCAATGAAAAATCTGAGTTATTTATTCGCCCTGGCGCTGGTCTTCACCGCCTGTAAGAAAGAAGAGGAACAGCCGAAAATGCCCGTGATAAGTGGCAAGGTAGTGGATATACAGACACAAAAAGGTGTGCCTGGCGTAGAAGTTAAGGTAGTGGATTTTTGGACTGACGGGTGGAATTACTCCGTGCCCATCACCGGGAGTACAACTACAGATACTTTGGGGAATTTTACGGTTCATTACACAGTGAAGGATCAACATGATGACCGAATCCTAAAATTAGGAAAAATACCTTTAAAGTATCAACGTGGCGCTAGAATCAATGAAGAAAATGAATATTGTGTCACATACGATTTGTTTAATGACCCATATGAATTGTTTGGAGGATACCGGTTGGAAGATGAAGGGACTTACACCATCGAACTTATGCCCATTACCTTCGCTTATATGGTAACACCGGCTATTCCATCCGCCTGGCTTGCCGACTCCATTGAGCTGATAACCTGGGACTGGATTAATCCATTGGATGATTATACGTTTGGGTCGCATTGTTCGGATAATTATGCAAAAACAACCTTTGCACTCAAAGATAATGTAAACTGGACTGCCTTGAACAAGCCTTGTCCTTTGAAGATTGGTAATACTGTTACCATTCAGTATAAAATCTATAATGGTAATACCATCAGAAAATCTCAGCAATTTCAGGTAACCTGTGCCTTTGCTGATACCACAGCGATTAACTTCCCGTTCTGACCGGAATACCGCAGGAATACTTCCTATCATTGATCATAAGGCCTTTAACCTTGCTTTTTGTATGAAAACTTTTCAATGGACCAACCTAATCGGTATACTCTGCATCCTGTTTGGCGCTGAAAGTATTCTGAGTGTTGTCGTCATAATGATCATAACGGATGGTGCTATGCTCCCTGGTGTTTTTCAGTCGTCCAACACATCGGGTCCAAATCCGGTGTGGCTGAGCATCATGAATATTTTTAGCCAGTTGATCAGCCCCATGTTTCTGGTGGCAGGTATTATTTTCTTGAAAAGGAAATCCTACGCTATTCCATTGATGTACATCATTTTGACGCTTAGTGTGTTTTCCCGTTTTGCTTCGATATTTATCATGGCATCTCAACCTGGAAGCGAATTTCCGTGGAAGGCATTGAATATTTTTACAATGATCGGCCCTGTCATAGATGTACTGTTATTCATTATTGTATACCGTATAAGCAAATATTATTTCGTAGATCCGGATAAGGAGGTCTACTTCTGGAATACGGGTCAATTGGGGCAGCCGGTCCTGAAAAGGCTCTCTGTCAGCGGATTGGTGGTATTGTTGATCCCGCTTTCACTTTTCTTATTGTGGGAATATGTAGCGTTCAAGGATTTGGGTTATCCGGAAAGTAGTGAAGAGTACCGGCGGTATTTGCCCTCTTTCCTGCAAGCACGTTTTGCTGGCAATTATCTGGGTGTTTTCTGTAGCATTCTGGCTTTTATTTTCAGTTCTATGGGCTTAAAACTCCAGGAAAAGGGTTGGCGCCGCTTGAATACTACGGTGTTAATCCTGGGGATACTGTTTCTGGCTATCAATTTGTGGTCGATGATGTAAGGCGGGTAAAACGCCATCACCACAATTTCCCCAACTCCATCACCAGCGTCCAGCCTCCAAGTGCCAGCATCGCCAGGGCTGCCAGGGCTCCCGCGAGCAGGTAGGCGCGCGGGTGGGTGTAGGCGCCCATGATCCGTTTTTTACCGGCTGCAATCAATAAAATACCCAGCGAAAAGGCCAGGATAAACCCGTTGAAGGCCCCGGCAAAAATGAGCACTTTAACCGGCTTGCCAAACAAGGCAAACAACAGGGTGGCTGCCACAATAAAACCAATGATGGCATAGGATTTCCGCTGCACAAACCATGGGTGCAGGTTTTGGGCAAAGGAAATGGAGGTAAACGAAGCGCCCACTACTGAGGTCACCGCCGCACACCAAAGTACCACGCCAAAAATCCGGTAACCCCAATCGCCCGCTGCCAGCTGAAACACCGAAGCGGCCGGATTGCCCGCATCCAGTATGCCGCCCTTCGCTACCACGCCCAGCGCAGCCAGAAACAGTAATATGCGCATCAGGGAGGCCAGTCCAATAGCCGTAGCGGCACTTCGGTCTACTTGAGGAGTGTTTTCCGGCCCGCTCAAACCGGCTTCAAGCAGTCGGTGTGCGCCTGCGAAGGTGATGTAGCCTCCTACCGTGCCTCCCACAATGGTCACAATAGCCATTATATCTATGCGGTCTGGCACAAAGGTTTTGTACACCGCCTCAGCCAGCGGAGGTTGCGAGGTGAAGGCCACAAAAAGGGTCATTGCAATCATCACAAATCCCAGTATTTGGGCAAACCGGTCCATGGCCGCGCCGGCATCTTTTCGTAAAAACAGCAGGATACTGATGCCCGCGCTGATACAGGCGCCGGTGCTTACATCCAGCCCGAACAATACCTGCAACCCGAGCCCGCAACCTGCCACATTACCGATGTTGAACACCAGTCCGCCGGTAATAATCAGGAACGACAAAAAGTGGCCCAGCCCGGGCAGGAGGGCATTGGCTATGTCTTGCGCCGGCATTTGTGCCACCGAAATAATACGCCAGATATTGAGCTGCGCAATCAGATCCACCACGATGGAAATCAGGATGGCAAAGCCAAAACTGGCCAGCAGTTTGGACGTAAAAACGGCCGTGGAGGTCAAAAAACCGGGTCCAATAGCCGAAGTGGCCATCAAAAACGCGGCGCCCATCAATACAGAACTCAGGCTGGAACGCATGATTTAGGGTTTGGATAAAACGCCAATTTGGTGAATACGGAAGGTTTCCCGCAACAGTTGGGCAAAGGCCACTGCATGAGCCCCATCGCCGTGCAGACAAATGGTTTCGGCTCGCACGGGAATGGTTTGGCCATCGGCGTTGACGGTTTGCTGGGTTACCATTTGTAATACCTGACGGAGTACGTCGGCATCGTTTTCCAGCAAGGCATGGGGCATGGTTCGGGGTGTCAAACTGCCATCGGATCGGTAACTTCGGTCGGCAAAAACCTCGCTGCAGGTTTGGAGTCCGAACGTTTCGCCAACGGATATCAGTGCGCTGCCGCTTTGGGCGTACAACACCAGCGTGGGATCAGTTTCCAGGATGGCCTTACAAATGGCAGTGGCCATTTCGGTATCCTTCCAGGCCATGTTGTAAAGGGCGCCGTGGGGTTTGACATGGTGCAGGCGGGTTTGGTTTTTTTCTGCCAGTTCTGCCAGCAGTTCAATCTGGTGTTTGACGATCGCGGTTATTTCCTCAGCAGGCAGTTGCATAGGTGTTCTACCAAAGTTTTCTCTATCCGGGAAGGATGGGTGAGCGCCAATTTTTACCCCGTGTTCAATAGCCAATGCTATGGTTTTCTGCATGATCTGTGCATCTCCGGCATGGTAACCGCAGGCAATATTCGCCGAGCTGATCAAGGGCATCAGCGCAGCATCGTTGGGCATTCCTTCGCCCATATCGCAGTTGAGATCGATGGAGGTCAAGTGGGTCGGTGTTTTAGTGTTTTAGTGTTTTAGTGTTTTGGTGGGTTGGTGTTTTGGTGGGTTGGTGTTTTTAAGCGGTAGCAACTCTATGCTCAGCCCAGCGACCTTCCCCTTTTGAAGGGGGCGGAGGGGGGATGAGTTTGGTTTTATTGGATGCTTTTTTCCACAGTTGACGTCTTCGCCATATCCGTTAGGTTAAGTGTTTTTCTTCTGGCATTTCGCTCCGCCGTGGTTGTTGGCGAGGACGCCAACAACGGAATAAAACACTGGTTATCAAGTATGTTTAACCAAAAGTCAGTTCTCCTTTCCGCTGTTGGCGTCCTCGCCAACAGCTACGGCGGAGTGAGTATTTAAGCTTGTTTTCCCACTTGCGCACAAACTTAATGAAATGCCAAGCTAACCTGAGTTGTCATCCCGGGAACCGGGACCTACACAAGCCAGGTTGCGTGCTTATTTTTTTTCCATAGTTGGCGTCCTCGCCATAGCCGTTATGATTAGTGTTTTTCTTCTGGCATTTCGCTCCGCCGAGGTTGTTGGCGAGGACGCCAACAACGGAATAAAACATTGGTTATCAAGTATGTTTAACCAAAAGTCAGTTCTCCTTTCCGCTGTTGGCGTCCTCGCCAACAGCTACGGCGGAGTGAGTGTTTAAGGTTGTTTTCCCACTTGCGCACAAACTTAATGAAATGCCAAGTTAACATGAGTTGTCATCCCGGTTCCCGGGATGACAACCCACGTTGATTTAAAAATGCAAAAAACTATCCAAAGGCACACACTTTCCATCAGTAAACAAAATTCTCCTTTGCGCCTTCGTGCCTTCGTGTCTTTGCGCTTTCGTGCTTTCGTGCCTTCGTGTCCATCCTTTGCGCCTTCGCAGTCACCCTTCGAGCCTTCCCATCGTGAAAATGCACTTTTCCCCGGGCGCCCATTGAGCCACCTTTGGCAAATCCACCGCCGCTATTTGACCCACGCGCGGGTATCCACCTATGGTCTGACAATCCTGCAGGAGCAGAATAAGTTGTCCGGCCGGGGTACATTGGATAGTGCCCGGGGCAACTGCGGTAGACAGCAGTTCCCGGGTTGCGCTAAAGGTAAGCGGATCTGATTGTACGTGGCAACCCATGCGGTCAAAACGATGACTCATGGTGTAGTTTTGGGTGAAAAAACGTGCCTGACTCTCCGGACTCAACCACTCAAATTCCGGCCCGCGGTAAACCCGGATCCGGGCAGTATCTGAAAGGATTGGCCAGTCTGTTTTTTCAGGGGTTGCCCTGGCACCGTTACGATCCACGTACAGTGCATCTCCTTTTTTCAAGGGAGCGCCAATACCGATCAGCGGATTCATACTTTTACTGTTCAGGATGATTGGCGAGTCAAATCCGCCTTCCACGGCCAGGTAACAGCGTATTCCGGATTGGTTGAATCTGATTTCCAGCACGTCCTGTGCCGTTACCTCATAAACCTTCTCCAGGGAAATATTTTGTCCGTTGATGGAGGCTGTTCCAGCACCTGCCAGGGCAATTTTAGTTGTTTTTTGCCACTGCAGCACGAGTCCACCCATGGTACATTCTATGGTGGCGGCCTGTGCTGCATTTCCCAGCAGCGCATTAGCTTTTTGATGGGCATAGGTGTCCATCGCGCCGCCCACCGGTACGCCATAGGCCCGGAACCCTGTTCGGCCCAGATCCTGGATGGTGGAATATGGACCCGGTTTGAGCACCAGGGCATCGGCGGCAGCAAGGTCAGGCAGGAAGGTGGTGGCGCCGTGTTCTGTTTGTTCCCATTGCTCAAAGGTTCCTTTTGAAATGGCATAAAACTGCACTAAATCGCCGGTTTTGAGCAAAAACGGGGTGTTTCTACGCCAGTCAAGCATTTTCAGTGGCGTTTTACCTATAATTTGCCAGCCGCCGGGGGAATCCAAGGGGTATATCCCTGTTTGCCTGCCGGCAATACCCACCGATCCTGCGGGTACGCGCGCACGAGGGGTGCTTTTGCGGGGCGTAGACAGTTTTTCATCAACCGCACCCATGTAGGCAAATCCGGGCAAAAAGCCCATCATATATACTTTATAGGTGTCTTGCTGGTGCAGGGCAATCAGGGTCTCCCGTGAGACACCGTGAAAATCAGCCATGAAATCCAGATCCGGTGCAAAAGGCGCTTCATAACAGACCGGTATACGCAGCACCTGCGCCGGGAGGGTAAGGTTTGGGTTCTCGTTGGCCAGCTTGGAGTGCAACCATTGGCGCACCAGTTCAAATGCGGATATCGACTCTGCAACTGCTATTTTTTCCGGCTGATAAAAAACAGTGAGCGAGGCATAAGCTGGTACATTTTCCACCCATCCGGCAAATGGTTCCTGCCGGATGGCCTGGTCCAGCTGCAACACCTGTTGATGCAGGGCATCGTCCATTTGCTCGCCGAAAGAGATGGTTACGGCTGATTCCGAGAGCGGGTAGAGTAGGGGAGCCGGGTTCATTCCGGTTTGTTTTTGAGTCGGGGATTTTTGAGTTCTTCAGCTTTTTCCATGAGCCAGCGCCATTCTGCGGCTTGTTTTTTCTCTTTGATCCTGCGAATCAGGGTATCAGCGCGTTTGGTATCGCCGGGTATGGAGGTGGAAAGTTGGACGAGGAGGTTGAGGAAATCGGTGTTGATTTGGCGTTGATGTTCGGATAGGATTTTTGTTGAGGTTCTGGCAAGGTACATTTTGAAATTGTCAAGGCGGTATGGTAGAAGATCTGATTGGGTTTCGTAGAGGGCTTTTAGATTTAAACGTTTAGTAACCAAATGATGGCTAACCGTAGAAAATGAATCTGGAATAGAATCAAGACATTTGTCGAATTCATTTTGGGCGAAATAGCAGGCTGCCATATTGAGTCTGTAGAAATCTTTTGTTTCATCCTCATCTATTATAACATTTTTGTATGTTTCTGTAAACTCTATGGCCCAATCAACCTCATTTACCCAAATGGCATTATTGCAAACGGCTAAATATGTTGCTGGGTGCAACATATTTCCATAATGCAAGTAACCTTTTACTAAATTATCTTTGTATAAAACATGTAAAATAATATTAATTTCCTTATTTTGCACATCACTGTTAAAAATTAACACACAAATATTTCTAAGGTAAGTATACAAGCCTCTTGTATTTGAAGAGGGTATGAAATCTTCATGTTTTTTAATAAGATTAAACAATGATTGAGCATCTTCAGAATCTATATTTTTCTTAATTAAAAGTAAAAATATTGCATGGTTAAGTTCAATAAGTTTGGCGGACTCTAAGAATTTTTGTGGAATTGATTGACAATCCGTTATTACAGATTCTATATTTGGAATTTCAAATTTCGCAACTTTTTGTTGAAGTAGTATTCGATTAATTAATTCGAGTCGAGTCAACCACAAATATAACTCTAACGAAAACAAAACATTTGGCACATTTAAGTCGCCTTTTAATTGGTTATGCAAACTATCTAAGTCAT
This sequence comes from Saprospiraceae bacterium, assembly GCA_016787545.1. Lineage (GTDB taxonomy): Bacteria > Bacteroidota > Bacteroidia > Chitinophagales > Saprospiraceae > M3007. Next base: position 29,255 of record JAEUUS010000072.1, read on the forward strand.
GTAGCTCATATTCCAATAAAAAATGCCCGTAAAGGTTCTGGCGATCACTGACTTCAATGGATGGAATTTGTTTTTGAAGTTTGTTGATGGATTGAACGTACCTTTTTTCCAAGCCTCTTTTGAGCGCAATTTTGGCTAAGTCGAATAGCTGTTGAAACTCGTTTTGATCCGAGAAGTAATGTTTAATTTGCAAAGTGCTTTTAACTATTTTGTGCACTTCCACCATGGCTTTTTCTAAACGGCCTTCTACATAGGTATCCTTTCCAAAAACTTTTTTAGATATTTTTTCCTTGTCCCAAACTTGTTTGTCTGGATTATCATTTATTTGCAGCAATACATCAAGTAATATAGGGCAATATGCTTTAAACTTGCCGGAATTGAAGTAATCCACGTTAGCCAATTGCCTGGCTAATGCACGTTCTTCGGGGTTAAGGGTCTGGATCAACTCCACCAATTGACTATCTTCCATTGCAGTTGGAGAATACTTTGAAAAAAATGTTATTTTTTTGAGTGCCCAAAGGAAAAACCTTTGCATCAAAATACATTCATTCACACGTCAAAACAACTTGATTATGGCAAAAATTAGATTTTTTGGACTGCTTTTTAGCTTTTTCTGCCTTCTGGCTACTAACTTGACACCGGTAAAGGCCGATGTCGGGAAGGGGAATTTATTGGTGGAGCCCTGTAGTTTACCCGCACCTGACAGCTTTAGAATAACGCAAGTAGGAGGAGACTTCATTAAACTGGCCTGGAAACCAATATTTCCGGGAGCTTTGCATCAACTGACCATCATGGAAAGTGATGGGAATGGGGGTTACGTCACTATTTTAGTAGAGAACAACGTGCCTGGAGATACATATAATGCAGATAATTTGATGCCAGGAACGGGGTACAGATTTATTTTAGCTACTAAATGTGCCTCTGGTGATCCTAGTGAGGTGAAAGCCTATATTGATGGGATAACGTTGATAGTAGATTTAGTGATTAGTGGAAGAAAACCTGTGAATCCAATCCCGGTTGGAAATTGCGAGTATATACCAGAAAGCTATGACTGGGTAGGATTTAAGGTTGCATCAAATGATGGAAATTTGAATAACGAAAATTATTTCGAGATACAGAAAGCTGAACCAGAAGGTTTAAATCCTAATTCTAATTTTAGATTTCAGGTTAAGAGGCACCTCATAGAACACCCCTTTGTAGCAGCTGATGATGATGGTAATTGGCCAAACTGTGATGAACCTATTATACAAATTGTAGGAAAGAGTAGGTTTCGTATAGATAAGTTGATTAATGGAGGCCCAGCAAGAGAGATTATTGGATTTGTTGATTTGGGAAAAAATTTTTTTCCGCCCAGTTATTATGTCTGTCCAGATTATGATGATCAGGATTTTCCATGGAACCTTAATTATACTTTTGTTCCTCTCGTGTCACAAAAAACATATCCACCTCAATTATGTGCAAATCGATACAATAGCGAAAACTTTGAATTGAGTTTGAAACTTCAACCCAATATATTTTATGACAATTTGGAGTTAAATCTTAATGAATTCTCAGCCAGTCAAGAAGAAATTTTGGTTTCCTTCTTTAATAGTGTTGGACAACAAATTACGACAATTAAGGCAACTCTTCAAAGTTCGAAAATTATACTGAATACAAGCAATTTAGTTCCAGGTTGTTATATCATTCGGATAGGTTCAAAGAATAGGCAAATTACCTTTAGAGCATTGAAACCAATTTGAAAACTAAAAATAATGACAAAAAATCTCCCCAAAGTCCGTATAGGATTTTTGAACAAAAATAAACTCAACGTTTACAAATACATGAAATTTTTTTCTTTCTTCCTAATTTTACTATACTCACCATTGATGTCACAACCTCTGATACAATGGCAAAAAAACCTTGGAGGCTTTTTTGCTGATCAGGGAAGGTCAATCAAGGCTACACCTGATGGAGGTTATATACTGAACGGAGTAACATTGTCTGACAATGGAGATGTTTTTGGGAATCATGGTGCATATGACGTTTGGTTAATTAAATTATCCCAATCAGGTTTGGTAGAATGGAAAAAATGCCTTGGTGGTACTGGGAATGATGTAGGGTACGAGGTTTGCCCTACTTCAGACATGGGTTATATTTTAACTGGACATACCTCCTCAAATAATGGACAGGTTAGTGGGAACCACGGCGATCTGGATTGTTGGGTGGTAAAGCTGGATAAAAATGGAATTATAGAGTGGCAAAAGTGCTATGGTGGTACGGAATGGGACGAAGCCTGGTCGATCCAGCAGACTACAGATGGTGGCTATGTTTTTGCTGGCCGAACAACCTCAAATGATGGAGATGTAGTTGGATTTCATGGTGGACTAGATTACTGGGTAGTAAAAATAAATTCTATCGGAGTGATAGAATGGCAAAAGCCAATGGGTGGGGCCGGGGTAGATATTGGCTATTCTGTAAAACAAACTCTTGATGGCGGCTACATTGTAAATGGTGAATCTAATTCAAACGATGGTGATGCCAGCGGTCTCATTGGAAGTTCTGATTATTGGGTGGTGAAGTTATCATCCTCAGGTGAGATTGAATGGCAAAAAATGTTGGGCAGTAGTAGCCTTGATCGTGGAAATGACATTATACAACTGCCATCGGGTGAGTATCTAGTTTTCGGACATATATCCTGGGGAGATGGTAATGTGACGTTGGCTTACGCTGGCTACGATTATTGGGTGGCTAAATTGAGTAATACTGGAGAAATCATTTGGCAACATACCTACGGTGGAACAGGTGAAGACTTTTCAAGTCAGATTAACCTGACCAAAGATGGTGGCTTTATTATGGTAGGCTCTACCAATTCCAAAGATGGAGATATTACAGACAATAATGGCGGTGTAGAGTATCTAATCATGAAAGCTGATTCGATGGGTCAATTACAATGGCAAAAAACATTGGGAGGAACCATGGCAGACAGAGCTTTTGGAGGAATACAAACCGATGATGAAGGCTTTATCCTGACGGGCTATTCCTGGTCGAATAATGGTGATGTGGGTGGAAATAAGGGTGAAAACGACTTCTGGATCGTCAAACTCGCTCCCGAAACCTCCGCCACCCAAACGCCCACTGCCATTCCACTCAACCTGTACCCTAACCCTGCCACTACCTGGATTACCCTGAATCTGCCCATTATTGAGCAAAATATGCAGGTAAATATCACGGACGAACAGGGTAAGTTGCTCCTTTCCCGCACCATCCGTACAGATGAAAAGCTGGATATTGCCGTACTACCAAGGGGTGTTTATTGGGTTACAGCAGTATCAAAATCTGGCCAGGTGTATGCAGGGAAATTTGTGAAGGGCTGATGGCATTGGATTGATAATCAGGCAACTAGACCTCGTAGATTTTTAAAACCTACGAGGTCTGGGGCATAAAGCATTAAAACCTTATGAAGATTATTCTTATTCTCGGTCTCTATATTGGTTTGTGTGTTGGGTTACGCGCTCAGCCCACCATCCAATGGCAACGTGCATTTGGTGGCAGCGACAGTGATGATGCATATAGTGTTCAACAAACACTGGATGGTGGATATATTGTTTCAGGGAGTACAGTTTCTATAGACGGAGATGTTTTTGGCAACCATGGAGGTAGTGAATATTGGGTATTAAAACTCAATGAGGATGGCCAACTCAGTTGGAAAAAAACATATGGAAGCTCAAATAATGAGGGTTGTTACAAGAGTATTCAAACCTCTGATGGTGGCTTTGTTTTAGCAGGTTTTACGAACTCCAACAGTGGCCAGGTTTCTGGAAATCACGGTGATCTTGATGCATGGATTGTAAAAATCAACGCAACAGGAGGAATACAATGGCAAAAATGTTTTGGAGGCACGTTATGGGAAGAGGCTTGGTCAATTACTGAGACCAATGATGGAGGCTTTGTATTTGCCGGACGAACCAGTTCTACAGATGGCGATGTAACTGGATTTCATGGGGCGTTGGATTTTTGGGTAGTGAAAATATCCAATGATGGGGAAATCCAATGGCAAAAGGCACTTGGTGGTTCGGATATTGACTTGGGGTATGTCGTTAAACAAACATCGGATGCAGGATATATTATTATTGGAGAATCTTTATCGAATGATGGTGACGCCCATGGAGCAAATGGTAATGGAGATTATTGGGTGGTGAAGTTAAATCCGAGTGGACAAATCGTCTGGACGCATTTGCTGGGCGGTCCAAGCCTTGATAGAGCAAATGACGTCTGGGAGACCGAGGATGGATCATTTGTCGTATTCGGCCATATTACAAATGACGGAGGTGATGTTAGCACTCATTATGGTGGATATGATTGGTGGCTGATAAAAATTGATGCCACTGGAGATTTGGTTTGGGAAAAAACATACGGCGGAAGTAAAGATGACTTTTCACGTTCCATTTTTCAAACCTCTGATGGTGGTTTTGTCATGGCTGGCTCAACCAATTCAAAGGACGGTGATGTACAGGATAATGATGGAGGGGTAGATTTTTTGCTTATCAGAATTGATTCTTCTGGGAATATTTTGTGGCAGAAAACATTGGGTGGTACGATGGGTGAGCGCGCCTACAGTATCTCAGGGACTGCGGATGGGGGCTATGTTACTGCCGGCTTTGCCTGGTCAAACAATGGTGATGTATCAGGTGTACATGGGGTAAGTGATTACTGGATTGTCAAACTCGCCCCCGAAACCGCCACCACCCAAACGCCCGCCGCCATTCCACTCAACCTGTACCCCAATCCTGCCACTCAATGGATTACCCTGAATCTGCCCATTATTGAGCAAAATATGCAGGTAAATATCACGGATGAACAGGGTAAATTACTCCTTACTCGCACCATCCGTACAGATGAAAAGCTGGATATTGCCGTACTGCCAAGGGGTGTCTACTGGGTGTCAGCAGTATCAAAATCTGGCCAGGTGTATGCAGGGAAGTTTGTGAAGGGCTGATGGCATTGGATTGATAATCAGGCTACTAGACCTCCTAGGTTTTTAAAACCTACGAGGTCTGGGGCAAAGAAAAAACGCATGAAGTACCTACTTAATATTGGATTACTATCTGTCTCCATTTTAGGAATCAACGCTCAACCTACCATCCAATGGCAACGCTGTTTTGGTGGCAGTGATGCGGATGTTGCTTTTTCCATCAATCAAACCAATGACAGCAGTTTTATTTTAGCTGGGGAGGCTCTTTCGGTAAATGGAAACGTTACCAATAATAAAGGGGTAACGGATTTTTGGGCCGTAAAAGTGGATAAAAATGGCAACTTGTTATGGCAAAAAGCCTATGGGGGAACTGACCACGATCGTTGCTATGGTTCTGATGTAACCACAGATGGTGGAATAATTATGGTTGGACCGACTTGGTCTAACAATATTAATGTTAGTGGGCATCATGGCGATATTGATGGCTGGGTTATCAAATTGGATCAAAACGGCATTTTGCAGTGGCAAAAGTGCTTGGGAGGGTCGAGCTGGGATGAATTGTGGTCCGTTCAACAAACAGCAGATGGAGGATATATCGCTGTAGGAAGAGCTGGCTCAAATGATGGCGATGTAACAGGTTGGCAAGGAGCTTTAGATTTTTGGGTGGTTAAATTGTCGCCTACTGGAGATATACAATGGCAGAAAGCTTTAGGTGGCTCCTTGGTAGACATTGGTTATGCTATAAAGCAAACGCCAGATGGAGGCTACATAGTAGCTGGAGAATCCAGCTCTATGGATGGAGATTGTATAGGATTGCACGGAGGTGCAGATATCTGGGTAGTTAAGCTTTCAGAAGCAGGTGAATTTGAATGGCAAAAAATGCTGGGTGGTACCAGTTATGAAACTGCTTATGACATCATTACAACTTTAGATGGTGGATATGCAGTAATGGGGCAGATCACATACAATGATGGTGATGTGAGCGGTTTCTATGGAAAGTTTGATTATTGGGTGGCAAAATTGGATGCGAATGGTACACTGGAATGGGAGCATACCTATGGCGGAAGTGAGGCTGATTATTCTCAAGCTATTATTCAAACAGAGGATGGACAATACATTTTGGTTGGTGCAACACAATCATCGGATGGAGATGCCATTGGAAACGATGGAGGGCGTGATTTTTGGGTTGTCCGCATAGATAGTATAGGTGACATAGTATGGCAAATAGCATTTGGCGGTACACAAGATGAAACAGCTTTTTCCGCCGTTCAGGCATATGACGGCGGTCTGGCTATAGCCGGGTGGGCTCGTTCCAACAACGGCGATGTTTCAGGCAACCACGGATCCACAGATTACTGGATTGTCAAACTCGCTCCCGAAACCTCCACCACCCAAACGCCCACCGCCATTCCACTCAACCTGTACCCTAACCCTGCCACTACCTGGATTACCCTGAATTTGCCCATTATTGAGCAAAATATGCAGGTTAATATCACGGATGAGCAGGGTAAATTACTCCTTTCCCGCACCATCCGTACAGATGAAAAGCTGGATATTGCCTTACTGCCAAAGGGTGTCTACTGGGTTTCAGCAGTATCAAAATCTGGCCAGGTGTATGCAGGGAAGTTTGTAAAGGGCTGATGGCATTGGATTGATAATCAGGCAACTAGACCTCGTAGGTTTCAAAAACCTACGAGGTCTGGAACGCCCATCGTATTTTCGCCCAAAAACATACCCATGCAACGCGCTATCATCTTAACCAACGGATTATATAGCACCAGCGATGCCAAAACCGCCCACGGACTGGTGCGCGGCACCAGTCGCTACCTCATCCAGGGGGTTATTGATCCGCCTCTGGTCGGACAAGATGCCGGGGCGGTGCTGGACGGCAAACTCCGGAATATCCCCATCTTCCAATCGCTGGATGATGCACTGAAGACCATTCCCGAACTGGATTGCCTGATCATTGGCGTGGCCACGGTTGGCGGAATATTGCCACCGGATATGTTTGCCATCATCCAAAACGCCATCACACGCGGACTCTCCATCGTGAACGGACTGCATGATTACCTGAGCTCGCACCCTGATCTGGTGGCCCTGGCGGAACAGCATGGCGTCCAGCTGACAGACATCCGCAAACCCAAAGCGCGCAAGGATCTGCACTTCTGGACCGGCGCTATTCTCGAGGTCAAAGCGCCCATTATCGCAGTAATGGGCATGGATTGTGCCATGGGCAAACGCACCACCGCACGCATGATCCTGGAAGCCTGCGCCGAAGCAGGCTTGTGCAGCGCCATGATTTACACCGGACAAACCGGGTGGCTGCAAGGCGGAAAATACGGGTTCATTCTGGATTCTACCCTCAACGATTTTGTGTCAGGCGAACTCGAACATGCCATCGTTTCCTGCTGGAAAGAAACCACACCCGATCTGATTTTGCTCGAAGGACAATCATCCCTGCGCAATCCCAGCGGTCCCTGCGGACTGGAATTGCTGATCTCCGGACAAGCCAAAAACGTGGTGCTGGTACACGCGCCCAAGCGCAGGTATTTCGATATGGAACCACACTGGGGCGAGATTCCGCCCGTTGAGTCGGAGATTGACATTATGGCGAAATTTGGTTCAAGGGTGATCGCACTGGCCTTAAATACAGAAGACTGCTCTGATGCAGAAGCGCTTGATTATCAGCAATATTATGCCAAAAAGCTGGGCATTCCGGTGCTGTTGCCTATTCAACAAGGCGTTGGCGCCTTGCTGCCTGTTTTACAAAACCTGATTAAACAATAGCGCCGTGAAAATCAGATCCATCGAGGCCTCGCTGAAGTACCTGCCCCTCACCAAACCCTACACCATTGCCCGGCATACCGTTTCCGCCGTGGAAAACATCTTCCTCAAAATTACCCTCGAAAATGGCATCGTCGGCCTGGGAGCAGCCTGTCCGGCTGAGGAGGTAGTAGGGGAGACCTACGCGCAAACGTTTCAGCACTGCAGCTCTGAACTTGCCCAAACATTTATTGGGCGGGATATCCGGCATTTCCGACAATTGATAGACGAGTGGAACCAACTTTTCCCGAATCTTCCCGGCACGCAGGCGGCTTTTGATATCGCCTTGCACGATGCTTTCGGGCAATTCCTGGGTGTTCCGGTGGTGGCTTTTTTAGGACAAAAACACCAGACATTGCCTACTTCTGTTACCATTGGTATTATGCCGGTAGCCGAAACCCTCTATGAGGCAGAGCAATATAAGCAATTGGGATTCAAGGTGTTAAAAGTAAAAACCGGTATAGATCCGGAAGAGGACATTGTCAGAATCCTGCAATTGCGCGAACGGTACGGCCGGCATTTTACCATTCGTGTGGATGCCAATCAGGGTTATACCATGACTGATTTGCAGCGTTTTCTGAAGGCCACTGAAAAGGCCGATATTGAATTGGTGGAACAACCCTTACCGGTGGGCATGGAATCTGAACTGCTCCAACTCGATGCCGGTACGCGCAAAATACTTGCCGCAGACGAATGTTTGAAATCGCCGGCATTTGCCCTTAAACTGGCGCAGGAACCCCAGCCATTTGGTATTTTTAACATCAAATTGATGAAATGCGGCGGCATTGCCCAGGCGCTCGAAATAGCAGGTATTGCCAAAAACGCTGGTATTGAGCTCTTCTGGGGCTGCAATGACGAGAGTATTATCAGCATTACGGCTGCCCTCCACGCCGCTTATGCCTGTCCAAATACCCGATACATTGATCTGGACGGGAGTTTTGATCTGGCCGAAGATGTTGTTACAGGTGGCTTTCAACTGCGGGATGGATGCCTGGAACTGACCGCAAAGCCGGGATTAGGTCTTAACCCAATAAATGATGCACTATGAGGATTATGCTGTTGTTGCTGCTATGCCTTTTAACCCAGGTTTCCTTGAGCGGCCAGGGAACATTTATCCCCAAACACCTGGATTCTGTGCTGCAATATCTGCACAACATCCATCATTTCAATGGAACGGTGTTATATGCTGAAAACGGCAAAATTCAATATAAAAAGGCCCTTGGGGTGGAGGATTTCCGCACCGGGAAACCCTTAAATACACATTCGGCGTTTAACCTGGCATCGGTGTCCAAACAGTTTTTTGCCATGGGCATTCTGATCCTGACAGAGCAACGAAAATTGCACCTGGATGATCCTATTCAACAATATTTGCCCGAGCTGCCTTACCCGGACATTACCATTCAACACTTGTTGCAACATACTTCCGGGTTGCCTGAATATTTTGATCTGTTCACCCTGTACAAAGAAGCCCTGGACACGCTTACCAACGAAGGTCTTATCCAATTATATGCCGACACAAAGCCTACACTTGAGTTCGCTCCCGGTGAGCGGTGGGCGTATTGCAATACCAATTATGTACTGATCAGCGCCATCATTGAACGGGTTTCAGGCATGAATGCTGCGACTTTTATGGATAAAAACATTATAAAGCCTCTTGGGTTAAAGGATACCTACATTTACCACCTGCGTATGCCGGAAGTGCCTGAAAATCATGTGGTTGGATACAAGGAGGAAAATGGCGGATCCTGGCTGCACGACCTGATCAATGTAGACGGCGTAACCGGCGATGGCAACATGTATTCTTCTGTGGAAGATTTATGGACCTGGGAGCAGTCATGGTATACCGAAAAGCTGGTCAAAAAATCAACCCTCGAACTGGCGCTCAAACCATGTATCCTGAAAGACGGGAAAACGGCTCCTTACGGTTTTGGCTGGGGCATCGTAAAACCCGGAGAAATGTACCAGCACACCGGCGGCTGGAACGGTTTTGCCAACATCATTTGTCGCGACGTAAAAAACAAACGTTGTCTGGTTGTACTGAACAGCAATGGCAGTGGTATGTATATCCCGCTGGTGCAGGCCATTTTTGAGCATAAACCTTACAAACTTCCCCTTACTACCCTCATTACCAATGTTCAGGTGATAGATGGAACAGGCATTCCGGCCAGGGCTGCCTCGGTCCGGATTTTGGATGAAACCATAGAAGCGGTGGGGGCGCTGAACCCATATCCCGGCGAAATCGTAGTAGATGGTCAGGGCAAGGTGCTGGCTCCGGGATTTATTGATACGCACAGCCATTTGGCTGGATCCACGGAAGATTACCCTGAGGCGCTTGCTGCCTTGAATCAAGGTGTTACCACCATAGTTTCCGGACAGGATGGTTACGGCAGTTGGATAGACAGTATTCAAGTGCAATTGGCCCGAAAACCCATTGCAATCAACATAGCTACTTATACCGGCCAAACAGCGCTTCGCGAAATGGTTATGGGTGGTTCTGATCAACTGGAAAGGTCGGCCACGCAGCAGGAAATTGATCAAATGAAGGTGATTTTGCGCCAGGAAATGAAAAAAGGCTCCCTCGGCTTGTCAACCGGCCTGGAATATGCCGGTGCTTATTTTTCTACGCATGACGAAGTCATCCAATTGGCTAAAGTCACAGCTGAAGAAAAAGGTCGGTACATCAGTCATTTGCGGAGCGAGGATATTGCACTCAAGGAGGCCATCAGCGAGATCATCGAGATTGGCCGGCAGGCAAAATTACCGGTTCAGATTTCTCATTTTAAGATTGCATTGAAAGACGATTGGGGAACGGCGCCCCAATTACTGGCCTGGCTGGAGTCTGCCCGTACCGAAGGCATTGATATTACGGCCGATTGTTATCCCTACGTGTTCTGGAACAGCACTTTGAAAGTGTTGTTTCCCAAAACCGACTACAACAACCCGGTAAGTGCCCAGTATGCAGTGGATCACACCTTTGATCCGGCGCAATCCATAGTGCCCAGGTTTGCAGCTAATCCGGCCTATGCGGGCAAAACCATTTCAGAGATTGCAGCTATGCGCCAGGAAACGCCGGCCCAAACCCTCATGGGACTGATTGCGGAAGCAGATGCGTATGAAGCTGCCCATCCGGATGCCACGGGTATTGAAGCCATACTTGGTAAATCCATGCTGGAAGAGGACGTTGCCAATATTTTGGCCTGGGCGCATACCAATATCTGCTCAGACGGGGCCAATGGCGGTCATCCTAGGGGTTATGGTTCGTTTACGCGCGTGTTGGGTATGTATGTGCGCGAACAGAAAATTATGAGCCTGGAAACAGCCATCCAAAAAATGACCAGTCTGGCCGCGGCACACGTGGGTATAGCTAACAGGGGCATTTTAGCGCCTGGCTATGCGGCAGATTTGGTGCTGTTTGATCCCGCAACGGTGAAAGATAATGCCAGCGTACAAAATCCCAGGGCGCTGTCTGACGGCATCCTGAAAGTTTGGGTAAATGGCCATTGTGTGTATGAGGATCAAAAAGCGACCAAATGGTATCCGGGCAAGTTTGTTGGCCGGAAAGAGTAGGGGATAGCTACAAACACCCTGCTGAATTCAACCATTACAGGCTAAATGGCGTGCTTCATCCTTTTTCAATAATCAATCTTTCAGCATTGCCCACCTTAGCTTACATTGTTCAATCAATTAAGCTATCATGACAAAATCCATCCTCCTGATGGCATGCCTTACGGGTTTTGCCCTCTTCCCATCATTTGCTGACGCACAGGCGTTACGCATCCCCCAAACCACCAATTTTACCTGCAATGCCGGTCGAAATATTGGTGTTACCGACATCCAAATCCACTGGAATGCCCCCGGCGTGAAGGGCCGTGAAGGTAAAATCTGGGGCACAGATGTGGCCTGGTATGGGTTTCAGGTACTCGGCTTTGGATCCAATGTGGAATCTCCCTGGCGTGCGGGTGCAGATGAAAGTACCACCATTTCTTTTTCCACGGATGTAACAATTAACGGAGCCAAACTTCCGGCAGGTAAATACGGCTTTTTTATAGCCTTATATCCGGATTCCAGTGTGTTGATTTTCAACAAAAACGTAGATGGCTGGGGAAGCTATTTCTATCGGAGTGAACTGGATGTACTGCGTGTCAGCACCCGACAACTGAAAAACCAGCCTGCTCTGCAAGAGCGACTCACCTTTAATTTTTACAACCAAACCGACTCCTCAGTGGAAATTGCACTGGAATGGGAACGATGGAAAATTCCTTTTACAGTCGGTATTGACACCAAATCAACCACCCTGGAATACATCAAAGCACAAATGAGTGGCGCGTTGGGGTTTGATCCGCCGAGTCTGGAGGCCGCTGCGCAGTGGTGTCTCAATCAAAATATCCATTTCGATGGAGCACTGCAGTGGATAAATACGGCTACAGACCCACAGTTTGTGCCGAAACCATCCTTTAAAGCACTTTCCATCAAAGCCGGAATTCTGGAGGCACAGGGCAATACCACGGAGGCTGCCGCTATCATGGACAAAGCCATGGAAAATGGAACAGTTTTGGAACTGCACGGCTATGGCCGACAACTGCTTGGGCGGAAAAAAGTGAAAGAAGCGATGGCTGTTTTTGAAAAAAACCATCAAAAACATCAGGGCGCCTGGCCCACCAACGCCGGGCTCATGCGCGGGTACAGCGCCATGGGCGACCTGAAATTGGCCCTCAAATACGCAAAGTTAGCGCTGGAACAGGCGCCGGATGCTACCAATAAAGACTTCCTGAAAAGAATGGTTGAACGCCTGGAGCAGGGGAAACCACTTGATTAAATTCTGTAGTTTCAAAGTGCCCAACAGCCTTCATTCCTCCGGGAGTGAAGGCTGTTGATTTTTGATGGTTTCCAGTATGCAATTCAGAACTGTTGCTAAGTCAGCTATGATCTGATTGTTGGTAAATCTGAGAACGGTTATGCCTACTTCCTGCAAAACAGCGGTTCTTTGAGCATCATATGCAGCTTGTTCTGGAGTAAAATGGTATCCGCCATCCACTTCCACAGCTATTTTGGCCACATGGCAGTAAAAATCCAGTATATACCGACAAGCAGGATGCTGGCGCCGGAATTTATATCCACCCAACTGTTTGCCTTTTAAGGCATTCCAGAGTTTGTCCTCTGCCTCCGTTGGTTTCAGGCGGTTTTGGAAAGCATATTGAAATGATTTTGCCGGGGCATGATGAAACATTTGGGGCTTCTTTGAAGCATCATCGTTTGTCATATGGTTTAATTTGAGGGTGAAACAATACCCTAAAATACGCTCCTTATTTAACAAAAACAAACGCTCACCTATTTTTTGGCATTGTGCCGCGCGTCCACCGCCCCCGACCCCTGAAGGGGGGTACTTTTCGAAGGGAATTTGAAGTCAATTATTGAATTGAGGGCAAAGCCCCCACGAAAAGTACCCCCCTTCAGGGGTCGGGGGCGGTGGACGCGCGGCACAATGCCCCAAAAAACCACAAACCAATTCGCCAAACTTATCAGAAATTGCCAGATTTTCCCTAAAATTGCTCTCCATTCTATTTGATAAATTCAAATACTAGCTGTTTTTACATGGGAATCATTAAACCAATAGGTGCGCTGGACCGCAATATCCACAAGGATCAGGTGAGCGCTTTAGGCGAAACAGACGCTCAGGTGGTCATAGACAGCGGGCAATACGATTTACTGAAAGTCTACATTGAGATGAAGCGCTACGAGTTGTATTTCAAAGCGGCCATGGACAAAATCAGGGATGCTGCCATGGTGGTGGCCCAGGAAACCGGCATGAAATCCTTTAATTACGAAGATGCACAGGTAACCAATACTCAGCGCAGGATTTTCCATTTTGAGCAAGATCCTACCTGGCGGAGCTTGCAGGATGCGTTTGAATACCAAAAAAACAAGTTGAAAGAGCATGAAGAGACACTCAAACAGCTTGAAGGCGAAAATGTGAGTTATGTGGATGAAGAAACTGGTGAGCTGATTGAACTGATTGCCCCAACCATGGAAGTGGTGGAAAGTATAATGATCAAGTTTTAATTATTACTAATCAGGCAAATTGTCATGCAAAGAGTTATGCTCCTGTTTTGGCTGAGTTTGGCCATAATGGCCTGCTCCAGACCAAATAACGCCACTGAACCTGAGCGTTGGAAAGCACAGGCAGCGCGTGTCACCATTATCAGGGACGATTTCGGAATCCCTCATATTTATGGCAAAACAGACGCAGATGCTGTCTTTGGGATGCTTTATGCCCAGTGCGAGGATG
>JAEUUS010000116.1 GCA_016787545.1 Saprospiraceae bacterium
CTGGTTCCGTTTTTTGAATCGGAACTGGGTAAAAAATCACTTGCCGCAGCCCACAATGCTGCCAAAAAAGCCGGTTACGATTTCGAACTGGCCGATAAGCTCAAAATCCTGCTGGAAAAAGACCAGAGTCCAAGACTGCAACTGGAAGAAATAGAGGCCAAATACCATCGGGATTCGCCAGAATATCAGGCATTTATGCGATCCTGGATGGACAATGATTCTATTTGCTTGCAGCAAGCAGAAGCCATCATTGCCAAGTATGGCTATCCGGGCAAGACCATGGTTGGAGAATATTCAAATGTTATCTGGCTCATTATCCAGCATGCTCCACTGGAAAAACAGGAGCATTACTTTCCCCTCATTGACGAAGCCGCCCAAAAAGGTGAACTGGATAAATCAGCCTGGGCGCTATTGGTAGACCGTATCCGGATGTACAAAGGTCAGCCACAGATTTATGGTTCACAGGTTGTACCGGATCCGGCAACCGGCAAAATGAAATTCCATACCATTGAAGATGAGCCTAATGTCAACAAGCGCCGGGCAGAAGTTGGCCTCGGCCCATTGGAGGAATACGCCAAACGAATGGGCGTAGAATGGAAACAATAGCCCACCCACCCCCACCCCCACCCCCTAAATGCCCCCTAAATGCCCCCCAAATGACCCCCAAATGACTCAAATGACCACTAAATGACCCAAATACCCCCAAAATAACCTCTAATTGACCACCATGTCCGACCTCACCCGACTTGAACCTTTTCGCAACAGATTGACCAAAAATTACCGGCATTTCGGGAAATGGGCAAGGCGGCAAGGCATTTCTTGTTTCAGATTGTATGATAACGATATCCCTGGCACTCCGCTGGCGGTAGATTTATACGAAGAAATTGCCCATATCGCAGAATACTCCCGCGATCATGGTATGGAACCGGATGAACATGCAGATTGGCTGGCAGATTGTGTTACTGTAACCTCTGAAGTACTGGATATCCACCCGGATCGAATTTTTATCAAATACCGGCAGCGACAAAAAGGTATGCGACAATACGAGCGCTTTGCACGCTCTGGCGCTGAGTATATTGTGCATGAAGATGGTTTGAATTTTATGATCAGACCCGCTGATTACCTGGATGTCGGGTTATTTCTGGACCATCGAAACACCCGAAAAATGGTCCGAACGGAATCGCCTGGCAAAAGAGTACTGAATTTATTTGCCTATACAGGTTCTTTCAGCGTGTATGCTGCTGCTGGCGGCGCCCAATCCACGTTGACGGTAGACATGAGCAATACCTACCTGCAATGGGCCGACCGCAATCTTTCGCTCAATGGATTCCATTCCGGAAACCACCGTTTATTACAGGCTGATATTACCGGATGGTTGCGGGAAAATCATCGGGAACAATTTGATTTGATTGTGCTGGATCCGCCTACTTTTTCTAATAGTAAACGAATGGATGGAACCCTGGATACCCAGCGCGATCATGTGTGGCTGTTAAATTCCGTTTTGCAATTATGCGCTCCCGGTGGTGTAGTCTATTTCTCGAATAACTACCGCAAATTCCAATTGGATACTGCCAACATCCGTGCTGCAAACATCCAGGATATTACGGCTAAAACCATTCCGGAGGATTTCCGGAACAAGAAAATTCATCAGTGTTACCGACTGGAAAAAGGCCCCAGATGACACCTGTAATTTTTGTTGCAGAAGCGGCAGCCAGCTTTTCCTAAAGACCCTTCACATCTACATCTACCTTCCCGATAGAGAGCAAATCTACCCGTATTCCTGTTGGGGTAACCCGGGTATCCTGAACAGCCACACTGTCAAGCATCCCATGCAACAAAATACCAGGCTGAATTTCATAATTGTATAATGTTTGCTGCACTGAACTTTTGAGCTCCGCTATCTGGGATTCCAGTGGAAAAACCATGCTTTGCATCATTTTACGTTTAATGGTTCCCTGAAAAATCCAGGATGCTGACCTCATCAGAAAGTTACGTGTATCTACATGAAAATCAAGGTCTTTGACCTCAATTTGATTTTTTTCAGCATTGAACGCCGGACGGCCGATGAAGTAGATATTTCCATTAAACGAACCGCTTAACGTTGAATTCACCACAATCCGGTCGTTGTTGCCCCAGAGAGCCAGGTTTTCAATTTTCACTTTCTTTTTGCCCGATTCAAACACCTGGCCCACCATCATGTTTTTGGCTAATCGCTCTGCCTCGGCAAACGGAACATCTGTGGCAAATCGCATTTGAAAATCGTCGGGAGCATCCTGGAGCAAGGTTAGATTAGGCAAATAGGAATTCTCCCGAAAAGCCGGCTTTTCTCCAAAAGAGACATCATTCAAACACTCAACTGCAATTTTGGTATTCAGTGCATTGTCATAGGTGGTCAGCGGTGTAATTCCGATACTTACAGGCGTTGTTTTCGACCACATTTTGTAGGTTTCATCCAGCAAAACCGGCTGTTGAATAGCTTCCCAGGCCTCCTGCACATAAGGTTTCAAACTAATTTGCTGACTTACATATTGATCTAATGTTTTGCTCAAGGTTTTTTTACTCCGGTTAAGTGCCAGATTTGCGATTGATTCCACACTAATATCGCCAATTCCGGTTTTTAAAACGGGTCTTTTAATCCACTCATGGTATTCCACCTCTGTTTGTGTTGTCAGACTCCAATCTGCATTAAATCCAAAGGTAGTTTTCAGGTTTAGGGCAAGTTCAGTTTCTGCTTCTGCAGCAGCGCCAAGCAGTAGCTCCTTTTTTACCCAAATTTTGAGCGGAATGCGATATTTAACCGTATTTCCACTAAAAAACAGGCTGATGTCCTGACTTTTCCAGGCATTCATCATAAGTCCGTCATGACCATTATCTTCAAAGGAATAATCTTCAAAAAGGGCTCTCCCGGAAAGTTTGGTATTCAATGACCGAACCAATTCATCCACCGAAATATGAACTGGAATGGTGAGTGTTGAAGGTACCGGCGGAATATCAGTACCCGCATTATATTGTTCCGGTGGTTTGGGAGCGTCCGTGCTTTTAGTTGTTTTACAAAATGCAACAAGGCACATGAGCGGGAGGATTTTCAAAAAATTCATGGGATCAATTTAATCCGGCATTTGACCGCAATTTCGTCTCAAAGATAAAGAATTGCGTTGGAGGATTCTCTACATTTGTCGCTAAAGTTTACGACAATCAAATACAACCATGGCTATTGCAAAACCATTCAACCTTCGTGCATGGATTGACGAAAATCGCGAATTGCTGAAACCTCCCGTTGGCAACAAGCAAATCTACCTGGAAAACGATGATTTCATTGTCATGGTAGTGGGCGGCCCTAATGGTCGCAAAGACTACCACTGGGAAGAAGGAGAAGAGCTTTTTTACCAGTTAGAAGGAGATATTCAGGTCAAAATAATCAATGAGGAAGGCAAACGGGAAACCATAGATATCCGGGAAGGAGAAATGTTTTTGTTGCCTCCACGAATCCCACATTCTCCTCAGCGCCCGGCTGGAACTGTTGGCTTGGTTCTGGAACGTATCCGGAACCAGGGTGAAATAGACAAATTGCTTTGGTTCTGTGAAAATTGCGACCAACCCTTGCATGAGGCTGGTTTTCCGCTAAAAGACATCGGAACGCAAATCAAAGAGGCCATTGGCGAATTTAAAAGCGATCTGGAAGCCCGCACCTGCAAGCATTGCGGAACCGTAATGGAGTTTTAACAATCATTCATGACATCTCCTTTTAATCCCGTAGGGGTACTTGGTGCAGGCAGCTTTGGCACTGCAATCGCCAATCTTTTGGCGCACAACTCAGATGTGCTGATGTTCAGTCGCAGACAGGAAACTGTTTCTGCCATCAATGAGCAACGCAAACATTTGGGCGTGAAAATTTCTCCACGAATTACTGCCACCAACGATTTGGAGGAAATGGCGCGCCGTTGTACCCTCATTATCCCGGTGGTCCCCAGCAACAGTTTCCGTGCCATGATTCGCGCATTGGCGCCTTACCTGCGTCCACACCATATCGTGATCCATGGTACAAAGGGATTTGACCTGAACGGCATGGAGGAAGAGGAGCTGGACAAACCTGGCGCCATAGTAACCAGATCCAATGTGCGCACCATGAGCGAAGTAGTGCTTGAAGAAAGCAGTGTAGTGCGCGTGGGCTGCCTCAGCGGCCCCAACCTCGCTGCCGAAATCATGGCAGGTCAGCCAGCTGCAACCCTCGTGGGCAGCCGATTCAGAGAAGTAATCCAGGCCGGCCAAATGGCTTTGAACAGCCCCAAATTTCATGTGTATGGCTCATACGATATCCTTGGGGCAGAACTGGCCGGCGCTTTGAAAAATATAGTAGCACTTGGTTCTGGTATTATCGGCGGACTCGGACTTGGCCGCAACATACAAGGACTGCTTATTGCCCGTGGATTGGCAGAAATGGTTTATTTCGGAAAATCCCTGGGCGCTGATAGCCAAGCTTTTATCGGTGTTGCTGGCATAGGGGATCTGGTGGCAACCGCTACCAGTACCAATAGTCGGAATTACACCTTTGGTACCCGGTTGGCCAAAGGCGAAACCACAGCCCAAATCAGAGAAAACATGCCTGAGTTGGCAGAGGGCGTACGTACACTTCGTATCGGACATCAATTAGCGCGACATTACAAACTCCACGTGCCCATTACCACAATGCTGCACGCCGTGGTATTTGATCACTATCCTATAGAAAAAGCGCTGGAATACCTCATGAGCTATCCTTATGCCATTGATGTTGATTTTTTGTAATTTGGATATGTATTCCGGTTTTCTGGCTTTAGCACCTGAATAGGATTTCCCCGACATGCTCTAATGGTTGATTTACAAGGGAAAACAACAGGGAATTTCCGCTAACTTTGCCAAAAATCCGATCAGCAGTCATGCGCAGCTTACTACTTCTATATGTTTTGTTGGCGGCAGGAACCCTTTCTGCACAGGTGTACACCCAAAATGAAATGCCTGTTCAACAAGCGAAACTCCCAGCCGATTGTTATACCACTAATCTGGATAAAGGTAATGCTGCATTGCGAAGAGGTGAAATAAAGGAGGCGCTGAGGTATTTCAATGTAGCCAGAGAATGTGATGAGGTCCAATCCAATTCACGCCGTTTATCCGAACTGGATAACAAAATAGCGCGTGCCGAAGAGCAATTAGGGATACGGTCAGTCGCCAAAAGTGCCGAACAGGAAATTACACCTGTGGTTCAGTCTGAGCGCCGCCGTAATTTTTCCAGTGAGCTACCCACCACCAGAAAAAATTACAAAGCCAATCCTTTATTGTTGAGAGACACCCTGGAAGATTGTTTCCAGCGTATGAACGAAGAAGCCGACCGGGCATTCCGGCTTCGATTCTGGGAAGACGCTGCTGCTTTGTATCGTGCCGCAAAAAACTGTGCAGACGCTGATCAGGCCGGCAGACAACTGATGAGTGAAAAAATCGTGCAATGCAGAAATGCCGCGGAGAATGAACTATTTGCCAAACAACAGGAAGCAGAAAGACAAGCCCGTCATGCCATAGCAGCCAACCTGGCCGATGATGCCCAGGAATTGTTGGAATCATCGGATCGCTCCCTGGCTTTCCGATTGGCAGATTTTGCCAATCAATACATCGCGCCGGACGACAACCCGGATTGCGTCCAGGCTATTTTTGATGCCTGGTATTACCAGCCTGATGAAGCGTCGAGAAAACGCTATGATCCATTATTCAACCCGCTGTTTTGTTACGAAATTGCCGAAAACTATGGCAATAAAGTACAACTTAAGTTTAGTCAAAATACCGCAGGTAAAAACCGTTTGTGGACCTTTTCACCTGAAGCCGAAGAAATCACCGTCAGGGAACTGCCTGAAATGCATGTGGCTCAAACGCTGAATACCGGTGATTTAGGTGTGTTCCGGCACTTTGATATTTCCGCTCAGGAGGATATCCTGCTTGCCGGAGATAATTACCTTGAACTTCGAAGAGGGGCCAGACAACACAGAATAAATTTTTCTAATATTACTCATTGGTGCTTCAGTCCAAGGGGTGATGAACTGTTTTTTGAAAATAGCAAAGAGCTTAAGATCTATGCGCTGAATGTCAACCAGGCATTCAGCCAGATGGCCTCCAGAAAGGGGGCCAAAAACAGCAACTTCATGGCGCCACCGGTAGAACCAAGGGAGATTGTTTCCGGGATTGACCCAGGATTGCTTGCCCTAAAATATTATGCAGGTAAATTTTGGCTTGGATTTTCAGATCGGATTGAAATATTAAGCAAATCAGAAGCCGGGAAGCAATGGAAAAAAGAAACCATTTGGCATACCAGTGTCACCATTCCAGAGTCGTTTGAACAAAAACACCTGAATTTAGCCTTATATCCGGAACAAGGATTCGCTGTTTTGGTCTATTTTAATCAAACCTGGGTGCTGCCGCTTAAAGAGAGAGGCAATGAACCGGATTCTCTCTTCCAAAGAACCCTTGGCTACCAGAATTTGATTCCATTAGCCATTTGCTCACAAACCAATCAAATAGCCTGTAAGGATACCCTTCAGCATAATCATGATGGGTTCTGGATTCTGGATGTCCGCTCCGGAGATACGTTAACCCATCAACATTTACCGCTTTATGGGCAATTCAACGGAATGTCCGGCACCTTTTCTTCAGATGGCGCCTGGGTTGCTGTGGTCAATGATGGCATAATCAATCTCTGGGCTCTTAGGGATGCTCCTACAAAATCTGCAAAAACACTTCCATTTGTGCCGGAAGACAAACCCCTTTTTAGTCCTGACGGCAGCAAAGTCTTTTTACAATACGAAGACACGGTTTCCATACTTTCAACAGAGGACTTATCGACCATACAAACCGGGAAAAACCTGGGGACGCCACTAAGAGGAGCGTCCAATCATTGGGTAATGGTTCAGGTGAATGGTGATAGTGTGGAAGCACGACATATAGTTGACGGAAAAAAAATCCGTTTCCCATTATTTAACCCGGGTGCTTATCCATTTTTATATGCCGTTGACCGATCAGAAGAAAAATGGGTAGCCTACCTGTCGCAATGGGATAAAGTGGAAGTCCGTTCACTGCAAACAGGCGCACTGATTGCCGACAAAAAATTTGAAGGTGGAAACATCAGCGAACTACAGTTCATCCCTGGAAGCAATGAATTGTTATTAGTGCTAAACGCAGAAACGGGAACCTCCAGCGTAAAAATTTGGTCTCCGTTTTCTCCTCAGAAAACACCCAGAACCATGCGTTTGCATCAGTATTCCATTAATGCGATAACCATAGATCCAAATGGTAGAAGGGTTGCGCTTTCCAATGAAAACGACATCCGCATTTTTGATATGCAAAACATTGAAAATGAGGCGCTTAAAATTAGAAGCAATAAAAGTGGATTCATCAGTACCCTGGCCTTTCAGCCTAATTCCGATTTGTTAGCGGCCGCTTATCTGGATGGCAATGTTATTTTTTGGGATGTAAAAAACGGACAACCGGCATTACAACTTCAGGCTGTTGAAACAAGAAATACCTGGGGTGGCGCTACCATACCAACCGCCATTGGTTTTGCAGAAAATGGCGACCGTTTGATCCTGACTATTGCAAATGGTCAAATATTAACCTATGCATTGGACCCGAGTTATATCAGAGAAGTTGTACAAAACGATAGTCGTCAATTGCAAGCATTTAGTGTGGATCAAATTCAGGAATACAATCTGGAAAGTGCATTATACTATCCCGGTAATTTTGAACGACTCGCTTCCTCTAATGATGCGCCTTTAATCAGGGCATTTTTTCAGCATTTTGGCAATCAGGCTGTAAACAGCAACAATATCGTTCAGGTGCGTGATTATTGTGAAAAAGCACTGTTCTTGTATGAGAGATTAATTACCAAAACCCAGGCAAAATGGATCAACGAGATGGTATTTATGTATCAGGATTATGCCTGGAAATTGTTACTGCGAGGAAATATCGGTGAATCCAAAGCCGTGATTCAGTTTATCCAGCGGAAATTTAATCAGCATCCCAAATTGTTATTGGCCCATATTGCCTTGCTTCAGGGAGAATGCCTGAAAGCCGGTCAGCAATATACCCAACAGTTTCTGGGTGATGGGTCTGGACTTCAGGATACCTATGAGATTAGAAATGAAATGGAGCAGGCTGAAAAAGAATTGATTCAATTAAGAGACTATGGATTGGTGGACTCTTCACAATTGACGTGTTTCTGCAGTTACATGAGTCTTTCAGGTGCATTTATAAACATTTGCCCTACCGAACTAAATGTTTCGGTTTCTCTATATGAAGCGGATATGTTGCGGTGGGAAATTTACAAACGTAGTCAGGAAGCCTTGTTCACCTACTCCTTTTTGCCCAAACAAAAACTATTGGAGGAAGCACTCCAGCAATCCAGAAAATTGCTGTCTATAAACCCGGCCATTGGGCAAGGTTGGGTAGAAAACACCTTGCTGGATTTGGCTAAAACCTATCATGCGTGGGCTGGATTTGAACAAAATAGCCCCGCTGCAATCCTTCATTTTAATTCCTGCCAGAAGTTATTAACGGATTATGGATCGTTCAGCGTATTGCCAGACACCACTCGGCTTTCCCTTTTAGCAACGAACTCCCTCGCCTGTGGGAAGCTCCTTTTTAATGCTGGCAAATGGGACGATGCTATCAGCCAGTTCAATGGAGGACTGGAAGCTATGAATAAACTATGGCCAATGGTATATTCCGCAGATTCCATGCTTTTGGCCAGGTATTCGGATTTTGTGGTGGGTCCTTTGTACGAAAAAATGGGAACCAGCTATCTGATGCTGGGTGATACAGCCAATGCCCGCTTGGCGTATGAAAAAGCTGGTGTATATATGTACACCTATGGCTTAAATACGTTGTATATGGGTGGTTTGAGCGCCTTTAAGGGAGATGAAATTCAGGCGCTTGCAGATTATGGCGGCATCTTTACGGCCAATCAAACCGCAGAAGCATTTTTCACCCTTGATCAGTTAGCCAATCGATTCCCGGATAGAAGGGAAAATATCCGTGCAATCCGCCAACAGGTTTTCACGGCGCTTCAAACGAGAAATCCCCGCCTGGTTAATGCTGAAGCTGACTACTGGTACGGGCTAAGGAAACAAATATCCTTCGCCGCTCAAAACCAATGGGATTCCACCTTGTTTTGGAGTCGACAAATCCTGAAATCAGCTAAAATCTGCATGGATTTGCCAAAATCCGATGAAATCTGGATCCAATATTGGTTGGATGCCCAAATCAGTGTTGCCTATTATCAGTTGATGGCAGAATGGAATAAACCTGAGTCTTTAGAGGCCACCATAACAATCTCAAATGCAGCAGAATCTTATTTAAACGACCATACCAACTACTATTACCTTAACAGGGAATTGATCAAGACCAATATAGCGAATGCCCTGATTCTGCGCAATAAACCCGGCGACCGGGAAAATGCCCTCAACCTGTATCGCCAATTTCTGCTGCAAAACTCAAGTTTGGAGGGATATGACAATTTGGATCTGCTGGAAAAAGATATCCGCGACCTCAAAGCCGCCGGGGCCCCATGGCCTGCCCTACCCTCTTTCCAGCAGATTCAGGATCGTTAGCCCCCTTTTATTCCCCTCGCCAATACCTGATTAATGCCAACCGTATGTCATTTCTGAGGTCGGATTTGTCTTTGGCATCCGGACGAACAACCTTGGGGATATCAGGGTTGTCTGATTTTCCGTCAGCAGTGAGGTTTGTTTTTAAAAAGGCCATATTGCTTTCGTTGCCGGTAAGGAGGAAGTCAGGTAAGACAACACGGTACATTTTTTGATCATCCAGGGTGTTGTTGGCAATCATCCATTTTCCACTTGCAGCATTGAAATTTGCATGGTTGATCTGCAAATAGCCTCCATTTCCTTTATTATTGACACCCGCATCCAGGGTTTTACGCAGCATACTTCCCTTCATTTCAACCTCTGACAAGCCACCACCAAAAGGCAACATCCGTACAATATCCAATTCGACCAATGTGCCGCTTAAAACATCATCTACACGAATAGAGCCACTGTTCAGTATTGCAACTTCAGGCTTTGTACGAGATACGGCCATCATTGCTTCTGTTATTATACTTCCTGCAGGCGCCTGCCCGTTACGAACAACAGCTTCTCTGCAATCAAGGGGTTGATCCAGCTTGGTTACTACTGCAGTGGCGTTAAAACCGGAAGAGGCCAGCGATTCATTTTTAATTTTTTCCCATTTGGCCACTACTGTCGCTGTAGCCGGATCATCTGTTATGGTTCCATCCACCTTTTTTAGCGCTGATTTTACGGTGCACGATTTTTTGCGTTTGTCATATCGCAACGTATGCACATAAACCGTTTTCGCATTTGCATCGGCTTTGGTTATCACGCTCGGTCCTACCGGAACACGCATATTTTCGTGTTCGTGGCCTCCCATGATCAATGGGATTTGAGGCAACATGGCTGCCAGTTTCCGATCATCCTCTATGGCCAGGTGCGTTAATGCAAGTACCACATCACATTTTGGCTGAAGCTCCTGATAGTTTTTTTGTGCAGCTTCCTGCCAGTCAGTATACGTAACCCAGGGTTTTCTACCACTATTAATCAATACCCCGAACAGACCAAGCTGAATACTTGTACCATCAGCATCCTTAACTGTAATCACTTGATTATCAGGACAAATTTCAGTCCCACCACCCGTTTTATTTTTAAAAAACTGTTTAGTCCAGGTCTGATCTTTTAATCTGGCATTTGCTGCTAACCAGGTAAATTTAGATTCATCTAACCTTGATTGCAAGTCTGCAAGATCATCATAGTCAAATTCATGGTTCCCAAAAACCACCCAATCAAGACCCAGGGTGTTGAGGACATCCACCATATGTCGGCCCCGGATTCTTTTCCCTTCAAATTTTAGCGTTCCCAGCACAGAAGGACTAATAAAATCACCTGCCAGCACCGTGTAGGTGTTTGGATTTTTAGCTAATAATTCTTTGCGGATAGTTGCAACCCTGGCCAGCCCGCCAACATTATCGGAGGGGCTTGGAGAAATTTCGTACACATCATTCATCTGTAGTATCTGGAATTCAATAATTCCATCGTCGCTGCCAGCGGCAACAGTTTTTTTGGATGTATCGCAGCTGGTCCAAAGCAGAAGTGTAAATAGGAGGACGGGGATGGAAAAGTGTTTCATGAATGTAAATTGAATTGAAGAAGATGCATTGTGTCAACGGATTGACGATTTATTGCAAATTTTGTGGATCAAAAGTCGAAACTACAGGTTACTTTCGCCCATTAATTTTTCACTTACGGTGCGCCTTTACCCCGAGACCATTTGGCAACCGTTTAAACCTCCCTTTTCCGATGTTACGTATTATTGCTTTTTGTTGCTTTTTCGCCCTTTTTATTGCTCCTCTATCGGCTCAGCAAACCCAGGACTCCGACCGCAGAACGAGTCAGTCCTTAAACGCAGATGAAGCCGGTTTGGAACAAATCTCCAAGGATTACCTGAGATTCAGCACTCGTCTTAAATCCCTCAAAGAGGCTTTTGCTGCCCGTGAAACGGCAAGGGTAAATGCCTATTACCAACAACTGCTGGATGCCATGCGTGGACAAATCAACCTGACGATGGAGGCTGGCGAATCCGGAAAAGAAGATTTAGCGCAAATGAACGTTGTGTTGGCCGCTCTTGAAGGCCACACATTTGACGTGAACAACCCCCAAGCTGCAGCGGTTGATTTTAGCCAATTGGACAAGTTTGCATCGCTAATGGAAATTCAGCTTCAAAAGGAAACCGCCAAGCGTGGAGCTGGAAAGGAGTAATAAGAAAATTTACCAGACTATTTCAGCTCCAACAATCTGACCATCAGGTTTTCCGCCACCAATTTATTGCCAATATCATTCAAATGTACACCATCGGTGGTAAGCACCCCGCTGGTCTTGTCGGTGGTATTGTATAAGGTTTCATAGGCCATAAATGCCCGTCTCAAGTCGCACAAAGGGGTTTGGGTTTCTGTGGCTACCTGACGAATGATGGCTGAAAAGCGATCCAGCTCCAGGTCCAGAGGGTTGGTTCCTCCCGGACGTTCGCCAATACAGGCTGGTGTACATACAATCACTTTAATGCCCTTTTTCTGGAATTTCCGGATCAAAGCCAGGTAAAATTTTTGGAATTTATCAGCATCTGTGCCTGTTCCAAACATTTGACGGTGCCAAACATCGTTGACACCAACGTACATAACAACCACATCAGGTTTGCGCTGCAATACATCTTCCTCAAGACGCAAATACAGGTCATAGATTTTATTCCCGCCAATTCCACTTCCAATCAATTCAAATTGCCTGGATTTCCCTTGAGCCGAAAGACTGTCGCGCAATTGAGTGATATAACCACCCGGATGTACGCCGGCTTCCGTGATGCTATCGCCAAAAAACACCACGCGAGCGCGTTTTTTGGCTGGGGTAAATGAAAAAAGCAGACACGCCATAAGGCAAAGTGAAATCGAGACGATGTAATGTTTCTTCATAAGTAAAAATAAAAAAAACCGCAGACCTGTAAGCCGGATTCTGTACCGGTATTGCTACCGGCCTCTGCCATTTATCTGGTCCCGAGTACTCGGGATCTGCGCTGCCTACCCCCCTTGCTCCCGCCAAAGGCGGAATGGTGCGAGCAACACCGTTACAAGGTGTACATGGCATTTCAACCCGCAAGGTTTATCCATCTCGATGGTTGCCCACCGAAATCGTGCGCTCTTACCACACGTTTTCACCTTTACCATCCGAAGCTTTAGCGAAGGCAGGAAAACCCACCTTGCCAAACGACGACTGGAAGTTATTTTCTGCGACACTTTCTATGCCCGCTCCGACGAATCGAAGCGAACTCCGCCAGTTAGGCGGTGCGGTGCTCTGCGTTGTCCGGACTTTCCTCCCCGAAAGGCGGCAGAGCAGTCTGCGGTTTTTATTTTTCTGCCAAAAAAAGAAATTTTCTTGCCGGTTCCTCAAAACATCTATCCAAATTTCAGTATTGGCTTAAACTTTGTTTAGGTACATTTGCCCGTCTTCAAATGATGAGAACAATCACACCCAATCTTTTTTTACCCTAAGAACGATTTCTCTCTAATCTATGTTCAAAAGAACGCTCCTGTATGTCTTGGTGATGATTATCATGCTGGCACTTGCCATCAGTACAGGTCAATGGAGCAAAAATACAGCTTTGCTTGAACAACAAGCCGCTGAATTGTCTGAATGGATTCTTCTCCAGGAGTCAGATGCAAAAAAAGGCCAGGGAACCGGCACTTTTCTAACTTTTCAAGGCGATTCTCTGATTAGTTGGTCCAACAATTTTGTCATTCCCTCGGAAAGTGACCTTAAAATATTGTCAGAAAATCCGCGGTCTGAAGTGATTCAATTACCCCAGGGAATTTATTGGGTAAAAAAAGAACTTACTCCTACCCAAAAATTTTATACCCTTATACCCCTTCAGTATACGCTTCCCAATCACCACTTGGCCACAACCCCTATTAAATCAGGGATCAAATTTCTGAATGCCCAAAAATCTGATATACCGGTGATTTTGGATGGACGGGAAATTGGGTGGTTAACTGAAGATGGCGTGGTTGGAAGCCCCTTGATGAAGTGGCTGGAATTGATGGCGTGGGTCCTATTTTTCACCTTATTTTTGAGGTTATTAAGTCAGTTAGGACGTGCTATCGGACAAAAATTTGGCTATTTTTGGGGAGCAGGTCTGGTAATTCTTGTTTCCAGCATCCTTTTATATCTGAATGCACACGTAGGATTTACAGCCAAACAATTTGATGATTTTGCCCTGTTTGAGCCTTCTTTTACGGCTGATTCCTTGATTGGACAGTCTATTGGCGACTGGCTTTTGAATTGTTTAATCTTGGTGTTTTTGATGGGTTATTTCCATCAAACGCCATTGACTGATCGGTCAACGAAAAACGGTTCAACAGGATTCATACTTTGTATATTAAATCATTTGTTGGCCATGTTATCCGTTGGGATTGGTGCTGAGGCCATGCGCGAACTTGTATTTAAAAGGGAGCAAGGGTTTGATTTTGATCGTATTCTATTATTAGGAACACCAGGCGTTTTAGCCCTTGCCGGTGTTGTTGCCTTGATGTTGGGACTTTTTCTGTTTAGTCACAGATTGGTAAAAGGCACCCAAAATCTGGGATTACAACGAAACCAACGTTTTACAGCTATTGCACTTTCAGCCATACTATTTGCTTTATTGCTCACACTTTCCGGCAGCGATCCGGTTCAATTAGTATGGCTAACAGGATTTGCGTTGGTTTATGGTTTCATGCTTGATGCAATGGTATTTTGGCAAGGAAACAGCTTTGGTTGGGGGATATTTTGGCTGGTATTGTTTTCCTTTTTCACCTCCAGTCAACTCCATCACAACACCCATGTTAGGGACCAGGAAACCCGGATGCGTTGTGCTCGTGCCCTGGTAGAAGAACGCGATACAGTATTAGCTGAAAAATTATTGCCATTAGTTCAAAAGCTTCAGAGCACTCGAATGCTGGGAACCATGTTGAAGCCCTGGCCCTTTAAAGCTGATGTTATGGAAATGCGCGATTACATCAATCGCTCTGTTTTCTCCCAAAACTACCTCTTCCAACACTATCGGCTATCTGTTTTTGCTTTTGATAAAGAAAATCAACCCATTTTGCACGGCCAAACACTTGGATATGAACAAGTTGTACTAGGAAATTGGGCAACAGCAAAAGAGATTTCGAAAAGCAATAGCATTCGTTTTGGGTATGATTCAGAGGACAACCCCAGATACATGATGCAATTGAAGGTGAACAGGATGGAAGATCCCGCGCAACCTGCTGATATTTATCTGTTTTTTGATCTGAAACATCCTGCCCCGACAAGAGCATATTCTCATCTGTTTTTTAACAGTCCACTGAAAAACTTGCAGCAACTGCCGGGATATGATTTTTCTATCGTCAAAAATGGAAAATTGAAAGTTGACCAGGGGTTGGTGAATATGAGTTTTCTGGGTAACGAGTTAAAGCCGGGAACCTTTAAAGAGTTCCAAACAGATCATCATCTTGATGCTGTTGCCAAAAGTGCAGATGGCCATACTGTTGCCGCCGTTGGCAGAACCTCAGGCAGCTGGCTTAAACAAGTTTATTTATTCTCCATCATTTTTGCGCTGGCCTCTTTATGCCTGATTCTTTTAGCGCTTTTCAACACATGGATTAAATTTTTGCCAAATGAATATGATTTCCGCCTCAAAGCAAGCGGATCACTGGCCCGCCGTATTCATTTCTGGAACGTTACATTGCTGGCAATTGCCTTCGGTATTGTAGGCTATCTTACTTATCAGCACTTTACCCAATCAGCGCTCAAAGCCGAAAAAAATGACTATGATTTCAAGGTCACAGCCATCCTGACCAACCTGAAAGGGAAAGCGCTGGACGCTCGGATTTCTGATGACAGTCTGCGCAAGAGTTTGCCTGTCACGCTGAGTGAAATGGCAACAAGTTTGGGGATGGATGTACATTTTTTCGATTTAAAGGGCGATATCGTTTATTCTTCACAGGAAGAATTGGTTCGTTTAGGGGTATTACCTGCTAAAATGAATCCAAATGCCCTTGAATATTTAAGCAGCAATATCAATAATGAACAGATAACGTCCGAGCAAGCAGCGGGTTTATCCTATCAAATTCAGTATCGAACCCTGCAAAATGTAGAAGGTAAAATACTTGGATTCCTGGCAGCGCCATTTGTCGCTACACAAGGTAATAGCAGTGCTGAAGTATCAGACTTTATTGGCATGTTGGCCAGTTTGTATGTGTTTTTATTGTTGATTGCATTTGGGGTAACCTACTTGTTGGCACGTTCTATCATCAGGCCCGTCAGTATGTTGTCGGAAAAAGTTCAGGTGCTCAGGTTGGAAGATAAAAATGAGCCTTTGGACTATGTGGGCGATTCAGAAGACGAAATTAGCCAACTGATTTTTCAGTATAATTCAATGGTGGAAAAACTGGAGGCTTCCAAAACGCAGTTAGTCAAATTGGAACGCGAAGGCGCCTGGAGAGAAATGGCCAGACAGGTAGCCCACGACATCAAGAATCCACTTACCACTATGAAGCTCTCCATGCAACAATTGGAGCGCTTGTCAGGCAGTCCGGAACAGGCTGCGGCCTATCTCAGGAAAGCCATTACCCGTTTGATTGAACAAATAGACTCCCTGGCCCAGATAGCATCGGAATTTTCCATGTTTGCAAACCTGGATATTAAGACCAAAAACGATGTGGTAATCAATGAGGTTGTGGAAAGTGTGCATGATCTGTTCAGCGAACAAAAACATGTTGATTTATTTCTGACGCTTCCAGAAGAACGCTTCCATATACTGGGCGACAAAAACCATCTGATTCGTGTCTTCAACAACCTGGTTATCAATGCAATACAGGCCATTCCTTCAGATCGAAAAGGTCAAATTAAAGTGTCGCTGAGTCGTACTGGCGATCATTCTGTTATCCAGATCAGCGATAATGGCGGCGGCATACCACCTGAAATTCGTGACCGGGTTTTTGAGCCCAATTTTACCACCAAAACGTCTGGAAGTGGCTTGGGATTGGCCATTTGTAAAAAGATCATTGAAGCCCACGACGGCACCATTCGTTTTGAAACCCGGGATAATGAAGGAACTGACTTCTTTGTAGAAGTGCCTGTGGTATCCATCGATTAGGAAGACACAAAGGGAACTGCGAAGGCGCAAAGTTGACACGAAGAAGCTAAGAGTTGTTGACGCTAAGACACTAAGACGCGAAGGAGCTATGATTTGTTGACGCTAAGGCGCTAAGACACTAAGACGCGAAGGAGCTATGATTTGTTGACGCTAAGGCGCTAAGACACTAAGACGCGAAGGAGCCATGATTTGTTGACGCTAAGGCGCTAAGACGCTAAGGAGCTATGATTTGTTGACTCTAAGGCACTAAGACGCTAAGGAGCTAAGAGTTGTTGACGCTAAGGAGCTATGATTTGTTGACTCTAAGGCACTAAGACGCTAAGGAGCTAAGAGTTGTTGACTCTAAGGCGCTAAGATGCAAAGGCGCAAAGTTTTATCAGAAAGCTCTACAAGTCATAAAAATATGGGAGTGTAAACGATTTTGTGTAAACTGATTTTTCAGTTGAGATTTGAGATTTCCGCTGCTCTCCTTTTTTGGGGCATGCCCCAAAAAAGGAGAGCAGCGGAAGAATTTTTACTTTCACCTTCTCAATCTCATTTTCTG
>JAEUUS010000120.1 GCA_016787545.1 Saprospiraceae bacterium
CAGCCATGACAGGCACCATTATCTTTTTTTTAGGGTTGCAGCAGATAGGAACGGTTGGAACAACGGCGCCGGAAAACAGGTTCCAGATCTCCATTGCCCCCAATCCCGCCGATCAGTATATTTCAATTAGCGGAATAACACATCCGGGCAGGTATGATATCCTGGATTATTACGGCAAAACGGTGCAATCCGGAAATATCAGCGGTGGAGACCAAATCATACTGTTGCAGTCGCTCCCGGCAGGTGTTTATTTATTTCGGGTAGAAACGAGTGGCGGATGGACGACAGGGAAGGTTGTGGTTAGGTGAATATCCAATAGCCAATATCCAATGTCCAATTTCCAAGTAGTGCGGGTGTTTGGCATCAGCACAATTGATTGATTGTTCAAGGGCGCTTAGCACAACGATCCATGACTACGATAGCCAATCACGCGTGAGTAGCCAAACAAATGTGCTGACACTAAACACCCGCACTACTTGGAAATTGGATATTGGATATTTGATATTCCCATCGTGCTGACGCCAAGCACCCGCACCACTTGGACATTGGACATTGACCTGTTGGACATTGGATATTCACATGCATACAATCCTCGATTTCTACGCCCGCACACACACGCCGTACCTGCATGCGCTTGGGCGTGAGGGTACAGGTTATTTATTGCAGCAAATGGCGCCAAAGCCTGGAAGCAGGTTGTTGGAAATCGGGTTTGGGACCGGACAAACCTTGTTGGAATTGACTTGCCGTTTTGACGGGGTAGACGTTTTTGGATTGGAAAAATCTGCGGAAATGCTTCGGGTTGCGCAAAAACGTTTTGCCTTTTCAGGGGTAAGCGCCGAAAGACTACAGGTAATGCCGGCAAATGTACCATTTCCGTTTCCGCCCCATTTTTTTGATGCAGTATATTGCGAATCGGTGCTGGCAATTTTGCCTGATGCGGATTTGGTAAAAATATGGCAGCAAATTCGATTGGTTTTGCGGCCGGGAGGTAGGTTGTTTTTCAACGAATCGTTGTGGCGCGATGGGGTTTCTTTGGCTAAAATGGCCAAAATAAACGAAAAGTGTATGGAGGTTTTTGGAATTCCGCAAGCGACTGCTACCTGGCCTTATCCCTCAGATTGGAAATATTTGGCCGAACAGCAAGGCTTTGAAGTACTAAGTGTTGTCCCGATGGAAGGCATTCGGGCGAGTCTGCCTTTTCAGGCGGATAGTCGACTTTTCCGATCCCGCATTTTTACACTTGCAGGAAAAAGCTCCATGCTTTTTTCTGCTTCATTATGGAAAAAACAAAAGCTCCTTCGCCAGCTATTTCAACAATTTGCAACGAAGGAGCCTTATCTGGAAGGTGTCTTTTTCTGTTGTCGGAAAAAAGACTAAACTTTTGCCAATTCCCCTTTTAAAAAATCAATCACCTTGATTTCAATGGGATCAACGTTTCGCAGTTCAGCTAAATAAACGGATACCCAATCGCCCAAATGAACCAACCAAAGTGCTTTTTCGATTAGGTTTTTGCCTTTTGAGTACAATTCGATGGAGGTTTGGGTGTAATGTTCCACGATCTCCTTGTTGATATCCGTACGGATGGCAGTGCGTGAGAAGTCGTCGTGATTTCGGAGCCAGATTACGGCAACATCAGCACGCTGGTCGCGCCAGCCTACGAGTTCGTTGTGGTTCATTTCCGGAATCACATGGTGCCAACAGAGCATCTTGGCGTTTTCGTTGATTTGTTGTCGCCACCGAACGGCAACCGCTTCCATATGGTCAGCAATATAGAGCACGGGCGTTTTTCCGGTGAGGAAGCCGGCAATTTTGCGCGCGGCTTTCTGCATGGCGTTTTGGTCGCGTTTCAGCAGTTTTTGAGCGCCTGTTACCTGATTGAGCAGTTTTGAGGGGATGAGTTTTGCAGCGCGGAAAACGCCTAACTGTGCTACCACGGAATAACCCAGACAAGCACGCGGGCTGCTCCATCCGCCGGGTAATTGAACATAATCATACCCTTTGGCCTTGGCAATGTCAATTAGTTTGCCACCGGAGGCAATGCAAACGATCTTGGCGCCGGTATGGTGCAGTTGTTCCAGGGTGCTGAGTGTTTCCTCAGTGTTGCCGCTGTAAGAGGAACAGATAGCCAGCGTGTTTTTGTTAATCCAGGCGGGCGCCTGATATCCTTTGCTGACAACAACGGGTAATTTACATACACCACGAACAAAATCCTGTACAAATCCGCCGCCAATACCACTTCCGCCCAGGCCGGAAATGAAGACTGAGCGCAAAGGCGCCGTATGTTTTTTCAGGGTGATTTTTTGGGCTATTCCAAATGCTTCTTCCAATTGTTCCGGGAAGCGGGCAACCATTTTGTCCATATATTGAGTGTTTGAGTTGGGGAGTGTTTGGGTGTTTAAGTTGGGCGCAAAGCTAAAGGTCTCCTGAAACGTTTACGAAACTTTTGAAAGTTTCGTAAACGTTTCAGGGGAGGAAGGGGAATAAGCGCCCCTGTTAAAATTTTTTGTTTTAAAAAATGCATTTTTAAAACTTGATTTCTATTTTTGCCCTACATTTCAAAACAAAACTGTTACAACTTATGGAAATTAACTGGATCGCTGTTGCCGTTTCGGCATTGGTGCCGATGATTCTCGGCTTTGTTTACTATCATCCACAAGTATTAGGTGGCGCCTGGATGCGCGCCAATGGGTTCACACCGGAATCTATTGGGAACGGACCAAAACCAGTATTGTATCTGGTGGCACTTGGCTTGTCGTTTCTTTTATCCTCATTCATGTGCATCAACGTTGCCGGCCCGGGTCAGGATGTTGCTCCGGATGGCCACAGTTATGCAACCTTTGGTCATGGTGCAGTTCATGGAGTTATTATTTCATTGACCGTGATTCTGCCTATTCTTGGCACCATGTCCATATTCGAAAAACGAGGTTGGGGTTGGGTATTCACCAATTGGGGATACTGGCT
>JAEUUS010000130.1 GCA_016787545.1 Saprospiraceae bacterium
CGCCTGAATGGCTGAAAAACCCGTGCCTATATTGGTTTTTGTACCCACCAGAATGAAATTTCCGGCGCCGTCCGGTTTCACGCAGGCACTTTTTTCGTCGAGGTTTGGTGTGCCAATACGTCGTACCCACACGGGGTTGCCGGCGCCATCGGTGAGGGTAAGCAGCATATTATTACTGCCTCCATTAAATTCATTGCCGGCGATGATATATCCTGCATTTCCGGCACAATCCTGGGCTTTTTCAATCCAGGTGGCCGTTTCCTGCACATCCTGACCAATCATTTTGGAGGGGAACAAAAGATTGCCCAGCGGATTCAGGCGCACGAGTTGCATATCGCCTGCGGGATTGAACAATCCGCTTGGGTGTTGGGTATTGCCTCCAAGAATGAGGTAATTGCCGTTGTTGGCGATCAGGCCGCTGGCGCCCCGCTCGTCGGTAGGCGTTGGATAGCCAATGGCTGTTTGAAAGGTTTGCCCGAAAACCAGGGCCGTGTGTAGCAACAGGAATAGACAGATCAGCATTCCCGAGGCTTTCGGAAAAAGTGGGAAAAGATTTTTCATAGTAATCAGTTATGTCGGGATGAAACAAAAAATATTTGTCACATGACAAATATTACCTTCCAAATATAGTGCCTATTTTTAAAAAATCAAAATAAATTTACATGAAGAGGTCGGGTTTAGCTACCATTTACATGGTGGTTCAGCCTTATGTTCCTCCTCCCGGACAAAATATTACAAAGGTTGATCCTTGCTCCGCCCTACGCCTGCGTCATGCACGCGAGAACTACTCATCAAACGTGCTGACGCCAAGCACCCGCCCCACTTGGTCCCGAGTCCTCGGGATGGACATTTGTCATCCTCTCATCTGTTCATACGCAAATCCCAACCCCAAAATCCCGCCGTCTTGCCAGGCTGAGCCTACAAACGACAAACCCACCGGCAAACCCTGAACCAGGCCCATAGGCACCGTCAGACTCGGGTAGCCGGCCATGGCCGGGGCCTGCCCGAAATAAAAACCGTGGGAAGGGTAATAATCGCCGTACACCAGATCAGTGAGGTGCGCCGGCCCCATCGTAACGCCCACCAGGGCATCGAGCTTTTCCCCTTGCAGGATACCGTCTATAATGCCGCGGGTGGAATAGGTTTTCTTTTGCGCTGCCAGGTATTTAGGGTCGGTGAGCGGACCGCGTTTTTCGGCGCTTTCCAGGATTTCCTGCTTGAAATAGGGCATCACGCGGGCTTCGTTGGCCTGATTGAAGGCAATAACTTCAGCCAGCGATTTCACCCGGGCATTGGCCTTGGCGAGATAGCGGTTCAGCCCGTCCCTGAACTCGTATTCCAGCAATTCAAACTCTGCTTCGCTCAGTGGACCAACCAGCTTCACCAATTCTATTTCTACCAGGGTAGCGCCGGCGTTTTTCAGCACTTCCAGGGCTTTTTTATACAGCTGCACGGTATCGGTTTGACCTTCAAAATGCGCTTTTTCCACCCCGATGCGATTACCCGCCAGGGCGTTTTTGTCCAGAAAAGTGGTATAATCTGGCGCTGCTTTGCCTGCGCTGGCAGCGGTGGCGGCATCGTTCGGGTCAACGCCGGTCATGACCGAAAGCAGGATGGCAGCGTCTGTCACGCTGCGCGCCATAGGGCCGGCCGTATCCTGCGAGGCCGCAATGGGAATAATGCCGCTGCGACTCAGCAATCCCACCGTAGGTTTCAGTCCTACAATACCGCATACCGATGCCGGAGCAATCACCGAGCCATCGGTTTCGGTGCCCACGGCCACAGCGCAGAGGTTGGCAGCCACCGCAGCGCCCGAGCCGGAGCTGGACCCCGAGGGATTGCGGGCCGGGTCTGCCGGGTTTTTGGTTTGTCCGCCCCTGCTACTCCAACCGCTGCTGGAATGCGTGCTGCGGAAGTTGGCCCATTCGCTCAGGTTGGTTTTGCCCAGAATGAGTGCGCCGGCAGCGCGCAGTTGTGTCACCACAAAAGCATCCTGCGCAGCCCGGTGACCTTCCAGTGCCAGAGAGCCGGCGGTGGTCATCATCTGATCGCCGGTATCGATGTTGTCTTTGAGCAGTATGGGGATTCCGTGCAGGGGTCCGCGCAATTGTCCGGCCTTGCGCTCGCGGTCGAGTGCA
>JAEUUS010000203.1 GCA_016787545.1 Saprospiraceae bacterium
AAAGGTTTTTTAACCACTTACAGCCGGTATCAGGTATATGATGGGTCTAAAAAACATGAATTGGATGCCCGCAGATACAAGATGAATGAACTTGAATTAGGTCTTGAATGGCAACCAATCAAGAATCTGGAAGTAACCATGTCTTACGTGATCAGCAACCGCAAATATTCCGATTTTAAAACCGATTATGCTGAAAAGGGCAATTTCCTGAGGTTACAGCTGCAGGCGAATTATTGAGTTTGAGGGGTTTGAAGGGTTTGAAGGGTTTGATGAGTTTGAAGGGTTTGATGAGTTTGAATCGTCTCAAACTCATCAAACCCTTCAAACCCCTCAAACCCTTCAAACCCTTCAAACCCTTCAAACCCTTCAAACCCTTCAAACCCCTCAAACCCTTCAAACCCTTCAAACCCCTCAAACCCTTCAAACCCCTCAAACCCTTAAAACGTATAACACTTAATCTTCTTCCTATTCGGGCCGTTGCTTCGGCTGCCTCTTTCCTTGTTCAAACGGTAGCCTTTTTCTCTGGCTTTAAACTGGAAGCCATTGATTTTCAATCCGATATAGAAGTCGGCGCCGCTTAATTTGTTTTTAGTGAAAAAGCTGTTGAGGTTGTCGGTGCCCAGGTAAAGCCAGGCTATTCTCGCTGCGGCGCCTATGCGAACACTGCGCCAATCGTTTACGACTACCGGAAGCGAGGCCGAAAACCACTTGTGCTCAAATCTGGGCACTACGGCCAGGGTGGCCGGCCGTTTCAGGGCGTTTTTGGAAAAAGGGGTGCGCTGCACTAATACTGCTCCCACATATACCATAGGTATCACCTGGGCATCGAATTGCAGGGATAATGCTGTGGGCAATGCCATGCTGAACGCATTGCCTAAGAAAGAGGCCGAACTATCGCCCATAAATGCCTGGCTAACATCCTGCAGGATATCATCCACATTATCCCGGCCCGGAAACTGTGTTCCGCTAACGGTAATGGCCGTATCAAACACTACCCGGTGTTTACGTGCCGTATTCCGGAACCGCACCCAACCGGCATCTACCAGCGAAACACCCGCCCGCCAGCGATAAGAGCCGTCATCATCCCCGGAAGGCATGGCCCAGCTCACACCCAGGTCGAATGCCATGCCCATTCCCTGCCGTTTAACCGATACGTCTTCTGCATTGTCGGTGGTATTGCCGGTTGTAAAGGCATATTCCCACCTGCCGCTGCCAAACGCCAGGGTATCTCCCGGTTTTTGGGTGTAATCAAAATTGGATTGTGCGCGCACGTAGAAGCCTTCATAACCAAGCAGCAGTTTGGGCGAAACGCCCCAGGCCATTTGCAGATCACCCACTTCCTGCAGGTGACTGTAATGCAGTCCAATTTCTGCCCACGACATGCCGCTTAATCCCACTGATGGTACATTAATGGCTTGATTACGAGGCAAGTCGGATATGTTCCGATAGGCAAAAAACTCTGGAATACGGTAGCTGGAAAAGTGCGTCCGGAAAGCAGTAGTCAAGCCCACGGTATGGTTATCTCCAAACCGAAAACTAAACCCGGGGCCCGCTACACGGGTTTGAATAACCGCATGCATGGGTCGGGTTGGGTTGGCAAAATCCTGCAAAATGGCATCTCTGGCCGACGGATTTTCCGCAGAGGTATCGGTTACGGATACAATTTTGTCGGTATTGCGCAAGGCATTCTGAAGACTGGTATTGCGCAGATAAGCGTAGCTGTTTTCTATAAACAGATCGGCATTAAACAGACTTACCTCCCAGTTGTGCGGGGTAAACGCGGTATTGGCCGGGTTGATTCCGGCGCTGTAAATGCCAGAGTATCGTTCGAGTCGCATACCCAGTTGGTCCTGGGCCTGGGCTGCGTCAGCAGATAAAATGACGGAAAAGAACAAGAGGAATCGGAGACAGGGATGTGTTTGCGGCATAAAGGATGAATCAATTAGGCCACAAAACGAACAAAAACGGGGCCTAATTATTCAAGTGGGGAAAAAAGAGTGAATTATTACATGATTGACGAGTACATGAGTACTTGATTGAAGATCGAGCTGGGCAAAATATGGATTCTTCATCAGGGCTTACTTTAGGCTCAAAAACTTTCTGATAGCTTCCTGCCCTGCTTCCTCCGTGACCAATGTAAATGCACCTAATTCAGCTGCCAGGGATTTAGGCCGATCTAATTCCATATAAATAACCCTGAATTCAAGTGTTAGGCCGTTTTTGGTAGGGTCATTACGTCCCATAACCAGGCCAGGCCCGATAGGACCTTCCGGAAGGTACATAGGAAACTGATGTAAGTGGTTCGCTAAATTAATTTCTTTGTGAACGAAGAGAAACGCCGTGTCGGAGTACACGCCAGCGACTGGATAGCCCACTGTGTTCTTTTCTAGGATTTCTAACTGCTGTGTTTTTGTACTGGGATAACTTGTGTTGCTTATATTATGCTTCAACATTCCTTCAAAAATTTCCATATCCTTCTCAGTTGATGGCATCCGGATTTTTACAGAATCAAGTGTAACGCACACAAAGAGTTCGTTTCTGTGGATATCAAAAATATAACTGCTGGTGAGTCCGGGGCCAAACAGATATTTTAAGTCTGGAGGTAAATCGGCGCTTTGTTCAAAGTGGATAAAATGTTCATCCATGTAATAACGGTATCTGGCGTATCCATACATAGCCTGTATAAACTTATCCTCGTTTTGTAAATTGACATACCCAAACTCCATATAGATGGCATTAACCGGTGATTGAGCTGCCAATATCCATCCTTGAAAAAATAACAGGAAAAAACAAATCAGGTGTTTCATAAGGTTGGTTTCGAAAAAAATGTAATATTACATGATTGACAATTACATGATTACATGATTGACGAGGGAGGGCGCTCGGCCCGGCATCCACAGAAATGCCAAGCCGAGCGCCCCCCCTCTTCAATCATGTACTCATGTACTCGTCAATCATGTAATTCCTTCCCCTCTTCAATCATGTACTCATGTACTCGTCAATCATGTACTCTACACAGACATCGGATCCGGCTTGTCACTCACAACCCCGTATTTCTTAATAAACTCTTTCACCGCTTTATCCGAGATTTTGCCTTGCTTGTGCAGCAAACGAACAGCTGCCAGGGCAATGTACTTTGGGCTGATCTCAAAATAATCGCGCAGGTTCTCACGACTTTCTGACAAGCCAAATCCATCCGTGCCCAGGGCTGTGAAGGATTCCGGCATCCAGGGCGACAATTGTCCGGCGGTTACCTTGATCCAGTCGTTGGCGCTCACAAATACGCCATCTTCACCTTTGAGGGCTTGTTTCACAAACGGTACGCGCTCTGTTTCGCCCGGGTGCAACATGTTCCAGCGGTCGCAGGCCACAGCATCACGGTAGAGCTCGGTCCAGGAAGTGGCACTCCAGATATCGGTGCTAACGCCTTCTTTTTCCAGGATTTCTGCCGCCTCCAGCACTTGTTTCATGATCACACCGGAACCAAACAAATGCGCTTTAGCGCCACCTTTGGTGCTGGATTTCTGGTAGCGGTACAATCCTTTGCGGATGCCTTCTTCCACGCCTTTTGGCATTTCCGGCATCAGCAGGTTTTCGTTGTACAGGGTGATGTAGTAAATCTTGGATTCGTTTTCCTGGTACATGCGGCGCAGGCCGTCCTGTACAATCACCGCCAATTCGTAGCCAAAAGCCGGATCGTAAGGTATCACACTCGGCATCGTTTGCGCAATCATGATGGAATGACCATCCTGGTGCTGCAATCCTTCGCCATTGAGGGTAGTACGACCGGCGGTAGCGCCCAGCAAAAAGCCTTTGCACATCATATCGGCGGCTGCCCAAACCATATCGCCCACACGCTGGAATCCGAACATGGAATAGTAAATATAGAACGGCACCGTAGGAATTCCGTGCAGGGCATAAGCCGTGCCGGCTGCCGTGAAGCTGGCGGTAGCGCCATCCTCATTGATACCTTCCTGCAAAACCTGACCGGTTTTAGACTCCTTGTATTTGATTACCGCGATACCAATTTCCAGCGGGGTGTACAACTGGCCTTTCTGGTTCCAGATCTGCACCGAGTTGAAAAGTGGCTCCATACCGAAGGTTTGGGCCTCATCCGGTACAATGGGCACGATGTACTTGCCAATTTCCGGATTTTTGATCAGTTGACCCAAAATATCCATCATGGCGCCGGTGGTAGATACCGTTTTGCCAGCCTCGCTTCCTTTGAGTTGTTTTTCAAAACTACTCAAATCCGGAGCCTTAAAAGCAGGATATACATCAGAACGCGCTGGCAGGAATCCGCCCAATTTTTCGCGTCTTTCCTGCAAGTATTTCCGCTCCGGAGCATCAGCTGCCGGCCACCAGAATTTGGCCTCACGGGCCTCATCATCGGAAAGCGGAATTTGGTAGCGATTTTTAATCTCCACACGGAAATCATCACTCAAATCTTTGGTTTGGTGGGCTTTGTTTTTGCCCTCGGCAGATTTACCCATACCGTATCCTTTTACGGTTTTTACGATAATGGCTACCGGTTTTCCTGCGCGCACCGCGCGCTCGTAGGCGGCGTATACTTTATGCGCATCATGCCCCCCGCGACGCATTTTACCCAGCTGTTCGTCGGAATAACCGGCCAGCAATGCGCTGATGCGTTCGCTCAGATCGTCTTGTACGATTTCTTTGCCATTGTGCTGTCCAACCAGCATTTTCCGCACAAAAGCGCCATCGTTGGTGGAGGCAATTTCCTGGAAATGCCCGTCGAGCATACGGTCGAAGCGCTCCAGCAGAACACCTTCTTCATCTTTGGCCAGAAGCTCGTCCCATTCGCTGGCCCAAACCACTTTGATTACATCCCAGCCGGCGCCAAAGAAATGACGCTCTACTTCCTGGATGATTTTGCCATTGCCACGCACCGGACCATCCAGGCGCTGCAGATTGCAGTGTACCACAAACACCAGGTTGTCCAGATTTTCACGGGTAGCCATGCCAATGGTGCCGTAGATTTCCGGTTCGTCAATTTCACCATCGCCAATGAAGTGCCACACTTTGCCGCCATTTTCAGGCTTTAATCCGCGATTTTCCAGGTATTTGGCAAAACGAGCCTGGTAAACGGCTGTCATTGGACCAAGGCCCATACTCACTGTTGGTGCCTGCCAGAAATGCGGCATGCGACGCGGGTGCGGGTAGGACGATACGCCGCCCAGGGTTTCCTGACGGAAATCGGCAATGGCCTGTTCTGGCAAGCGACCCTCAAAAACGGCACGGGCATATACACCGGGCGAGGCGTGACCCTGAAACATCAGCAAATCGCCGCCGTAATCAGCCGAACGTTTGCGCAGGAAATGATTGAACAGCACCTCCAGCATAGTGGCGCAGGCAGCATACGTAGCAATGTGCCCGCCTAAAGCAAGGTTTTTGTCCTGCGCCTGTAGTACCATTGCCTGAGCATTCCAACGCAGAATATTTTCAATTTTTGCTTCCAGTTCCAGATCGCCGGGATAAGTCGGCTGATCCTCCGGAGCAATGGTATTCATGTAAGGGGTATTCAGCGCTGAGCCGCCAGTTGCAGCGCCGTGTTTGGCCAGCATACGGCGCAGAGCTTGTAGGAGCTCCTCCGAACGGGATTTGCCCTGGCTCTCCAGCACTTCCTCCAGCGCCTCCAGCCATTCTTGTTGTTCCAGTTTCCAGTCGTCTAATAAGTGTGCGTCGCCCATATATCGAGATGTGTAAGAGTGCGGAGTGATTGTTTGAAGGGTTTGAAGGGTTTGAAGGGTTTGATGGGTTTGAAGAGTTTGATTGGTTGAGGGGTATCCAAGCCCCTTTAGGGGCGCAATTTCTGTAGCGCAAAAATAGGTAGCCTGAATGGAGATTGGCTAACAATGGACCATAAATCCGTCCATCATTCTTCCATTTGACATTGAAAGACCTCCGCAAAGTGGATTTTAATTTGTTGTTTGACCTCATCCAGCGGCAATTCCCTGCCTAGCAGTTGTGCCATGGAGGTTACGGTTTTATCATCGTCATTGATGCCACATGGCACGATGTGCTTAAAATAACCCAGATCTGTGTTGACGTTAAATGCCCACCCGTGCAGGGTTGTCCAGCGGGAAAGATGCACCCCAATGGCGCAAATTTTGCGTTGCATGGCGGGCTGGGTGGCGGTAGCGGGTGTTTGGGTCCATACACCAGTGTATTCCTTTATGCGGTATCCTTCAATGCCGTACACAGCCAGGGTGCGTATGATCACCTCTTCAATATGGCGCACATAGCGGTGCACATCGGTGAAAAAACGTTCCAGATCCAGAATCGGGTAACCAACAATTTGCCCAGGGCCATGATAGGTAATATCGCCGCCCCGGTTAATGGGAAAAAACGAAATGCCACGCTCCCGTAGCTCGGTTTCTGTGAGCAATAAATGATCCATAGACCCGCTTTTACCCAGGGTATAAACAGGTGGATGCTCTACCAACAGGAGCTCATGCGCCTGTTGGTACGACTCAAGTGGCTGTCCGCGGTGACTGATTTTATGTGCAATCAACACTTGATGAACGGCCGTTTGATAATCCCAGGCTTCCTGATAACCCATTTGGCCCAGGTCTCTATACCGGACGATTTCCATGTGCGGCAAAGGTCGGGAATTTGATGAATGATGTGGTTGGCAATTTTCCGTCAAATCAAGTCGCTGAGATAAGTACAGCATCTTCCTACCTTTCCGGGAAAATCTGTGTTCAATATGTTTAGATCTTTACTTTTTGCCTTGAGTATTGTCTTGTTGGCTTCCCAGGTTTGTTTGGCGCAAACCTTCAGCGGAACAGGCGGACCTATCCCTGACGATGGCTCAACCATTGTTTTCGATCTGCCTGTGAGTGGGTTGCCGGGCAGTTTGGATACCACTCAGTTCGGTATAGAACGTATTTGCATCAATGCGGTTCATTCCTGGGTGGCTGATTTATCGGTGCAGCTCAGAACTCCTGATGGAACCTTGATCCCTCTGGTGTCTGGAGTGGGTGGTGATACGGATGGTTTTGTCAACACCTGTTTCAGTGGGAATGCCGACCAATCTATCTTTGATGTATGGTATCCGTTTACCGGCGAATTCAGGCCTTTTGGCGATATGGGACTGGTGAATAACGGGCAAAATCCCAACGGAACCTGGCAACTGGTAATTCTGGATACTTATGCTTTTGCCGATGCAGGCGAACTCCTGGACTGGAGTATCACTTTTGGCAACAACCCCTGCAAACCATTCCCCTTTGAATCCAGCGATTTGCCCATTCTGAAAATTTTTACCGGTGGTCAACCCATTGTCAATGACCCCAAAATTGATGCGCAGTTTCAGGTAATAGACAATGGCCCTGGTGTAAGAAATTACCTGAACCAAACAGATTATGCCTATGCCGGGCCGATCGGTATCGAACTGCGTGGAAATAGCTCGCAGGGAATG
>JAEUUS010000248.1 GCA_016787545.1 Saprospiraceae bacterium
CTCCGACACCTTTATTCAGAACATTGCCATGGGCGACGAACAACTGGATTTCGAACGGGTCAAAATGGCAGCACGGGTAGCCAATCTGCACGAATACATCGAAAGTTTGCCCATGGGCTACTACACCACCATCGGAAAGGAGTACAACGGACTGAGTTTGGGTCAAAAACAACGCCTGCTCATCGCCCGGGCCGTGTACAAAAACCCGGAATACCTGTTCCTCGATGAAGGTACCAATGCCCTGGATACCCAGAATCAAAACCAGATTATGCACAACCTGAAGGAGTATTTCAAAGGTAAAACCATGGTAGTGGTTGCACACCGCCTCAGCACCATCCGCCACGCCGATCAGATTGTGGTTATAGAAAAAGGCAGTATTGTAGAAAAAGGAACCCACGAAGAACTCATCGCCCTCCAGGGCCGCTACTACGAACTCCTCACCTCACAACTCGAAATGGCAAACTGAGTGTTTTTTTTACCGCAGAGGCGCAGATACGCGCAGTTTTTTACCGCAGAGATAGGTTACCAGAAAAATACCCGCCTCCGCGACTCCGCGCCTCTGCGGTGAAAAACACCCCTCCAACCCCTCCAACCCCTCAAACCCCTCAAACCTTTCAAACCTTTCAAACCCCTCCAACCCCTCCAACCCCTCAAACCTTTCAAACCCTCCACCCATGCTTCCTCACTCCGACGACATTCTCGACATCCTCAACGAAAGCCCGCGCTGGATTGTGCGTATGGGCGCCACTGTAATCTCCTTTATCCTGATTATGTTCCTGGCCGGCGCCTGGTACATTCGTTATCCGGAAATCCTCAAAGGCTCTGCTGTGGTAAGCCCCGATGCGCCAACGATTCAGGTGGTAACTCAATCCGGCGGCCGATTGATGCGTCTCCTGGTTGCGGATGGCCAGATGGTGAAAAAAGGCGATATCCTGGCCGAAATGGAAAACCTCAGCAGCCTGGATGATACCCGGCAGGTAGAACGCCTGCTGGAACAGGGCCAGCGGTTTTTGAAAAATCCTGCCGAAGAGCTGGTTTTTCCTACAGATTCTTTGAACGGAGGCGATTTCCAGTCCCTT
The DNA here is from genome assembly GCA_016787545.1 of Saprospiraceae bacterium. Taxonomy (GTDB): domain Bacteria; phylum Bacteroidota; class Bacteroidia; order Chitinophagales; family Saprospiraceae; genus M3007. The sequence goes on from JAEUUS010000248.1 coordinate 1,080, forward strand.
ATTGCCGGATTGCAGCAGACCTACCACGGTTACCGCTGGCTGGTAACGGATTCTTACTATGGCCAGAAGCTGGAAGGTATTCAGCACCAGATTGCAGCCCAGCAGAAATTATTGCGGGTGAATGCGCAGCGCAAAGTGCTGAACGAAGCTGAGTTTAAAAACGTGGCAACTGCCTACCAAACGGATCAAAAACTGATGGAGGAAGGGCTGTACAGCAAAACCGAGTTTCTGAAACGGGAAAACGAGTACCTCGAAAAAAAACGCGAAAGTGCCGGTATGGAAGAATATGCCATTCAAAATCAGTTGAGTATTGCCCGGCTGGAATCGGAATACCACACCGTATTGTTTGAATTTGAATCCAAAAAGCGGGATTACCTCAACCAGATGATGCAAACCCTGCATCAGTTAGACCAGGATCTGCAAGCCTGGAAACACAGGCACCTGCTCACGGCGCCATCAGATGGGAAGCTGGTTTGTTTGAAAAATTTGGCAGAGCGCCAGTACGTGTCGGCCAATGAAGCCTTGTTTTCGGTGTTGCCGGAGCAACGACAGTACCTGGCCATCGTAGAAATACCTGTGCGCGGCTTGGGAAAAGCGGCGGTTGGTCAGAAAGTGGTACTGAAAATGGACGACTATCCGTACCAGGAATTTGGCGCCCTGGAAGGACAGGTGGTAGCCATGACACCCTCAGAAAACATCCGTTCCTACCGCTTAACAGTGGCATTGCCTAAAGGCCTCACCAGCAGCTACCAACAGCCTTTTTACTGCAAATCAGAAATGGCAGGTACCGCTGAAGTGGTTACGCAGGACTTGCGCCTGCTGGAGCGGTTGTTTTATGGAATCCGGAAGTTATTTATGTGATGGTGGGACTTTGGACTGCTGGACGTTGGACTATTGGACGTTGGACTTTTGCTCGGGGTGAAAAAGTCATTTCAACCACATCGGGTACAAGTCTAACGTCCAAAAGTCCAAAAAACCGTAATTTGCAGCCTATGTTTAGCTTCTTAGCAGGCTTTTCGGCCTTTGGATATGGCATTTACTGTTTTTATCAGGCGGTTAAATTTAATCGCCTGTTCAGAACGGGCATACGTGCAAAAGCCACAGTTGTGGATATAGTGGTGGAACTTAAATCCTCCCCCCAGGGGTTGGATGAAAAGTACCTCTATTATCTTGTTTTAGAGCTTCCGCCATTTCAGGGTAATCCCTTAGGGAAGCAATATGAGCAAGACGTTCACCCAAAAAGATATAAAATAGGCGATGTGGTAGACATCATCCAACAAAAAGATTACCCAACAGAAATAGTAATGGTGAAAGAACTGCCTGTGATATCAAACCCGATTGAGTTGTGTGTTATCGGGATATTACTTTGGGTAATAGCCTATATTATTTGAAGTGGCGGACGGTCATTTCTTTAGCCTGAAACTGTTCAAAATCTTCTGCCCAACCGTTTTGTACTGATCGTAGGTTTTTACCTGCGATGTAAAAGTGAGCACAAAAGCTTCTTTGCGGATCACCCACATGTATTGTTCAAACATGAGGTCGTATTTGCCTTGTTTTCCAGTATATGTCATGTGTTGAAACGGCCTTCCGGCGGCAGATTTACGCTCGCTGCTCAGCAATTTCCCGTTCTCAATATAACTGCCAATTTGCCCTTCTGTAATCTTTACGTATTGATCCAGGTCTGCCGGAAACCGACTTAAATCCTGCACCAGGAGGTTAATATTTTCTCTAAACTGGTCGTTTTTATCTGTGAGCGGACTAAACAGAAAAAACGAGGTGTTCATTTGATGGCTCGTATCCAGTTCCCAATCAGCAGGAAATACCACGGTGAAATCTGCATGGTAATATGGAATCCATTGGGTATTGGCGCTTTGTGCGTGCATACACAAGGGGAAAAATGGGGCAAGTAGCCAGAGAAACTTGGACATATGGAATCGGTTGTTATTAGGTGTTATCAGGCGTGGTATTTTTCAAAAGTGGCGAAGGCCTCAATCAATACCCTTTTGATGCCCCAATTGATATCAGAAGCATTCAGTAACGCTTGCTGCTGTCTAAAAAGTGTACAAACACTGTTCCAGTTTGACGGTTCCTCTAGCCAATACGACTTTTCGCTGCTGAGAACAACCTGAAGCAAGTCGCCCGGGTGAAAGTGCCCTTCCACCAGGATGTTTTGCTGCAATTCCTGTATGGCCAGGGGCATCAGCCATTTCAGGCCAATGTTTTGGCCAATCATGATCCTTAAGTCTTCCACCCCAAAATCCGCCAGAGGTTTTTTGCGCAAGGAGTAGCAGGTTTGCACCAGGTAGCTCGCGTCGTTTGGGGATTGCCAAATCTGGTTTTCCAGTGTTTCAAGGGATTGTTGGAGTGGAGACATGAGAAGTGACCGTAATGCAAAATCATATGATTGGGAGGGAAATGAGCCTCAGGGCCATAAAATAAAACGCAGCGTGTCGGGTTTCCCAACCCCTAATGGACCAAAGTTCGGTGGAAAATCTTCCATGACCCGTTTGAATTTCCGATGTCCAAGATAAGCGATGACCAATGCTTCATGACCTGGTTCGAGACGGTAATCAAGAAAATAGTAACCTCTTGTCGGGTATCCATGGCAAAGTTCCAACCGAATGGTACGATCCGCCTGACTGTGGATATGCCCTTTCCTGTTGGGATCGGAGGATTTACGCATGGTTTGATAAATCCTGTTCCAGGCTTCCGGATTAATGCGGGTGCTATCCGATCCAAAAGGAGTTAGCAATGCGGTGCCATCTGG
>JAEUUS010000250.1 GCA_016787545.1 Saprospiraceae bacterium
CTATCCAGTTCCGAACGCTTGTGCGGCACGTTTTTAGGCTCCACCGAAGCCAGTCCACCCCGTGCTGTAGGCTTTTTGGGGTGAATATTTAGCGGTGGCGTACCGTCTCCAAAATCAAGGGTGTATTCCAGGTATTCGCCGTCGTAATCCTCGGTTTGGGAAATGTCTACACAGGCTGCAAATGGCGCAGCGCCGGCAGTTTTTCTGGCTTGCAGCGATGGTATGGGCGGACGGTTGCCGCGCACATAATCTATCCGCGAGAGACGGGCATCCGGGTTGGTGGCAAACCATTGTGTGCCATATTCCAGTATCCAGATCGAACCATTTTTATCCACCACCATATCCATGGGGCGGGAGAATTTGAGTTGCTCCGCAAAAGGCTCCATTTTACTGAAATTGCCCATGGAATCCACCGTTACAGCCATCATCCAGCCACGCATCCATTCATAAATGATGAGTTTGCCGTTGTAATAATCTGGCATCCGGGTATCGGCGGGGTACTTGTCGCAATAATACACAGGGCCGGCCATGGCATTCCGGCCGCCGGTGCCAACCAGTGGGAAATCTGGCGAATTGCCATAGGGGTACCAGATAAAGGCAGATTGTGCCGCCGGCAATTCCCGCATACCCGTGTTATTGGGCGAGTTGTTGATGGGGTGTTCCGGATCGTGCAGCGGAGCATTTTTGCCCGTGGCAAAATCGTGCTCGCGGTAGGGTTTGTTGTTGCCCACAAAATAAGGCCAGCCAAAAAATCCGGCTGCACGGGCCCGGTTTACCTCATCGTGGCCTTGCGGACCACGGGCGGTATCAGGTTCGCCGGCATCAGGGCCTACTTCGCCCCAAAAAAGCAGCTTTCGGCGCTCGTCGATGGAAATACGGAAAGGGTTGCGGCAGCCCATTACGTAAATTTCCGGGCGACCTTTTTGTCCTTCCGGCATCACTTTGTGTTCCGGCCAGCTGCAATGCAGCTCTTTTTCGGTATTAAACAAATTGCCAGCCGGGCAGATATAACTGCCGTCGGGTAAAGGCTTGATGCGCAGGATTTTACCCCGCAAATCGTTGGTATTAGCCGATGAACGCTGGGCATCCCAGGCGCTGCGTCCGGCGCGCTCATCGGAGGGCGAATATCCTTCCGATGCGAAGGGGTTAGTGTTGTCGCCCGTACTCAGGAACAGGTTCCCATCGGGATCGAACTCCAGACAACCGCCGGCGTGGCAGCACTCTTCGCGCTGAACCGTTACCTGTAGAATGATTTTCTCCGATGCACGATCCAGCGAATCGCCCTGATAAACAAAGCGCGACAGGTTATTCACCGCTTCATTGCCTACGGGCGAGTAATAGAGGTAAATCCAGTGGTTTTTTTCATAATTCGGGTCCAGGGCAATGCCCATGAGGCCGTCTTCCTCCTCCGAGTGAACCGGAAGTTTGCAGGCCACATTGACCAGACCAGTGTTTGGATCGTACACTTTGATGTTGCCACGGCGTTCAATAAAGATCACCTTTCCGTCGGGGAGCAACTCAAGCTCCATGGGTTCGGTGAGTTCAGAGGCAAGTACAGTTTTTTGGAAACGGGTGGGGTCCGGAATTTCCGGGGTGCGGCAGGCGGTGTAGTCCAGGCGTTTTTGTTTGCCAATAGCGTAACGGATGCCACCCAACACATGTTTCAGGAAATCCGGCTCTGCGTAGCTTTCTTTGGTGTGTCCGCCTGCGGTGTAAAACGCGCGGCCACCATCGTATTCATGGCACCAGGCGGCCGGGTGACAGGATTTTGCTGTGCCGTCTTTGCAGTTGGTACCACCCTGATAAGAGGATTCGTCCAAACTGAGCAGTACCGTAACATTGGGGTTGAGGTTTTTGAAATTGTACCACTCGTCTTTCCGCTGCCAGGTGTTGCCATTGAGGTGACGGGTAGAGGGGTGATCGTGGTTTTCAATGTTCAGGGTGGCATCCTGAATGGCCGGGTGCCCGTTGAAATAGCCGCCCGCAAGGCCGCCATACCAGGTCCAGCCATACTCGGTGTCGGTAGAGGAGTGAATACCAACGTAGCCGCCTCCGGCCTGAATGTAGCGTTCAAAATCTGTTTCCTGAGTCGGGTTGAGTACATCGCCGGTGGTGCATAAAAATATGACGGCGTTGTAGCGGCGCAGGTTTTTGGCATTAAAATCTTCGGCATCCTCGGTGGTATCCACGGCGATGCCATTTTCCAGGCATAACTTTCTCAACGCGGCAGTAGCTACCGGTATACTTTCATGCCGGTAACCCTCCGTTTTGGAGAAAATAAGGATGCGTGGAGGGATGTGATCAGAGCAATTTGGCAGAAAAATGGTGAGGGTAAAGAGGGCAAAAAATAAGCGTACAAATTGCTGCATAGACGAGGTTTGTTTTAAAGGGGGAAAAGTAGCAGTTGTTTTTGCTTTTTCTTGCTTTATTTTTGCCGAAATTAGCCCATTAGAAAAGAATTAAAAAACCTGTTCCGGGCCCTAATTACCTCATTTACACAGAATTTTGTACCGGATTAATTCAAATCCGGTTTT
>JAEUUS010000734.1 GCA_016787545.1 Saprospiraceae bacterium
CGTGGTACTGTTCTATGATTTTGGCGTTGCCGGCACCGGAACTGACGTGGTTTCCTACCTCGACGATATCGTGGTGAAAGGCGGCAGCGCTCCACAGGCTAAAACGGTTAAATTCCAGGTGGACATGAACAATTACACCTCGAATTTCGACAAAGTGTACATTTCCGGTTCATTCAATAACTGGTCTGGAGATGCTAATCAGCTCACTGACGATAATTTTGATGGCATTTTTGAAGGCAGCATCACGGTGCCAAACGGCTTGTACGAATACAAAGTGACGCTTGATAACTGGGCGGCTCAGGAAGAGTTCAACGGCTTTGAAGAGTGCACCCGTCGCGACCCATCCGGTCAGTTTGTGAACCGATTCCTGCCTGTAAGCACCAACCTTGATTTGCCAAAATTCTGCTTTAACTCCTGCTATGCCTGTGGCGAGGAAGTGAAAATCAACTTCAAGCTCGGCATGAATGGCACTCCAGCCAGCCCCGATGGCGTTTGGCTTTGTGGTGGCGGCAACTTTGATGTGCCTGGTGGCAAATACAAAATGAACGATACTGACGGCGACGGTATTTTTGAAATCACCGTGCCACGCAAAACCGGATTCCAGTCGTACTACGCCTTCGCCAATGGTGCATGCCCGGACTTCAGTTGTAAGGAAAACCTGGCTGGACAGCCATGCGGCGATCCGAACAACTTCAACGACCGTTTTCTGGCAGCTGTGAACAGTAATACCACGGTGGCAACCTGCTACCAGGCTTGCTTCACCAATGCGGAGTGCGTTTCATCCACTACCCAGGGTATTGAAGATGCGCGTGTGTTCCAGATTCTGGGCAATCCGGCGCCATCGGATGTTGCTGTATTGCAATTCGGAACGGCAGTTTGGGGTAAAAAGCAAGTGTTGCTGTCTAACAGCATTGGTCAAAACCTCGGCTTATGGCAGGTAACCGATGCAGACCTTCAGTTTGATCTGCCCATCAACGCGCTTCCTTCCGGCGTGTATTTTGTGCGCGTTCAGATTGGAGAGCGTTTTTACACAAGAAAGTTAGTGAAATAAGTTGACCTTGGGAAGAAGGATAGGGTCATTTGAGGTCATTTGGGGACATTTGGGGTCATTTGGGGGTCATTTGAGGTCATTTGAGGTTATTTCAGGTCATTTGAGGTCATTTGGGGTCATTTGAGGTCATTTTAGGTCATTTGAGGTCATTTGGGGTCATTTGAGGTCATTTGAGGTCATTTTTATAGTCATCTATTTCTTTTTGAAATCATGATGATAATTTTTAATAACCAAGAATGACCCCTAAAATGACCCCCAAATGACCCCTAAATGACCCCTAAAATGCCCCCCAAATGACCCCCAAATGACCCCTAAAATGCCCCCCAAATGCCCCCTAAATGACCCCTAAAAAGACCCCCCAAATGACCCCCAAATGCCCCCCAAATGACCCTTAAATGACCTTTCCCTCTTCCCTCCTTTTTCAATACTTACCATGCGATTCTACCTTACTTATATTTGTTTACTGATCGGTTTGGCGGCTACGGCCCAAACCCGGATCAGTGGCCGCATTACCCTGGCGCCCGAAGGGGATGCAGCTATTGGCGCTACAGTGCTGATCAAAGGCACTACTGTCGGCGCCCGCACCGATTTTGATGGCAATTTTTCCCTGGCTGCTCCGGCTGACGCAACCATTTTGGTGGCTTCCTACATCGGATATGTTTCACAGGAGTTGCCCATCAACGGTCAGAACACCTTCAATATTCAACTTCAGGAAAATGCTTCGCAACTGGAAGAAGTAGTGGTAACCGGCTATGGCGCCCAGAAACGTTCCAGTATCAGCGGATCAGTTTCCACCGTTTCTGCACAGGAAATTGCTGAACGTCCTATTCTCCGCGTGGAACAGGCCTTGCAGGGCAGGACCGCAGGGGTACAGGTGGCACAAAACTCCGGCTCGCCCGGCTCCGCACTCACGGTGCGTGTGCGTGGCGTAGGAACCATCAACAATGCCGATCCGCTGTACATCGTGGATGGTATTCCGGTAGATGGACTGGATTTTCTGAATCCAAACGACATTGAAAACATCAACGTATTGAAAGACGCTGCATCAGCAGCTATTTATGGTTCGCGTGGCGCAAATGGCGTGGTACTGATTACCACCAAAGGCGGTAAACGCAATCAGGAAGGCAAAATCAGCTACGAAGCCTACTACGGTGTGCAACGCGCGCAGCGGTATATGGAACTGCTCAATGCCCGCGAATACGCCGCTTTACAGAATGAAGCCTACGTGGCAGCCGGCAAAACGCCCCTGCCTGAGTTTGCCAATCCGGAATTGCTTGGGGAAGGAACCAACTGGCAGGAAGCCATTTTTGAAACAGCGCCTATTGCCAGTCACCAACTTAGTTTTACAGGCGGCGGCGAAAAATCTGCCTACACCCTTACCGGCAACTATTTTTCTCAGGACGGTATTGTTGGCGGTGATAAAGCCAACTTCCAGCGCGCAACAGCCAGGTTTAATGCTACGCACGACCTGAAAAAGTGGCTCACCATTGGCAACAATCTTGGCTTTACCTGGCTAGAACGTCAGGGGCTGATTGAAAACAGTCAGTATAATTCGCCGCTGATCCGGGCGCTTAATATGGATCCCATTACTCCGATTCGCAAGGCGGATGGCACCTACGCTTATTCCAACTACAGCAGCACGGATATTGCCAATCCGGTGAACGGCATTGAGCAGACCTACAGCTCCTGGCGCAGCAACCGCATTGTGGGCAGCGTTTTTGCCGATGTGAAACTGGCCAAGGGACTGACTTTCCGCTCTGCGTTGAGCCTTGATGCAACCTATGCCCTTCAGCGTGGTTTTGTACCCAAGTTTGATTTGAGCAATGTACCTGAAATCAGCGAGGCGCCTGCAGCTGAAAAATCTGTGGTCAACTCCGTGAGTGTGGCCAACCATTTCTGGCGCAACTGGCAGGCGGAAAATTTCCTCACCTGGAATAAAAACATCGGGGAAAAACAAAACCTGACTTTGATTGCCGGTACCACCGCGCTGCACAACCGCTACGATGTAAGCGGCGGTGCCAACACCAACCTGCCTTCCAATAAATGGGCGGATGCCTACATTTCCAACACCGTTGATCCGATCGAGTCTCAAAGCACCTACCAATGGGCTACAGAATCTTCGTTGCTGTCTTATTTTGCTAAGGCAAACTACGAGTGGGATCGCACCTACCTGTTCTCTGCCACTTTCCGGGCCGACGGCTCTTCCAGATTTGGCAGAAACAACCGATATGGCTATTTCCCGTCCTTCTCGGCAGGCTGGGTAGCCAGTCACGAAGATTTCTGGAAAATCGACCTGGTGAATTTCTTTAAAATCCGGGCCAGCTGGGGACAAAACGGCAATGATCGTATTGGCGATTACTCCTTTACCACAGTGGTGAACAATGGCCAGAACTACACCTTCGGGCCAGGCGAAACCATTACCAACGGAGCTGTTGCCCTCACGGCCGCCAATCCGGATCTGAAATGGGAAACCAGTACCCAAACAGATATTGGTGTGGATGCAGAATTGCTCGATGGCAGAGTACAGTTCACGGCAGATTATTACGTGAAAAAAACCTCCGACATGCTGTACGCTGCCCCCATTCCATTAGTGGCTGGTACTGCAGCGCCTATCCAAAACGTGGCTACTGCCGAAAACCGTGGTTTAGAGCTGTCTTTAAGTTATCGTAACCGCGACCGTGCACTGAAATACGCCATTGGTGGAAACATCGCATTTGTAGAAAGTGAAGTCACTAGCCTTGGCCGTGGCGGCGAACCGGTGTATTCCGGCTACGTGCAATCAGCCAACGCCAACGCTTCCAAAACAGATGTTGGCTATCCGGTGGCATCCTTCTTTGGATATGTAACCGATGGTATTTTCCAGAACCAACAGGAAGTTGAGGCAGCAGCCTTCCAAAGTGATGGCACGGCTCCCGGCGACATTCGTTTCAAAGACCTGGACGGAAACGGTGTCATTGACGATAAAGACCGCACCTACATTGGCAATCCAACCCCTCGCTTTACCTATGGCATGAATGCCGATCTGGAGTGGAAAGGTTTTGAATTGAGCCTTTTCTTCCAGGGATCGCAGGGCAACGATATCTACACCAATTTCACCCGTTACGACTTCAGCTATGTTAACCGTCCGGCCTCAGCATTGGGTCGCTGGACCGGAGAAGGCACTTCAACTGTGGAGCCGCGCGTTAGCCTCAGCGATCCAAACCAAAACGCCCGTGTGAGCGACCGTTTTGTTCAGGATGGCTCCTATCTGCGTCTGAAAACCCTGCAACTGGGCTATTATCTGCCCAAGAGCTGGCTCACTAAAATGCATTTCGACAAGCTGAAAGTCTATATGACGGCCCAAAACCTGCTTACATTTACCAAATACAACGGTCTTGATCCGGAAATTGGCAATATTGGAGGCAGCCTGGAAATTGGCATTGACCGCGGATTTTACCCACAAGCCAGAACAGTGATGGGGGGCATCAGTTTGACATTTTGATGTACCGGAGGTGCGAATCCAAATTTCGCACGATAACCATAAATCTAACAACAATGAAAAAATCCATTTTCCTGCTTGTCCTATTTGGATTAGGTGCTTGTCAGAAGGATTTTCTGGATAAAAAGCCTATCGTAGGCGTTACCGAAGAAAACTTCTACCGCACGGAAGAAGATGCCATCGCTGCCGTAAATGCCGCGTATGCCACCCTTCAATTCCAGATTTCTCCAGCCGGGCATTTCCGGTGGTTCTGGGGAGATATTATGTCAGACGACTCCAACAAGGGTGGTTCCGGCGACAACGATGTGAATACACTCCTGCAACTCGAAAACTTCCAGGGACCGGTGAATACCGACCTGCTGGAATCCGAATGGGGCGCTGACTATGAAGGCATTTACCGCGCCAACGTGGTGTTGGAGAAAGTGCCACCTATCAGCATGGATGAAAAAGTAAAGGCTCGTATTTTGGGTGAAGCCAAATTTATCCGCGCCTGGAACTTTTACAACCTGGTAACCATGTTCGGCGGAGTGCCGCTGGCCGATCACGTGCTGGCGCCATCGGAGTATAAAATGCCGCGCGCTTCAGCCGATGAA
>JAEUUS010000405.1 GCA_016787545.1 Saprospiraceae bacterium
AAAAACAACCGATTGTTGTTCAATGAGATTGACGTGTACGAACTCATTAAAAAATACGGCACACCACTCAAACTAACCTATCTCCCTAAAATTGGAGAAAAAATCCAAACAGCCAGAAAGCTTTTCCGGGATGCTATCCAGAGGCATAACTACAACGGTAAATACGTTTATTGTTACTGCACCAAAAGCTCTCACTTCTCCTTCATTCTCAATGAGGTTCTGGAGAATGGCACCCAATTAGAAACTTCCTCGGCTTTCGATATTGATTTGATTTGGCGATTGTATAAGCAAGGCAAAATCAACAAAGGCACAACCATTGTCAATAATGGATACAAGCCTCGTCCTTACGTGGAACGGATCGTTAGTTTAATCAATGAAGGATTTTCTAACGTAACGCCAGTGCTGGATAATGCACAGGAGCTTGAAATGTTTAACAGCCTGCTGGGCAACCAAAAACACAGCATTGGTCTGAGGATGGCCACGGAAGAAGAGCCCAACTTTGAATTCTACACCTCCAGACTAGGCATTCGCCAGAGCGAAGTATTGAGTTTTTATAAGGATAATTTGGCCAATAATCCCAAATTTGAGCTAAAAATGCTCCACTTTTTTGTCGATATCGGCATAAAAGACACCCTTTATTATTGGAGTGAGTTAAAAAAAGGCATCAAAACCTACTGCCAACTTAAAAAGCTCTGCCCTACCCTCTCCTGCCTGAATATCGGCGGCGGCATGCCTATCCGAAACTCCCTTGGCTTTGAATACGATTATCCTTATATGGTAAGTGAAATCGTGCGTATGATCAAAGAAGCCTGCGACAGCGAAGGTGTGCCAGAGCCGGATATTTACTCTGAATTTGGCAAATTTACCGTTGGCGAAAGCGGAGCAACCATTTTTTCGGTTATCGGTAAAAAACAACAAAACGATTCCGAGGAGTGGTACATGCTCGACAATTCCCTCATCAATACCCTACCCGACTCCTGGGGCATTAAAGAAAGATTCATCCTGCTGCCGGTTAACCACTGGGAAAAAGAATACCAACGTGTCAACATTGGCGGTATCAGTTGCGACAACGCCGATTATTACAATTCTGAAGCGCATATCAATCAGGTTTACCTGCCCAGCTATGACGAAGAAAAAGAGGAGCCACTTTACCTTGGGTTTTTCCATACTGGTGCGTACCAGGAATCACTTAGCGGTTATGGCGGTCTGAAACACTGCTTGCTCCCAGCGCCCAAACACGTGCTCATCGACAAAAATTATTACGGTGAGTTTGTAGACTGGGAGGTGTTCAAAGAGCAGGATTCCGATTCCATGTTGAAGATCCTGGGGTATTAGCGCTCTCCCCTACCCTTTTTCACCGCGAAGTACGCGAAGTGCGCAAAAATTAGCGCACTTCGCGTACTTCGCGGTGAAGAACACTGTGAATCCGTATATTGGCGGTGAACTTTGAGCTGCTACCATGTCTAAAATCAACTTTTTAGCATTTTTTTTGGCTTTTTTTGCCGGTTTTTGCCTGTGGAATGCCTGTAAATCGGCCTCAGCTGCAGACGAACTCCCGGATAGGGTCAGCTATAACTTTCACATTCGCCCTATCCTGTCCGACAAGTGTTTTGCCTGTCATGGTCCGGATAAAAACCAGCAAAAAGCCGGTCTGAGGCTTGATCTGGCAGAGGCTGCATACGCGCCTTTGAAAGAAACAAGCGGCGCCTTTGCCATCGTGCCCGGTCATCCGGAATCTTCCGAACTGATCAAACGGATTACTTCGCAAGATCCTGATTATCAAATGCCTACGCCTGACTCGCACCTGGGTCCGCTGTCGGAACGCGAAGTAAAACTGCTGGATAAATGGATTCGCCAGGGTGCTGTGTACGAAAAACACTGGGCGTTTCTGAAACCAGTTAAAACAGAGCTGCCCAAGGTTTCTAACCGCTCCTTTCCCCGCAATGAAATAGACCATTTTACTGCGGGGAAAATGTCGGAAAAAGGCTTGAAGCCTAATCCGGTGGCACAGCCCGAACAGTTACTCAAAAGACTTTCGCTGGACCTGACCGGACTTTTACCTACAGCCACAGAAACAGAAAATTTCGTTCAACAATTCTCCGATCAAACCTACGAGCAAGTCATTGACCGGCTACTGGCATCACCTCATTTTGGGGAAAAACTGGCCGTACACTGGATGGATGTGTCCAGATATTCAGACAGTTATGGGTATCAGGACGATAATATCCGGAGTCAATGGCCTTACCGAGACTGGGTCATTCACGCATTTAACCAGAATATGCCTTACGACCAGTTCCTGACCTGGCAATTGGCCGGCGATATGCTGCCCAATGCCACCAAGGAACAGGTGCTGGCTACTGCGTTTTTACGCAATCATAAATACACCGAAGAAGGCGGGGTTATTCCGGAAGAATACCGGGTAGAATACAATCTGGACAAGGTAAAAACCTACACCAAGGGCCTGCTGGCCTTAACCGTTGAATGCGCGCAGTGCCACGATCACAAGTACGACCCGATCACCCAACAGGATTATTACCAGCTTTATGCCTTCTTCAATAACTCTAAGGAGCCAGGTTTTGAAGGCGATGTGAGTACCTCCAAACCGGCTAAAACACCCATCCTCACCTTAAACGATGCCGAGGTAAAAGAAACCTTGCGTTTTATTCAAAAAAAAGACACCGGTGCCGTTACGGTTTCTGTAATGGGTGAATTGGACACGCTGCGATCCACTTTTATCCTGCAACGGGGCGCATACGATAAGCCCGGCGCCCGGGTGCGCGCAAGGGCACTTGAATCGGTTTTGTCTTTTGATACGCTGCAATATCCGGCCAACCGGTTTGGACTGGCCCAATGGACCGTTTCAAAAGATAATCCCTTGACGGCCAGGGTATTTGTGAATCAAATATGGCAGGAAATTTTTGGCGCGGGACTAGTGAAAACCACCGGCGATTTTGGCATGCAGGGTAATTTGCCTACCCACCCCGAATTACTGGATTGGCTGGCGGTAGATTTTATGGAGCATCAATGGGACATCAAGCGCCTGATGAAACAAATCTTGATGTCGGCCACCTACCGGCAGTCTGCCGAAGTAACCGAACAACACCTGCAAACAGATCCCGACAACCTGTACTTAGCCAGAGCGCCCAGATTGCGATTAAAAGCCGAGTTTGTGCGGGATATGGTCCTGAAAACCAGTGGTTTATTGGTGCAAGCCATCGGTGGTCCGAGTGTAAAGCCTTACCAGCCCAATGGACTCTGGGAGGGCGCCACTTCTGGTCGCGGCGTATTGAAAACCTATGAACAGGACAAAGACAGCTCTTTGTATCGAAGAGGACTGTACACCTTTGTGAAACTGACCCTGCCGCCCCCATCCATGATCCTGTTCGATGCCAGCAACCGGGATCAATGCGAGGTCAAGCGCGCGCGCACCAACACGCCCCTGCAAGCCTTTATCATGATGAACGACCCCACGGTGCTGGAGGCATCGAGGGTGTTTGCCCAGCGCATGCTGGCAGAACAAGGCGCTATACCGGACAACATCCAAAGGGCATTCCAAAGCATACTCTGTAGAAAGCCCTCAGACAAGGAAATGCAAATTCTGCAAGCCTATTACCAGGACCAACTGGTGCAGTTTACCGATCATAAACTGGATGCGCAAAAAACGCTTGCCGTGGGCGATTCGCCGGTGAACAAACAACTGGATCCGGCCACATCGGCGGCATTGATGAAAGTAGTGAACACCATATACAACCTGGAAGAAGCCATAACCAAATCCTGATCATGGAAAAAGAGCTACTCGAGCACGGCCTGAATATGAACCGCCGCAAATTTCTTTCCCGCCTGAGCATCGGTTTGGGAAGTGTTGCGCTGGGTTCTTTACTTATTCCGGATTTGTTTTCCGGCGATGATGAAGAGGCCATTATGGCAGGCTTGCCGCATTTCGCGCCCAAGGCCAAACGGGTTATTTACCTGTTCCAAAATGGAGCCCCCTCTCAATTGGACCTGTACGACTATAAGCCTAAACTCCGGGAAATGCAGGGGCAGGATTTGCCCGCCTCCATCAGAATGGGCCAAAGGTTGACGGGTATGACTGCCAATCAGAAAGCCTTTCCGCTGGCAGGTTCCAAGTTCAATTTCAATCAATACGGCGAGCATGGTATGTGGCTGAGCGAACTGCTGCCATACACCTCCAAGGTGGTAGACGATATTTGTTTCATCAGAACCCTCTACACTGAGGCTATTAACCACGACCCTGCCCTCACCTTTTTCCAAACCGGTGCACAGGTGGGCAACCGGCCAAGTATGGGCGCCTGGTTGAGTTACGGACTAGGCAGCGCCAATAAAAACCTGCCGGCGTTCTGCGTGCTGCTATCCAAAGGCAAGGGCAACAGTCAGGGCGTATATTCGAAACTCTGGACCAATGGATTCCTGGATTCCATTCACCAGGGTGTTCAGTTTAGCAGTGGCGAAAACCCAGTGTTGTACCTGAACAATCCGGATGGAATTGATAAAGCCGATCGCAGAAAAATGCTGGATCAGGTGGCTAAATTGAATGAGGAAAACTTTCAATACTACGGCGATCCGGAAATTAAGGCCAAAATTCAACAGTATGAAATGGCCTATCGCATGCAAACGGCCATACCGGAGGTAACAGACATCAGTAAGGAACCGGAGAGCATTGTCAAATTGTATGGTCCGGATTGTCTGGTGCCGGGCACCTATGCTGCTAACTGCTTGTTAGCCAGAAAGTTATCAGAAAGTGGTGTGCGTTTTGTACAACTTTATCACCAGGGTTGGGATGCGCACGATAATCTCCCCTCCCAGATTGTGGGGCAATGCCTAGACACCGATCAGGCCTCTGCAGCACTCATTACCGACCTCAAACAACGGGGCTTGCTGGATGAAACCCTGGTTATCTGGGGTGGTGAATTTGGAAGAACCAATTATTGTCAGGGGGTATTAACAGCAGATAACTACGGTAGGGATCATCACCCGCGTTGTTTCACCATCTGGATGGCCGGTGGCGGCATCAAACCCGGTGTGTACGGCGAAACTGACGAATTTGGCTACAACATAGCCTCCAATCCGGTACATGTACATGATTTCCATGCCACCGCATTGCATTTGATGGGTTTAGACCATGAAAAATTGGTGTACAAACACCTGGGTCGGCGATATCGGCTAACCGATGTGCATGGGAATATTGTAAAAGATATCATCGCTTAGGGTTGATGACCGATGGACGATTGAGAGAATGGTATAGCTTTCTGATTCAGCCTTGATTTGACCGTAATTTACCCAAAAATTTCGCTCCGCCGTAGCTGTTGGCGAGGACGCCAACAGCGGAAAGGAGTGCTAAGTTTTTGCTAAATATAATGGATAACCAATGCTTTGTTCCGTTGTTGGCGTCCTCGCCAACAACCACGGCGGAGCGAAATACCAGAAGAAAAACACTTAACCTGACGACTTTGGCGTCCTCGCCAACAATATTGGCGAATGGGCTAAAGCGCCTAAATCATTATTATCCCGTTTCCCCACCCTGAAGGGCGGGGAAATTTAGGGCGGGGAAATTTGATACAACATGAATCGAAGAACTTTTTGTCTGCAATCAGCCCTTGGCATGGCTGGCTTTTTCATGGTACCAAAATTACTTTCAGACCAAGGAGTTGTGCTGGGCCACAACCAAAAAAAATACAAAATCAGCACCCGTTGGAGTCAGGCTGATGTGGCACATAATCCTGTGAACGATTGCCATGAGATGGTGCAGGATAGTCGCGGACGCATTCTCCTGCTGACCAACGAAACCCGCAATAATGTGCTGATTTATGATAAAAACGGTAAAATGCTGGAAGCCTGGGGCACTGAATACCCGGGCGCTCACGGTTTGACGCTGTTTAATGAAAACGGCACGGATGTGCTGTTTATCTGCGATAACCAACGGCACCAGGTGATAAAAACCAGCATAGATGGTCGTGTTTTAATGACCCTGGATTATCCAAAGGAGGCAGAGGTGTATGCTTCCAAAGAGGCTTATATTCCTACAGAAACGGCTATTGCGCCCAATGGTGATATTTATGTGGCAGATGGATATGGGCAGGATTACATCATTCAGTACGACGCCAACGGTCGCTACATTCGACATTTTGGTGGTCGTGGCGAAGGCGCCGAATACCTGAAGAACGCCCATGGGGTTTGTTTGGATCTCAGAAATCCGGCCCAGCCAGGTCTGATTGTTACCTCTCGGGAACAAAATGCCTTCAAACGGTATGACCTGGAGGGCAACTACCTGAGTACCATTTCTTTGCCTGGCGCCTGGGTGTGTCGGCCGGTGATCAGGGGCGCTTACCTGTATGCCGCAGTGTTGCAATCCAGCAGCAGACCCTGGCAAAAATCGGGTTTTGTAACCATTTTGGACCAAAACGACCGGGTAGTATCAAACCTGGGCGGCTCAGAACCTTTGTATGAAAACGAAAGCCTGGCCGAGATGTACCAAACTATCCGGGCTTTCCAGTACCCACATGATGTGTGTATTGACGATGAAGAAAATATGTACGTTGCCCAGTGGAATTCTGGCAAAGTATACCCTTACAAATTAGAACCGGTGGTATGAGCAAAAACAGTAAACAAACCTTTTTTGCGGGCCTTTTGGTCTTTTTCAATGGAATGGCATCGGCGCAGGACACCTTTCAACTGGCCCCACCCTTATTGCGCTTCCCGAGCATCTTTTTTGAACGAAGTGTACAGGTTGCAGCAGAGTTTCGGCAGCCGGAATCCACTATTCGTTATACCCTGAATGGCTGGATCCCAACCGAAGAATCGCCTGTGTTCGACAAGCCGGTGAACATCAGCAAGCCTGTTACCAAACTGAGTGTGCGCACCTTTGCCAAAGGGTATCTGCCTTCTGAGATGGTGCAGGTGAACTTTTACAAAATGGGCAAGAAGGCCAAAACGGTGCGGGCTCCACTACCCCACCCCAAGTACCTGGGCACGGGAAATGATGCCCTTCAGGACGGACTTGGCGGAAATACCGATCACAACAGCAAAACCTGGCTGGGATATCAGGATTCGGTGATGATCGAACTGGAATTTGGCGATAAAGCCGCGCTGGAACAAATCATGTTCAATACCCTGGAAAGCCAAAATGCCTGGATATTTCAGCCTTCTTCCATATCTGTATACGGTTGGGACTATCTTTTTGGTCGGTGGCGCCCTATCGGTGGCTCCAGGCCAGACAGCGCCGAAAGGCAGCCGGAGGTGCGTTGTGCCATGCAGACAGTTACTATTCCGAAGCCCATTAAAACCGATAGATACAGATTGATTATCAGATCATTACAAGAAATTCCGGCCTGGCATCCCGGCAAGGGCAAACCAGCCTGGCTATTCATAGACGAGTTAATCCTGCATTAAATGAAGCAGAATTCCTGGATCTCTTACCTGATTAATGGCAGTATTGCCCTGAACAGCATGCTGCTTTTTCTGGCCATATTCGGCAGTAGTATGCTGTTGCCGGCCTGGTTGCAGGTATTGGGGAGAATGCACCCGCTGGTGCTGCACTTTCCTATTGTGATGATTTGTGTGGCGGTGTTGCTGGAGTGGTCGGAAAACACGGAATTGCTGCCCTGGAAAGACCGGTGGCTGGCTGCCACAGCTTTTGTAGCGGCATTTTCTGCCCTGGCCGGTTTGTTTCTGTCTAAGGAAGGCGGTTATGAACCAGGCGTTTTGAGCTGGCACCAATGGACCGGAACAGGCGTTTCTTTGGGCGCCTTCGCGTGGTGGACTTTCAGGGACAAATTGCGTGGTAATCAAGGGATTAGCAGGGTATTTTCTGTCGCTTTCCTGGTATTGGTTGCCGTTGCAGGACATTATGGCGCTAGCCTGACGCATGGTGACAATTACCTGCTGGCGCCTATTTTGCCACAAAAAGAAACGGAGGCTACAACGCCTGAATCGGCACTGGTGTTTGCACATGTAGTGCGACCCATTTTGAAGGAAAAATGCATGAATTGCCACAATCCCGGCAAACAGAAAGGGGATTTAAACATGGAAACAGAGGCTTCTCTGTTGAAGGGTGGCAAAAATGGTCCGCTGTGGGACCTGAAAGCGCCGGATCTGGGGCTTTTGTTGCGCCGGATTCATTTGCCGGTAGAGGAAAAAGAACACATGCCTCCGAAGGGAAAATCTCCGCTTACTCCGGATGAAATAAGCATTTTGCAGTGGTGGATTAAAAGCGGCGCAAGCTTTTCCACCCGGGTTAGCGATCTACCGGCAGGCGATACCCTGCGCATACTGGCGGAAGAAAGGTTAAAACCGGCCGCTCCCCTCTCCTACCCTTTTAAGGCGGCAGACGAACAAACGGTGCAATCCCTGAATTCAGATTATCGGGCAGTGTATCCACTTTCGTTGAATAGTCCGGCGTTGGGCGTATCGTTTTACGGCATTTCGGCCTTTAAAAGCGAGGATCTGAAAGCCTTACAAGTGGTTCAGGATCAAGTGGTTGAGTTAAATTTAAACCAGATGCCTGTCAAAGATGAGGATCTTTCCACGGTAGGTTTGTTTAAACATCTGCGCAAACTGAATCTGGCCTCCACCGGCATTACCGGCGCCGGATTGACGAACCTTATAGGACTGAAAGACTTGCAGGAATTGGTATTGTCGGGCACGGCGGTAAAGGCATCACATTTGACCTTTCTGGCAGAATTACCGGCTTTGAAGCAGGTTTTTGTATGGAATACCGGCGTTGGTGTGCAGGATTTGGAGCAATTGCGCAAGAGCAATCCTGGCATACGCTTCAATGAGGGCTTTACCGGTACTGACGTAGTGGCCAAACTCAATGCTCCCATTATTGAATCAGCAGAGCAGGTTTTTTCCAGCTTTACCAAGGTTAAGTTGAAGAACTTTATCCAGGGCGCCGAGCTGCGCTATACCTTAGATGGCACACAGCCGGATAGCGTTCACGCGCTTGTGTACACGGGCGACAGCTTTACCATTGATCGCTCCTGTGCCCTCAAGGCGCGGGCTTTTTTGCCTGGCTGGATCAGCAGCGAAACCTCCAGTCGTGATTTTTACAAATCCGGTATTATTCCGGACTCCATCGTGCTGAGCTACCCACCCAACCCTCAATACAAAGCGCAGGGAGGTAAGTCGCTGGCAGATTTGAAGATTGGCGACACAGATTTCAGGACCAATAAGTGGCTGGGATACAAGGAAACCCCGTTTGAGGCCATTTTCCAATTCAGGCAACCCAAATCATTACATGCCCTTTCTTTCAGTACCTTGGTAGACATTGGCAGTTATATCATGCCGGCTGCCGAATTGCAGGTGTGGGGGTGTATGGATGGCAGGAGTTGGAAATTGTTGAAAAAACTCATACCAGAGCAGCCACAAAAGCTGGGTATGCCCGGGTATAAACAAGGTTATACACTGTCATTTCCAGCCCAGGAGGTGAAATATCTGAAACTGGTGGCCAAGCCGGTATCCAAACTTCCTGCCTGGCATCCGGGCAAGGGGGATCTGGGTTGGGTGTTTATTGATGAGATTTTTGTGGAATAAATTGCCCCGCCCTTCAGGGCGGGGATGCAAAAACAAATGAAAATGAAGGGGCTTTAGCCCCAGATAATTAAAGGGCTAAAGCCCTCTAATCATTATCTTCAAAATCCCCGCCCTGAAGGGCGGGGCAACTCATTCCTGGAATACCATATAAATGTCTGATAATCAAATATTAGAGCATTATTTCAGGCTTCAAAAGAGGCTACTGGAGCGTTGGATAACAGACATTGGACTGCCTGTCTGGGCCGGTTACCTGCTGGCTGTGGCAGCCTTTATTCTGGGCAATTTGATCTTGTTTTACAAAACAGATTTAGCGCCCTACCTCCTGATGTTGTTAGGTGGTTTGGTGCTTCTTTCCTTCAATCAGCCCGATAAAATCAACTTCCTGCAGGCTGTTTATCCTGCCCCTGTTTTTCGTAAAATCAGGCTGCTGGAATGTCTGGCGCCTACCCTACCCTTTTTACTGGTATTGGGCTGGGTGCAGGCGTTTCTGCCCTTGCTTTTATTGGCTGGTTTTGCTGTTTTGTTAGCGTATACCAGTGGCTTGCGTGTATCCCGTATCCCCTTGCCCACCCCGTTCGGCCGTAGGCCATTTGAGTTTTTGGTAGGCTTTCGGAACACCTTTATCTGGTTGCTGGCGGTGCATGGTCTGTTGGCGATTGGATTGATTACCGGCAATGTTAACCTGGGGCTGTTTGCCCTGATGCTGGTGTTTGCCACTACCCTCTCCTACTATGGGCAGCCGGAAGACCGGTACTGGGTTTGGTTACATAATGATCGGGCGGAGGCGTTTCTTTGGCTAAAAGTAAAAACAGCCTGGCGCCACAGTCTGATGCTTGCAGCACCGTGCGCCTTGATACTGATCGGGTTTTATCCTGCATACTGGTATATTGTTCTGGCCATAGTGGTCATCGGGTTGGTGTATCTCAGTTGCTTTGTGCTGGGCAAATACCTCAACTACCCGCAACAGATGACGGTAGCGCAGAGTATTGTACTGGGCGTGGGTTTGTTTATGCCTCTGTTGTTGTTTTGGCTGTTGCCTTTCTTTTACCGAAAATCTGTGTTGAAATTAAAAGCGATCCTGTCATGATCACTGTGAAGCATGTAAACAAGTCGTACGGCAACCATCAGGTGCTCTACGATATTCAGGCCGCTTTTGAGCCCGGGCGCGTGTACGGGATTGTGGGTGAAAACGGAGCCGGCAAAACAACCCTGTTCAAGTGTTTGCTGGGGCTGGAGGCGTATGAAGGTCAGGTGGAAAGCAAGTGGCAGCCCTTGAAAGATCATCTTGGCTGGCTGCCCACAGAATCGTACTTTTTCCCGTACATGACCGGCAGGGAGTACCTGCAACTGGTGTGCAATGCCCGCAAAACCGGGCTGGGCGATGCCACGGAGAAAAACATATTTGACCTGCCCCTGGATGAATTTGCCGTGCACTACTCCACCGGCATGAAGAAAAAACTGGCTTTGCTGGGCATTTTATTGCAACCCAACGAAGTATTCATTCTGGATGAACCTTTCAACGGCGTGGATATTCAAAGCAATATCCTGATTACCGAAATCATTCTCCGACTCCGTTCAATGGGAAAAACCGTGTTGATCTCCTCCCATATTTTCTCCACCCTCCGCGATACCTGCGACGAGATTTTATTGCTTCAGCAAGGCCGCATCACCCAAAAAGTAGCCAAAGCCGATTTTGATCAGTTGGAACGGGAGATGAAAGATGTGAGTATTGGGAATCGGGTGGATAGGCTTTTGGGGGGTGTGCATGAGTGAAGAGTACATTTCACCCGCTTGAAAATTTTAAGGTAGATGATTTGGAAAACAGGCTCGACGGAACACCTAATATGGATACTTTTTTCCAAATTCCTCAATTTTTTCATCATCTATTCTCCAATCTTCCCCTTTGTTTTCATATAAGAAGACTAACCCCGCTAACATCAATAAATCTTCAGAACAAAAATTAGTTGTTTCATTTTCCGCAACCCAAAAGGTATTTTCCACTCGTATTGTATACCCTTTTTCTTTTAAAAGGTAATAAATTGGGGGTAATGTGTTGGATGCAGATGCCAGATAAAATTTTTTACTCATTATCTAATGTATTTTTTTGCTGAGTTTTGGCTCGGCATTGCTACTTTTTGAGAGTGCCGGCGGGGATGCCGTTTTACTATTGTGTGGGAAGACAGGGCATGGCTGAGATACTACGGTTATCCAACCTCGCTCGAGTAGTCGTTATAGAGCAAATCTATCTAAAAGACCATATGTCGTGATAACCACTCCTTGCTAAAGGGAAAAAACCTGGACCTTGATATGGAATTCCCGCTCTAATTTCTTCAGCATTGTGCAGATCAAGATTTTTCAGCAAATACTGATTCCACTCAATTGAACTTTGTTTCAACGCAGGATCTAAAAAAGGAGATAAATCTGGAATTGCAATTTTTTTGAATGCATCCGTGGATCCATTTATTTCCCAATAAAAATCACCTTCTCCAATCAAGGTGATCCAGTCTACATCGCCACTGGTTAAAACAGTAATTTGTTGCTCAGAGGCTGAAAGTGTTTCCAATTTCAATTCAGGAAAATGAATCGTAATGGGTTCATTTTGAGCATAAATATGTGCGCAATTACGCCCTTGGATATTCATTTTTACATACAACAACCAATCATCCGGTAAAATTGGCGGTAAATTAAATGATGGCGTGAAAGATGATCCTGAATTATTTACACCAACAGAAATTGCTTTTGTGAAATCTGGTGAGACAGCATCTACTCTATAGACATTTGATTTTAAGCCAGGAGGGAGTATGATAGATCTAAGAGATGTTTCCTGTTTAAAGTCATCCCATTTTAGATGAACAGTATCTCCAGTCAGAGAATCTGGCAAATAGAAGTATCGAAAATCGGATTCATTATTAGCTATTACCCTTAAAATACATCCGTAACTGGGGCCTAAAAAAACTTCGGTAAAAATGCTTTTTTCATTCGGATCATAAACAACTTTCCCTGGTCTTATGTGACCAGCTGTAAGAGTATCAAAATTGTCTATTCCACTTATGTATAGATATGTCTTATATGCCTTAGTAAAGTTCTCAAATGGGGAAAAGTCTACAAATGAACCAACTGGCACACTAGAATAAGTTTCTATATTTGTCGGTATGGAGATTGAAATAAGATCATATGCAGGTGAAATAATATGCAAATCTATAGTATCTACTATTGCACTCTCTACTACGTTAAAGGCCCCAATATAAATTTGAGTATCAAGTGGTAGATCAATATAATCTAATACCTCTCCAGTTTGGGAGTCGCTAACAATCAACTTTGTGCCAGGTGTTTTTAGTCTTGAATATTTAATGTGTAATGGATAAGATTTCTCATTCACGGGATGCTCCTTTTTACATGTCACTAAGAAAAAGAAAAAGGCTAAAAGCAAAATTAAATATCTCATTTTTTAATAATCTATTGATATGATGATGAAACACATATGAGTGTTAACTGGATAGTAACCCTGATAGCGCTATTCTTGTACCAACTCAAGCCTCCCAACTCCATATGCCACTCCTCTACCCTCCAGGCCCTCCTGATCCTTAATGAACTCCGTCCACTGGAAGTAAGACCGTCGGAAGGGCTTAAAGCCCTTCCGACGGTAAGAAAAGGGTTCACACCTTCGCATGTCTTTCCTCCACCCTTCTCGCCTTCCTGATCCTTACGGCAACCACCTTGAACTCCGGACACTTGGCTTCGCTGTCGTGGATGCTGGAGGTTACGATGTTGACCAATAACTCAGGGAAGTGGAAGGTGGTGCTGATCACGCCTGGTTTTACCTCGTCTGAAATCCGGGCCTTGATGTCCACTTTACCGCGGTCGGATTCTATGCACACCCAATCGCCTTCGCCGATATTGTGCTTGGCGGCGTCTTCGGGGTGGATGATTACCACATCCTCGGTCACGATTTCGAGGTTGGGCGTGCGGCGGGTCATGGTGCCGGCATTGTAGTGCTCCAGCACGCGGTTGGTGGTGAGGATGTAGGGATAATCCTTGCCATAAGTCAGAATTTCCGGGCTTTCCACGTATTCGCGGAACTGGAATTTGCCTTTGCCGCGCTTGAAGGTGTCTGTGTGCAGGATTTTGGTATCGGTTCCGTCGGGCTGTACGGGCCATTGTTTGCCTTGTTCGCCCAGTTCGTCCCACTTCACGCCGGCAAAGAACGGCACGATCTGAGAGATCTCTTCTAACATGCCTTTGGCGGTGTATGGGGCCTGTTTGTAGCCCATGCGGTTCATGATATCTACCATGATCTGGCCATCGGCCTTGGTTTCGCCAATAGGCTCCACCACTTTGTTTACCCGCTGAATGCGACGTTCGCCGTTGGTGAAGGTGCCTTCTTTTTCCAGGAAGGAAGCTGCCGGCAGGATCACATCGGCATGTTTGGCCGTTTCGGTCATGAATATCTCCTGTACAATGAGCAGATCCAGGTTGTTGATCGCTTTCAGTACATGGTTGGTATTCGGGTCGGACTGCACCAGGTCATCCCCCATGATCCAAAGGGCTTTGAATTTGCCTTCAATCATGGCGTCGTACATCTGAGGGATCTTGAGTCCGGCTTCCATGGGCACTTTCACCCCGTAGAAGTTGTTGTACAGTTCGTTGACTTTGGGGTCGGTGATGTCCAGATAGCCGGCGCCCTGATACGGCTGCACACCCATGTCGGCCATGCCCTGCACGTTGTTTTGTCCGCGCAGCGGATTCACGCCGCAGCCGGGTTTGCCTACATTGCCGGTGATCATGGCCAGGTTGGCTATTTGCATCACCGTGTAGGTGCCCTGGTAGTGTTCCGTAACACCCAGTCCATGGAACAACATGGCTTTAGGGGCGTTTGCGTACAACTTGGCTGCTGCACGTACCTGTTCGCGTGGCACGCCGGATACTTCTTCCAGCTCGTCCAGATTGATATTCAGGATGTTGCGTTTGAATTCTTCGTATCCTTCCGTACGTGCTTCGATGAAATCTTCTTTTGCCAGGCCGTCTTTGATGATGTAGTACAACATCATATCCAGTACGGCGATGTTGGTGCCCGGGCGCAATTGCAGGTGGATGGTGGCGTACTTGGCCAGTTCCGTGCGACGAGGATCCACCACGATGGTAGGCTTGCCTTTCATGGCAAACTGGCGCAGTTTGGCGCCGGTTACCGGGTGACCTTCCGTTGGGTTGGCGCCAATCACCATGATGCAATCTGTTTCCTTGATATCTGCTACGGAGTTGGTGGCAGCGCCGGTACCAAAGGAGCGCTGCATGCCGATGGCAGTTGGCGAGTGACATACCCGCGCGCAACCGTCGATGTTGTTGGTGCCAACCACCGCCCGGATGAACTTCTGCATCAGGTAGTTTTCTTCGTTGGTGCAACGGGAGGAAGAAATGCCGCCAATGGCGTCCGGACCGTATTTGGCCTTGATATCAGTCAGTCGTTCGGCAATGTAATCGTAGGCTTCGTCCCAGCTCACCCGCTCTAATTCGCCATTGCGCCGAATCATGGGGTATTGGAGGCGTTCCGGATGATTGTAGAAGGAGAAGGCGTAGCGACCTTTCAAGCAGGTATGCCCCTGATTCACTTCGGCATCCCAGGGTGCCTGTATGCTCAAAATGCTGTTGTCTTTCACGCTGACCTCCAGGTTGCAGCCTACTCCGCAGTACGTGCAAACCGTACGCACTTTATCCTGGCCCACCACGGCCTTGGATTGATAAATATCGGAGATGGCGCTGGTTGGACAAGCTTGTGCGCAGGCCCCGCAGGAAACGCAGTCGGACTCAAAAAAGCTTTGGTCCATGCCCTTGATGATCTTACTGTCGAAACCGCGACCGGCCACGCTCAGCACTAATTGACCCTGTACCTCGTCGCAGGCGCGCACACAGCGGTAGCACATGATACACTTCGACATGTCGGAGGTCATGTAAGGGTGGCTGAGGTCTTTCTCGCGCTCGAGGTGGTTTTTACCATCCGGATAACGCACCTTGCGGATGCCCACGCGCGCGGCGGTGTCCTGCAATTCGCAGTTGCCATTTACCTCGCAGGTGAGGCAATCGAGCGGGTGGTCAGTGAGCACCAGTTCGATGATGTTTTTACGCAGTTTCTGGATAGAGGGCGATTCCGTGTAAATGAACATACCCTGCTCCACCAGCGTATGGCAGGAGGCTTTGGTACGGCGCGGGCCGTCTTGTTCCAGCGCTACTTCCACGCTGCACACCCGGCAGGCGCCAAAGGCCTCCAGGTTGGGTGCGTCGCACAGGGTGGGAATGCTGTCTTTTCCCCAGTGACGGCGGGTAAACTGCAAAATCGTTTCGCCCGGTTCGAAAACGTAGGGCTTTTCGTTTATGTAGGCAACAGAGGTGGTGATGTTAGACATAAGCTAGATCCATTTATTCTGCTTCAGGATGCTGAACAGGTTATTTAAAATAGCCTCCCAGTTCTTCCGGGAAGTACTTCATGGCATTTTTTACGGGCAAAGGCAATCCGCCGCCCAGGGCGCAAAGCGAGCCTTTTTCCAAGGTGTCAATCAGGTCGTTCCAAAGTTCGCGGTCAATTTTGTAATCGCTGTTTTGCGCTTTTTGCAACAATTCTTTGCCGCGGGTAGAACCAATCCTGCAAGGGAAACATTTGCCACAACTTTCATGGGCAGTAAAGGCAAACAAATGCTCGATGTATTGCACCAGCGGGAATCGCTCCGGAATACTCAGGATAGACGCGTGACCGAGCAGGAAACCGTTGGCGGCAAAGGTTTCAAAATCAATGGTCAGTTCATCAATTTTACTCATGGGTACCAGTCCACCGAGCGGACCGCCAATATGGAAGGCTTTTACCGGCTCTTTGTGGCCGCCACCCAGTTCACGAATGGCTACAGAAAGCGGGGTGCCCATATCTACTTCATAAAGTCCCGGTCGATTGAAATGACTATCCAGGGAAAGCAGCTTGGTGCCTGAAGATTTAGCTGTGCCCACCGCTTTGTAGGCTGAGCCGCCTTCCGTGAGGATGAAGTGCAGGTTGGCCAGGGTTTCTACGTTGTTTACAGCCGTTGGCTTGCCAAATAAACCGTATTGCACCGGAAACGGCGGACGGGTGCGCACTTCCGGGCGAAGGCCCTCCAGCGACGACAAGAGCGCCGTTTCTTCTCCACAGATGTAGGCGCCCTGGGCTTTAACCACAAAAATTTTGTGATCCACCACTTCGCCGTTGGCTTTGGTATAAGGGTAAAGTTTATTGAACGATTCGGCTGCCTGGCGGGTAATTTCTATGGCTTCCGGATATTCGGCGCGTATATACAACACACTTTCGGTAGCTCCGGTGATGTAGCCGCTGATGGCCATGCCGAACAGTACCAGATGCGCTCTTTGCTCCATCAAATAGCGGTCGGAGAAAGCGCCCGGATCGCCTTCATCGGCATTGCAGACGATGTATTTTTGATCGGCTACTTCTTTTTTAACCCCAGCCAGTTTAATGCCCAATGGGAAACCTGCTCCGCCCCGGCCGCGAAGGCCAGATTCGGATATTTCGGCCAAAAGGGCGTCTGGATCGCGCTCCAGCAACTGAGTGAGTGTACGCTCACATAGTTGCTGCGTGATTTCAGGGTTGGTGAGGATGCCTTTGCCGAGCGATCCAAAGTGGTAGTGATCGGGCAATGCTTTTACTTTTCCTGCTTTAAGCGCTTCTATTTGCGCAATATCGTCGCCGGAATAATTGAGTCCGTTGTAGTGGAATGCCTTGTTTTCGTAACAACGACCCAGGCAATATACTTCTCCGATTTCGGAGGAATCGAAGTGTTTTTCTAAGGAATGGTGCAAGTCCTTTTGTGTACCGGCCAACATACAGGCACTGCCAGCGCAGGAGAACACCTTCTTGTTGCTTTTTTCCGGGTTCAGGAAATCATAGAAAGTAGCCGCGCCATAAGCATTGGCATTTCCAATCAGGTATTTATCGGCCAGGCTTTTGATCTTTTCCTGGTCCAATCCGCCGGTTTCCGATTGGGTTTCGGCCAGATCTTCGAACAGGTTGTCTCCCATTCCCTTGCGAAACGACAGGTTTCTGACGTTTTTCGACATATAATTTGTTTTTATTTGCGCTGAGTAAAAGAATAACGGGGTTTGGCTTTTGAAGTTTCAAATGTAAAGACTGTTTTGTTAGTTGCAAGCATTTTAATTGAGGATTGCTATTATCTCATTTTTTGAACCAGTTGGATGGTAGTTGTTGCTGGCTCACCGCGAAGAACGCAAAGTGCGCTAAATCAGGAAGTTTGCGAACTTTGCGTTCTTCACGGTAAAAACATCTCATAAATTATTGACCTTTCATGAAACAAACCTTATTGTCAGTATTTGCTGCTTTTCTGATTTTCACAGCTTGCCAAAACCAACCGGTACCAGCTCCTGCTTTGCCAGACGCATCTGCATTGCTTAAACACAAGTATTGGGTAAGCAAGCCATTTCACGATGCCTTGTTTGCAAGCAATGTACCGGATACAATGGCGTATCTGGATTGCGGCGAACTGATTTTTACCAACAAAGACACCGTGATTATCACCTCCTGCATGTCTGACGCAGGCATAGGCATCTTCACCGTGAGTGGCCCAAACACCCTGAGTATAAAGTTTCAAGGTTTTGAAGATAAACCTATTACAGCTACCCTGGACGACAAAACTGGCATGCTCAGCTTTACTTTCCCTGGCCCTGCGCCTGAGTACTGGCCAAAGGATTTTATTGCCAAAGATGAAGTCAGCACCAGCAATATGGATGGCCTGACGCTCCGACTCGCACAGGTTCGCCTGGCTGGCAATTATCAGTACCAAACCAAAAAAGGTGAAGTGGCTATTGCATCAGTATCGGAATTACATGCAGACGGCAGCATGGTGAATTTTGGCGAATATGACATGTACGAACCCTGGATTGCAGGTGTTGGCAGCAGTTGTATCACCACTCCACCCATGAACCTGATGAATATGGCAAAAAAAGGAAAAGAGGAAGAAGCTGTTGCTTTTGGCTGGCAACTTCGCGGCGACACCCTGAAAATCTGGGACACCCAAAACATGGGTAATCCGGATGAGCTCCCGGAGTATAAAGTGAAAGGGGCGGCACGGGTGTATGTAAAGATGAGGTAGACGTAGAGTTTTTTTACCGCGGAGGCGGAGAGGCGCGGAGTTTTTTTTCACCACGGAGGCACGGAGTGTTTTTTTACCGCGGAGGCGGAGAGGCGCGGAGTTCTTTTTCACCACGGAGACACGGAGGGTGTTTTTTTACCGCGGAGGCGGAGAGGCGCGGAGTTTTTTTTCACCACGGAGACACGGAGGCACGGAGTGTGTTTTTTACCGCGGAGGCACGGAGACCAGAGGAAAGCAAACTATCCCCTCTGCGCCTCTCCGCCTCCGCGGTAAAAAAAACTCCGCGCCTCTCCGCCCCCGCGGTAAAAAAACTCCCCGCAACTAGAACCGATACTGCGCACTTGCACGCAGATACAAGGCATTAAACGAAGGTGTGGCAGCTGAAAAATCCCTGGAGTAATCAGTCCACAAGCCAAAGGTCCAATTAGGCAATTCTTTTTCCAGCCCCAGCCCCATTCTCCACCTGTTGGAGAGCCATTTTCCAGGGAATTTTTCTGCAGTATATCGGTCTTCCTCTGGATGCGGATTTGG
>JAEUUS010000432.1 GCA_016787545.1 Saprospiraceae bacterium
AATTCCGGAGGCGGTACCATCACAATTATTGGAGGTTACGCTGCTTAACTCAAGAAAAGTAGTGGCATTATAAGCGCCCATAATGAGATATGGGCTGTTACTGGTGGTAATAGGCGCCTGATCCACACCATCAATGGAATAGACGAATGTCCATGGCGCTGTGCCAGATAAGGTTACCGGTATAGTCACATTTTGCCCGGCGCACACCACCGGGTTGCCATTGATAAAGGCTGTTGGCAATGGCGTTACAACTGTCTGGTGTGTTCCTGTGGCAGTGCCTGTACAGCCATTACTGCTAACCGTTGTTATGGTATAATTGGTAGTTCCGGTTGGAGGATTTACCGTGAGTGTATAATCCGGCCCGGTGGCCGTAATGGAAGGTTGTGGAACGCCGTTGATGGTGTACACAAAAGTGTAATCGTCGGATCCGTTAAAAGTTATGGGGATATCCAGCGATTGTCCGGCACATAAATTGGTAGGTCCTGCCGCCAGTGTAGCCGTAGGAACCGGGTTAACGGTTATGTCAAAACTTCCGTCCACATCCTGAGTGCAACCATTGCCGGCCGCCATGCTTACCGCCGAAACTGTGGCGTTGGCATTTAACGGAACTGTAAAATTAAAAGGATCATTATTGGTGGTTACTGGAGGTTGTTGTACCCCATCAATGGCGTAAATAAAGGTGTAAGGTGCTCCTCCACCGCTAAAATTAACACTAAATGCTGCTGTTTGCCCGGCACAGATATTAGAAGGTCCGGTTAAGGAAAACGTAGCCGAAATGGCCGGGTTGAGCGTCACATTGAAAGTCTGGGAAGGGCCTACACAGTTGCCTACTTCTGCATGAACTGTGACTGAACCAGAAACAGAGAAAGGAAGAGGTGGAACAGTACCGGAAATGTCCCCTTGTCCGCTGGGTGGAAATAAAGGCACATTATTTACGGTCCAGTGGTAAGTGGCATTCGGATCACTGCCTGAAAAAATAACCTCTACAAAATCACCTGAACAGGCTATGATATCTGCCGGATCATCGGTCAGAGGAAGCGGATCAATCGTAATAGTGAATGTAATTGGGTCGCCAAAACAGGTTCCTGATTGCGGCGTAACCGTAATGGTGGCAACTTCCTGCTGGCTCAAACCGGCCGGAGGATTTACCGTAATACTGTTGCCCGTACCGGAAGCGCCTAAACCGATATTCGTATTATCGTTGGTCCAGTTGAACACTGGCGCAGGATTTCCGGTACCAGTAAAATTAACCGTAAAAGACGTTCCTGCGCATCCCGTAACATCCGGCTCCGGATCAACGGTAGGCAAAACACCGGAAACGGTTACATCATCAAACCAATAGGTCTCAGCTACTGCTTTGTTGGAAATGGTTACACGAATCCGAAGTGTGTTCCCACTCAACATACCTACAGTTGCAGAACCGCTCCCTCCGCCACATACATAGCCAAATTGTACCCATCCGCCGCCATTGATACTGTATTCAAAGACAATTTGATCATGTCCGTTGTCTATGGCAGCATTACCGGTACAGCCTAAATAAGGCCCGCCAGCGGAACACTCGAAGGTGCCTACTGATCCATAATTTATGGAAATACTTACATCACAATATCCATTTATGTCAATATCGTTGGTGACCCAGGTATTATCGCCACCGCCCCCCGTGGCAGGGCAACAAGGAGCACCCTCCATGTCTGTTACCTCATATCTGCCATTTAGCACCCCGTTAAATGATTCCGGCGTGCCGTCGCAATCAGTGAAATTACTGTCATCCCAACCCGGGGCAGGCGGAGCGCCAGAAAAATCCTCCAGCCAGATTACCTGAGCGGAAATGGAAAAAGAAAGTGTTAGGAAAAAAGAAAACAGCAGGAACTTGCAGTTGTGGGACATGCTTTCGGTAAAGCTAGAAGTAAGGAATGGAGATTGGACAATTATGGTATGGGCGAAAAACGGCACAAGGTAGCGCAATTCGCTCGGCTGTTTGTCTGTTTTATATGAACTTATTGGCAATTTTAACCACTAAATCAAGGTTTTGTCAAAAACTTGGGCGCCAGGTAATCAATCTTGTACCGCTATCCTGAAAACCCCAACCACATCCTTAATTTTGCGGCTATGATTGATCAGATACTTTCCAAAGTGAATCAGCATGGTGCACAATTGGTTGCGGTTTCCAAGACGCATCCAATGACCAAAATCATGGAAGTATACCAGTCCGGACAGCGCATCTTTGGCGAAAATCGTCCTCAGGAGATGCTCGAAAAACATGCCGCGCTGCCTGGCGATATCCAATGGCATATGATTGGCCATTTACAGACAAATAAGGTCAAGTACATTGCGCCATTCGTGGCCATGATTCATGCTGTAGATAGCCTCAAACTGTTGCAGGAAATTGACCGCCAGGGCCAGAAAAACCAGCGGGTCATTGACTGCCTGTTGCAATTTCACATCGCACAGGAAGAAAGTAAATTCGGGCTCGATGAATCAGAAGCGATCCAGCTTTTGAGTAGTCTGGATTATAACGCCCTGCAACATGTACGCATATGCGGAGTAATGGGTATGGCCACATTTTCTGATGATCAACAATTGGTGCGACAAGAGTTTCGACAACTAAAAGGCATATTTGACCGGTTAAAAGCTCGTTTTTTTGCCCAAAACGACCAGTTTAAAGAGATCAGCATGGGTATGTCGGGCGATTGGGAAATAGCATTGGAAGAAGGCAGTACCCTGGTTCGTATCGGAAGTTTGATTTTTGGCAGCCGATAAATTTGGAAGTGTGACATTAATTTTTGAATATTTGCATCATCGTACCGGTACGATAGTATTTCTACTAAACCTTTCGTCCCGGAATGTTGTTTGATGTATAAAATTAGGTGGTGCGGTTAGTGTTGTTCCTACTGACGGGGTGACTCCAAAGTC
>JAEUUS010000482.1 GCA_016787545.1 Saprospiraceae bacterium
TCTGAAGCGCTCCTGAGCTACTTTTTGTGGCGGAGCGCTTTTGATTTTTAAAAAGAGGTGGGTGTAATATTTATACGCCAGATAAACGCCTAAACGTGAGCCTTTTGGAAGGTTGCGAATGCCGTCCAGTGCGGCGTCAAAATCTTCTTTGATGTCGGCTTCAATTTGCCACTTGTCTTCTTGTGTAAAACGGGAAAAATCCACTCCCGGGAAATATACACGGCCGCGGTCTTCGTGGTCGCTACGGATATCACGCAGGAAATTGATTTTCTGAAATGCTGCCCCCAGTCGACGGGCGGGTTCTTTGAGTCGCTGATATTGGGCATCGTTTCCTTCACAAAATACCCGCAGACACATGAGTCCCACCACCTCGGCAGAACCGTAAATATATTCGTTGTATAAACTCGTATCGTAACTGGATTCTGTCAGATCCATCGCCATGCTATCCAGGAATGCCTCTATCAGTGATCGTTCGATGTTGTATTGGCGCACTACTTCCTGGAAAGATTGCAGCACGGGATTTAAACTAATGCCTTCTTCAATGGCTTTCCATGTATCCTCCCGAAAACGCCTCAACAGTTCTGCTTTGGGATAATCATGGAATGTGTCGACAATCTCATCGGCAAACCGAACAAACCCGTAAATACTGTAAATGGGCGAACGAAACTTTGGGTGAAACAGCCTGATTCCCAAAGAGAAAGAGGTACTGTAACGCCGGGTGATGAGTTTGCTGCACTCTGTACAGGTACTTTGAAATAATGTGAGATGGTTCATTTTTCGACGACAGGTTGTTTATGTAGTTGGCTGTAAACGGCTATTGACGGACGCTCCATTTTTTCACTTCACCGGCCACCACCTGGCCACTGATGAGTGATGGCGGTACTCCGGGCCCCGGAACGGTAAGCTGACCGGTATACCACAGGTTGGAGAGCTTTTTGCTTTTCATTTTTGGTTTGAGGAAGGCTGTTTGAAGCAGTGTGTTCGCCAATCCGTAAGCATTGCCCCGGAATGCGTGATAGTCTTTTACAAAATCAGCGTGCGCATAACTGCGCTGAAAAACAATATGGGAGCGAATGTCAGCGCCGGTAAAGCGCTCCAGACGCTCCATCACTAAATTAAAATACCGCTCACGCACTTCGGGCGTATCTTCCAGTCCGGGCGCTACCGGAATCAGCAAAAACAGGTTTTCGCAGCCTTCAGGCGCTACAGAAGGGTCGGTGACGGAAGGAGCGCTGGCATAAAATAGCGGCTTACTGGGCCATTTCGGATGGGTATAGATTTCTTCGGAATGTATCCCGAAGTCTTCATCAAAGAACAGGTTGTGGTGCTTCAAACCGGGGATACGTTTGTTTATACCCAGATACCAAAGCAGACTTGAAGGCGCCATTACACGTTTGTCCCAATAATTTTGATCATAATTCCGGTTTTCTGCGTCAAGTAACCGCGTCTCAATATGGTGATAATCAGCGCTGCCCACTACCGCATCGGTAGCATAACGGTTGCCATCGGTGGTAACAACGGCGCTCACTTTTCCCTGTGAAGTTTCCAAATGGGCAACTTCCTGCCCGGTTTTGATGGTTACACCCTGTTCTTTGGCTACATCTGCCATAGCTTCCACAATGCGAAACATGCCACCCATAGGATACCAGGTGCCCAAACTCATGTCGGCATAATTCATCAAACTGTACAATGCCGGCGTGTTTTGCGGGGTGGCGCCCAGAAATAATACGGGGAATTCCAGAATCTGGATCAGGCGTTCATCTTTAAACAACTGTCGCACGTGTTTCGACAAGGAGGTGAACATCTGCAAACGGAAGAGACTACCGAGAATGCGCAAATCAGCAAACTCCATGAGGTTATGGCTGGGCTTATGCACAAACTCCCCCATACCTACCCGATATTTATATTCAGCTTCGTTCAGAAATTGCCGGAGTTTACCTGCGCTGCCCGGTTCGATGCTTTCGAATAATTGCTCAAGTTCGGGCATTTTGGCAGGGAGCTCCACCACATCTTTGAGGACATCAGCCTTTTCCGGATTGGAAAAAATGACCTGATAAGATGGATCCAGCCGCACTAATTGATAGTAATCCGATACTTTTTTGCCAAAAAGCGCAAAAAAATCTTCAAATACGTCGGGCATCCAATACCAAGAGGGTCCCATATCAAATACAAACCCTTCGGCTTCAAATTGCCGGGCCCTCCCACCTATGGTTTTGTTTTTTTCCAATATGGTAACATCAAAACCCTCTTTAGCCAGACAGGCTGCAGCAGACAAACCAGAGAACCCGGAACCAATGACAATGACTTTTTTCACAACGTAATAGAAAGCCCCCAACATGCTCCTAAAGCGGGGGTGTGCAAAGGAACACGAAATAAAGAATTTTTGTTTAAACTTTTTGCAAAAAAACTTAAACAAAATTTAGATTAGCTTTGAAATGCGTATTTGGAACTATTTTTGCATATATTATTGCGGACAACTGGACACTTAAACAGTGGACGTCAGACATGGGAAGAGCATACTTCGGTGTCCTGACGCTTTTTCCATCATCCAAGCTACTTACCATGAATCGATTATTACTTCTGCTCTTGTTAGTTGGTTCACACCCTGTTTGGTCACAGCCGATGTCGTGGATCACAGATTGCAGCGACAAGAATTTTTGTCTTTCTATAGGCGCCTGCTCACAAGGGCAGGTATTTATGACCGAAAAAGCGGTATCAAACTGTGGCAGCCTGCTGATCAATTACTCCTACAAAATAGACCTCAACAACGATAATGTGGTCGACATCCAGTCGTCGGCTGATACAGTCAATGCGATGTTTCAGCAAGGTACACACAAAATCATCTGGCGGGCAACAGACAACTGCGGGAACCTTATTCAATGTACGTATCTATTTCAGGTAAAGGATTGCCAGCCGCCCAATTTATTGTGCATCAATGGCCTTACCCAATCGCTGGATCAACCGGATTGCTCCATCGGATTTATCGCCTCCCAGTTTATTCTCACCCTGAACGACAACTGTACACCCACCAATCAAATTGAACTGGGCATACGAAAGGCGGGTGAGGGAACCGGATTTCCGGACCAGGATTCCATTCATTTTGATCAATGTGAAAAAGGGTTCAACAACATTGAGGTGTGGGTGCGCGATGGGAACGGGCTCTCCAACGTTTGCAGCAATTACGTGTTAATTCAGGACAGCAACGAAGATTGTATCTGCAATAACGACGCCGATGTACTCTGGAGTGGGTGTGCTCGTACCACTGCCAATACGACCCTGTCTTCTTTTAAGCTGTTAACTAAACTGGAAACCCTACCCAATGCCCCCAATCCGCTGGTAAAAAATTACAGCCAAACCATTGAAGATTCCTGTTACACCCTGCACCTGAATGCCATACCGTTTGGAAATGATTACAAAGCAGTGATTCGTGGTGAACGCAAGTTAGGTCCCCTGGTAGGTGTTACGACCTACGATCTGGTGCTTATGTCCAAACATATTCTGGCGTTGGAACCATTTACCAGTTTGTATCAAAGTGTAGCTGCTGATGTAAACCGAAGTAAATCTGTAACCACTTTTGATATTGTAGAAACACGCAAGTTGATTCTGGGCATTTATGATACTTTCCCGAATGCACCAGCCTGGCGTATCACACGTCCGGTAGACCAGCCCGGGCAGGTAGCCAATTTCAATGCCTTAGTGGATACCTATCAGGTGTTTTTACCCAATGTGATAGACGAT
>JAEUUS010000532.1 GCA_016787545.1 Saprospiraceae bacterium
AAGGCCAACTCGAATGGAGCGGTTCCAAGGATCAGGTGCTTGCCAGTGACAATGAAAACCTGCAATCCTTCATTTTTGCCTCGCCTTTCCTGCAAAAATTGCGAAAATCGGCGCTGGGGAAGTGAGTGTTCAAATACTCAACTCCTTCATCGCCAGCCAGGCCATCATGCCCATGCCGGTTTCCAGGGCCGCTTCGTCAATATCGAAGGTGTCGGTATGGATGGGTGACGTGATGCCGCGCTCGGGATTACCGGTGCCGAGCCGGTAAAAACAGGCCGGCATTACCTGGGAATAATAGGCGAAATCTTCGGCCGTCATGCGCAATGGCAGGTCTACCACCTTGTCTTTCCCCAAAAATTCAATGGCCCATTTTTTGGTGCGCAGCGTGAGCTCTTCGTGGTTGAATAGCACCGGATACCCTTTCATGATGTGGAAATCGCAGGCGGCGCCATAGCCTTTGGCAATGCTTTCGGCCATTTTTTTCATGCGCTTATGGGCTTCCATGCGCCATTTTTCATTCATGGTGCGGAAGGTGCCCAGTAGCTTTACCTCGTTGGGAATGATGTTGGTGGCGCCGCCTGTGGAATTGATTTTCCCAAACGTCAATACCGACGGAATGGCCGGATCGGCGTAGCGACTCACTACCTGCTGCAGGGCTACAATGATTTGTGCGGTTACCACCACCGGATCCACACATTCCTGGGGCATGGCGCCGTGTCCGCCCCTGCCCTTTACCGTGACGTATAATTCATCGGCGGAGGCCATGTAGATACCCGGCTTGAGTCCAATCATGCCTGCGCGCAGGGGTGGGTGCACGTGCTGCCCGAAAATGCTGGCTGGACGCGGATTTTCCAGGGCGCCCGCCTGAATCATCAAACTGGCCCCGCCGGGCAGACGTTCCTCTCCGGGCTGAAAAAGGCATTTTACCGTGCCTTCAAACTGATCGCGCAGGGCATGCAATATCCGCACCGTACCCAGTAGGGAAGAGGTGTGCACGTCGTGTCCGCAGGCGTGCATAACGCCTTCATTTTGCGATTTATAAGGCACATTGTTGGCCTCCAGAATGGGCAGGGCGTCCATATCGGCCCGAAGAGCCACTACACGTTTGCGCGGATTTTTACCCTTGATGAGGGCCACCACCCCGTTGTCGGCTACACCGTGCTGATGCTCGATGCCCATGGCGGAGAGTTGCGCCGAAACGAATTTTCCGGTATTCACTTCCTCGAAAGACAGCTCCGGGTGCATGTGCAAATGCCTTCGGAGACTGACCGTATCGATGTGGTATTGATGTGCTAGTTCCTGGATTTTTTCTTTCATGCTTGACCTTAGTCGTTAAAAATTGCCTAAACCCCGCTGTGTTCAGTGTCTTTTCGGAGTTAGAAACGTTCTTTTGTTAGACGTTGGACTGCTAGACTTTGGATATTAGACTTATGCTCGGGGTAATGGATCCTTTTTAGTTCATCGAGCGCAAGTCCAACGTCCAAAGTCTAAGAGTCCAACCTCCAATAAGCACAAAGTTCACTTAACCATTAGAATCATGTTCAAAAAAACGCTACTTCTTTTTGCCGCACTGATGCTGGGGCAGTTTGCACACGCCCAATTCGGCAAAATTCTCGACAAAGCCAAAGAAAAAGTGGGTGTGGATGTGCCGCTTTCGCAGGAAGAAGCCGGTAATGGCCTCAAAGAAGCCCTTAACAATGGTATCGGCGAAGCCGTAGATTTTCTCTCAGCCAAAGATGGCTATTTCAAATCGCCTTACAAAATCCTGCTCCCGGATGAAGCCAAAACGGTGGTAAGCAAACTCAAAGCCGTGCCTGGTTTTTCTAACGTAGAGGCCGACCTCACCGAACGCATGAACCGCGCCGCTGAGGACGCTGCTACCAAAGCGAAACCAATCTTTATTAAGGCCATCAAAGACCTCACGTTCCAGGATGCCCTCAATATCCTGATGGGCAACCAGGACGCAGCCACACGTTATCTGGAAAAATCCACTTACGCACCACTCTATGCCGAATTCAAGCCTATCATTCAGGCCTCTTTGGATAAAGTGAACGCCCGCGAATACTGGAAAAGCGCCGTGACAGCCTACAATAAAATCCCGCTCGTCACCAAAACCAATCCGGAACTCGACGACCACGTAACGAAAATGGCCCTCAAAGGCATGTTCGAGCTAGTTCAGAAAAAAGAACTCGGCATCCGCTCCGACGTAAGTCAACGCAACTCAGATATCCTGAAAAAGGTATTTGCGAAGCAGGATAAGAAGTAACGGTAGACGGTGGACGGTTGACGGCCTACGGTGGACGGTTTCCGCAGTTGGCGTCCCCGCCAACTGCTACGGCGGAGTGAGTGCTAAGACTAATGACACATAAACATTAGGCTAAGCACTCACTCCGCCGTTTCTTGTTGGCGGGGACGCCAACAAGGGAAAAAGGGAAAAAGTAACGGTGGACGATTTGTGCTCGGGGTAAAGTGAGAGTCTCACTCTGAGTGAGACTCTCACTTTACCCCGAGCCCAAACCGTCCACCGTCCACCGTAAGCCGTCTACCGTAGTCCGTTTACAACTCAAAATTCGGTTCCAGCAGACTGGAATCTTCCGCGTAGAATTTATTGATGTACTGAACGGCTTCTTCCACATCGTCGGTGACGAGGAAGAGGTCCAGATCTTCGGCGTGGATGTTGTGGTGACGCTTGAGCATAATCTCCACGATCCAGTTTTTCAAGCCTTCCCAGAATTCAACACCCATGAGTACAATGGGCATGCGGGAAATTTTATTGGTTTGAACGAGTGTTAACACCTCAAACAGTTCATCCAAAGTGCCAAAACCGCCAGGCATTACTACAAATGCCTGGGCGTATTTCACAAACATCACTTTCCGAACAAAGAAATAACGGTGTTTCAGGTTATGATCCGGCGCAATAAACGGGTTATGATGCTGCTCAAA
>JAEUUS010000553.1 GCA_016787545.1 Saprospiraceae bacterium
CAGAATCTGGATTTCATCGAGTTGTGAATCAATCTGCTGTAAATTCCACAGCATGCTGAGTTTGTCGGCAATGGATGCTTCTACGGCCATTCTATAAATTGAATGAGTGAGAGGTTATGGATTTATTGGGTTGATTTTCAACGCTTTTTAGGCATAAAAAACCGGATTGGTATTGAGGTTGGTCAAATGGAGCGCAAAAGTAGGGAATTTTTCTTGTAAAATGTGGAATAAAAGTTCAATTGTGAATTGTTCACTTTCAAAATGCCCAATATCCGCGATTACCAGCTTGCCTTCTGCGTCAAAAAATTCATGATATTTGAAATCTGCACTCACATAAAAGTCCGCACCCTGACGCAAAGCTTCCGGCAATAAAAAACTACCGGCGCCGCCGCAAACAGCCACTGTGCGCACCTCCCGTCCGCGCAACGCCGTGTGCCGGATACAACCGGTTTGCATGGCCGATTTTACATGCTGTAAAAACGCCGATTCCGTCATGGGCTTTGGCAATTGCCCGATTAAACCAGCCCCGATTCCTGGGTCTCCTGCCTTTGGCGCCAATATATGGGTATTGGTAAGATCCAGTTTTTCAGCTATTTTACTATTTAC
Source organism: Saprospiraceae bacterium (assembly GCA_016787545.1). Lineage (GTDB taxonomy): Bacteria > Bacteroidota > Bacteroidia > Chitinophagales > Saprospiraceae > M3007. The sequence goes on from JAEUUS010000553.1 coordinate 607, forward strand.
GCCTTGCAGGAATACATTGTCCAGGTTGGTATGAATGGCATATATGGCAATACCATGCTGAATCGCTTTGATGACTGTCCGCTCTATATAAGTTGCGCCATTGAGTCGTTTCAGGCCGCGAAAAACGATCGGATGATGAGCAACTACCAGGTTGCAACCCCTTGTCATGGCTTCCTCTATGATGGCTTCGGTGGAGTCCAAACAACAAAGTACTCCGGTTACCTCCTGCGCCGGATCGCCTACAATCAGCCCGGCATTGTCGTACGACTCTTGTAAATATGGCGGAGCTACTGCTTCCAGTACCGACAAGATTTCTGCTATTTTCATTTTTTTTTACCGCAAAATTGACCTTTTAAGCGCAGCGAAAAAAATATTGACCAGAAAATTTGGAAAAACGAATCAGGTGTAAACAATTTTGTCGAACAAAAAAGTTTGAGCTTGACAACAGAACACAATACCCAGCAACTGATTTTGGATGCCGCCCTTCAGGAATTTCACCTGCATGGGTTTAACGGAGCCAGAACCAGTCGCATAGCCACAAGGGCCGGTATAAGCCGCACCATGCTGCATTACTATTTCAGTACAAAAGAAGCGCTTTTTGAAGCCGTATTAAATAAAACCTTTAACGCCGTATTGCCTCACATACAACGAGTTGCTCAGGATGGGTCGGATTTATTTGCCATGATCGAAACCCTGGTGAAGGTGCTGTCAGATATGCTGGAAGAAAACCCGGGATTGCCCAGTTTTGTGGTGAACATACTCAACGAACGTCCGGATTTGCTGCTCAACCTGGGGAATGCGCAGGAAGAAAATGCTCCAGGCCTGTTGGAACCTCTGGTGGAAAAAGCGCGCCAAAATGGCCAGATTAGGCAGGAAATCCTGGCAGAAGACCTGGTTATCCATATCTGGTCGCTTTGCACAGGCCCCTATTTAGTGAGTACTTACATAGCCGCCAAAGAAAAACGCAATGAGGAAGCGATGAAGGCTTTCATCCAAAGACGCAGAAAGGCAGTGCTGGATTTGCTGATCAAAGGCATTCAACCCTGAATTTGTGCCGGCGCTTTAAAGCGCTATTTTTTTACACCACAATAAACAAAATTGTCGAACAAAATAGTTTAATGGAAAAACTGAAATACACCGGCTATCACGCATCGGATTTTCAAACCTCCTATGGCATGTTCTATTCCGAACAGATCCCGGCACCCACTGCCCCGGTAATGGAAGCTATGCAAAATGCCTTGCCTGCCGGCACTCTGCCCGACCAGATGCAAGCTGTTGAGGCCTTACAGGCGTCGGTGGCACAGGAAACAGAATATGGTTTTACCCGGGAACCCGACGGAGCCATTCGGGTGGCTTTGTGCACCGCAATGCCCGGCGTTACTCCTGCCATGGTTCACTGGTGGTTTGGCTGGCATAGCGTGGAAGATAACCGCTACAAACTCTGGCATCCGCGCGCTCACCAAAGTGCCCGCTGGAAGGATGGGCAGCCTGAAGTAGCCTATGTGGGGCGGGTTTCTGCCATTGAGGAATACATTGGAACCACCATGGAAAAAGCTGACATTCAATTTGTTGCACCGGAAAAACTGGGCTTGCCGGCTTTTGATCCGGCCGATCCGCAATCTGTACTGTACGTCTGCGCCAGGGTTGGGCTGAGCAAAGCGCCGCTGGATGCAGGCTGGCTGATTCACCAAGTTCGACCGGTAGATGCTGGGGCGGAAATGCGGTCCAGGTTCTGGATGGGCGGGCGCTATGTTGCCTGGCGTGGCAATGGCTGGCTGGCTGGCTTACTCAATCCGCTGCTGCCATTGCTGGCCAAACTACCTGCGCAACAGGCCAGAGATTTGCTTACACACTGTTCTGAAGAAATGCAGCATCTGTCAGGCTTTTTGCCCGCACTTTATCTTCAAAACAATCCAGCTTAACGATTTAACGAACTGAATATGAATCAATTAGAGATAAAAGGAGAGGTGTTTGCCCCCAATCATCCTGATTTCGACCGGATGGTGCTGGGCACCATGTTTAATCAGGTGGACCCCGGCAGACGCCCGGCCCTGATGGTTAGGCCAAAACATGTGGAGGATATTATCCGCACCGTTTTGTTTGCCCGGGAACAAGGCTTAAGAATCAGTATTTGCTCCGGCGGACACAGCTGGTCAGCCAATCACCTGCGACCGGGTAGTATATTGCTGGACATGTCGTATTTTGATGCTTATGAAATTGACCGCGATCAGATGATTGCGCGGGCTGGTCCGGCCATTGGGGGCAGTGTGTTACTGACTAAACTGATGGACCAGGGTTTGTTTTTTCCGGCGGGTCATTGCAAGGGCGTTTGTATTGGCGGGTATTTGTTGCAGGGCGGATTTGCCTGGAACGGCAGAAAACTCGGCATGGCCTGCGAAAGCGTTCTGGGGCTGGATATCGTAACTGCCGATGGGCAACTCGTTCATGCCAGTGCTACTGAAAACCCGGATTTATATTGGGCGGCAAGAGGAGCTGGCGGCGGTTTTTTCGGGATTGTGGTGCGTTTTCACCTGCGCATATACCCGTGCCCCAGGTATGGTGGCATGCTGGTACACGGGTTTAGCATGAAACATCTGGAACATGTGTTTCATTGGGCCCACGAGGTTGGGCCGGAAGTGCCCAATACTGTAGAGTTTCAGTTGCTGGCCAGTCAGCGGGCAATGAATTTATTTGGGCCAGGCATTGAGGCTGTTGCTGCCATTTTTGCCGATACTAAAGAGGAATTGGCTGAGGCGCAGGCGTTTATGCGCAGGAGTCCGGTGAAAAACAAGGCTTTTATCAGAACCGGGTACTGGAACATGCCCATTTCGCTGATGTATCGTTTTGCCATGAGCCATTATCCGGAAAAACACCATTGGGGCGTGGACAACATGTGGACGCATGCTCCTGCGGAGTCGTTGATACCTCATTTGCGCAAAATTGCGGATACCATGCCGCCGCCGCCAACCCACATGCTTTGGTTGAACTGGCATCCGCCAGTGCGACAAAGTTCGATGGCTTTTTCTGTGGAAGACAACATCTACATCGCCCTGTATGGAGGGTGGAAGCATGCCGCCGATACGCCGCGTTATGGCAACTGGGCGCGGGACCGGATGCAGGAAATGGCGCACTTGTCGACAGGCATCCAACTGGCAGACGAGGGCTTGCACAAACGCACCGACAGGTTTCTGAGCGATGCGCACTACCAAAAAATGGATGGGATCCGGCTCCAGCGCGACCCCGGGCAGTTGTTCCACGAATGGCACAGCAGGCCAGCATAGGTTAGCCCAGCATATCCAGGAACCATTCCTTTTCGGTTAGTATTTTTTCAGCTCGTATTTTTTCTTTCAGGGCATCCACTGCTTTGGCATCGTTAAACCGAAGGGCCATAAGTTGTTCGGTATATTGTACAATATGGGTGTAATTGGTGCGGTGATACCCAATGCCGGTGTTTCTGCGGATATAATTTTTCAGGTTGGCCAGGTGGCTGGATAGCAAGTCAAACTCATCGGTTTCGTAGTAGATTTTCAGCTGGTAGATCCTGGCTACCATGTTGTTGATACTGTCTTTATAGTCTGACCGCTGCAGGTGTGCCAGCGCAGTGGTGTAATCCTTGCGCGCGTAGGCCACGCGCGCAAGGTTCAGGCTGGCAGTGGCATCGCGCCAGGTGCGTTCCAGAAAGGAGCGGTATTCGTGGATAAAGGATTCTGCCCAATCAGCTTCGCCGGCCCTGACGGCAATGGCTACGATATTGGTGAAGGCAAATCTGGAAATCTGGCCATTTTCCAGCAACAAATCCAATTGAATGGCTGAGCGGTAGAGATCCAGGGTGGCCCTGAGCCATCCCGGACTGGATTCATTGAGTTTTTTGATGCCAAAATTGATGGCCAGCAAAAAAAGTGTTCTCAGCTCTTCTTTTGGAAATGAGCTGGCATGTTGCGCCATCATTTGACGGAATTGCAAAAAATGCTGCTCTGCGGGTTCAGAAGGGAGGGTAAGAAATCGGTAGCAGTGAAAATACAGGCCTATAGCTGGCTCAGAGGCCAGTGATTCGGCCCGGATAAGGGTGGCTTCCAGCAGACCGATATCGTATTGCGTTTTATAAACTGCCTGGTGCGATACTGCCAGACAGGCCAAACGCAGTTTTTGGGTTAAAAAAGCCAGGTCCATGTAATCAGAAGTGGCCTGCAAATTGAGTGAATCAGTGCGTTTTTGAGCGGTATCAAACTGATATTGCTCCCATTCGATGTCCAGCAAATTCTGATAATACCCAGCGTGGCGCCAGTTGTGTTGTGTTCGCCCTTGTCGAGCCTCCCGAAGCGTAATCTGGAAGTGGCGCGGTAGATTGCGTTTCCGGTAAACCCCGGCCAGTAATATTTTATTGCTTGTGTCGCTGCCACTTTTTTCTTTATAAATGAAGTATTTTTCCAGTAAAGCGAGCAAAGCTGAATGGGCCAAACGGGCTTTTACTCCGTCCGTTTCAGGCGCCTCATGTCCTTCCGGTGCACTCAGGTAGTCGTACCAGTCAATGAGTGAGGCGCGTGTATTGAAAAACGGCGAGTGGACAAATTTGCCAAATTCGCGCAATTCGGCTGCCGACAGGGAAGCGAAAGCCTCTCCGAGCAGGGTTTTTTCCATAAGGGTGTATTTTCGGGCAAATTTCAGGAAAAAATATTTTCCATTTGATGTACAATTGATTTTTTAAGTAATTGAATATCAATTTTTTGGTAAAAAATAAATAATTTATCCTGTGTACAATTTGAAAAAAATGTCTTTGGCGTATCCAGCATCTGCCCGAACATTTGCATCATGAAAGTCTATACGCTCCCCCGGCAATAGACGTCACCATGTAAAAGACGACAACGCTTATGAAAATCAACCG
>JAEUUS010000740.1 GCA_016787545.1 Saprospiraceae bacterium
CGGCCGCGGTATGATCCGGGAGTCCAGGGGGGCATTTGCTCGATGGCACTCAGGCAACGCTGCGGGATATCAGGAGAAATCCAATCGGGTGCGGGGTTAGCAAAATTTACGCCTTGAATGGATCCATCCTTTTGCACTACAAATTTGACATATATGGTATTTTCTACTCCTTCATTCGGACCAGCCATGAGATCGCCAAGATATTTTTGCAAATACTCCTGCAGACCGGCCTTACCACCTGAAAATTCAGGACTTACCTCCGGAACCAGAAACACCGCATCGCCCATGTCATCCACAAGCGGAGAAAGATCCACTGTCCGAATATGTTGTTTCTGATCCAGGTCAATTAAAGTATCTGAGTTTTTCCAGCCATCATATTCCAAATCGCGTATCCGATCGGATTTTTCCGACCCGTTTGGCATATCCAGGTAATATCGTGCAGAAAAAAATTGCCAAACCGTTTGTGCCGAAAGCGCTGTGGCGAAAAGCAGCATCCCCAGCGGGGCGAAATATCTGAAGTGCATGATTGAATAGGGCATGATTACATGATTGAAGAGGGCAGCGGGCGACCACTTTTGTTGATTTTCTTGTCAAGGTATGAGGCAGATACAAGAGGTTGCCCAGGCCTGTGCATTATTAACAATGGTTTTTGAAATGTGCCCCGCTACAAATATTACCGCCCCGATGGGGCTTTTATCTTCTACAGTACATGCCGGCCCGCGCTACCATCATTTTCCCAAGGGCTTTTACTCCCGGCCAGCTAAGGGCTTTACCGGATAGTTTGGCTTTGTGCCAATGCACTGCATTGACTGTCCAGCGAACGGCATAATCATAATATCGTCTTGAATACGTGCGCTGAAAATCAAGGTCTCTATCACTGCTGCTTTCCCAGGGCAAACGTGCCGTAATGGTTTCTTTCACCGTTTCATACAACCCGGTTCCTTTAATTGGATAAGCTACCGTGATGGTGAATAAATCAGGATTGGCTTCTTTCAAATGTTGCACGGTTTCCCGGATATCAGCCTCGGTTTCGCCGGGGTAACCCAGCATGATGAAAGTACCTGTTTCTATGCCGGCTGTGCTTGCCGCGCGAATCATAGCCCGCACCTGCCCCACTTCCACCCTCCGATCCATGGCATCAATGATGCGTTGGGAGCCGCTTTCCGCCCCGATCCATACCCGAAAACAACCGGCATCTTTCAGCACCTGAATAACCTCTTCCGTTAGCCGGTCGGCGCGGGTAATGCACTCAAACTGAATGCGCACCTGTTTTTCCTGTAATTGATCCCGAAATTCAATGAGCCATTTATGACTCACCGTAAAAACATCATCTACAAACCAAATCAGGTCAAAATCATAGTGGGCCTGCAGCCAGATTATTTCTTCTACCACCTTGGCCGGACTCCGTCGCCGGTAGCTTTGGCCATATACTGCGGTGCTGCACCATTGGCAGGTGTACGGACAGCCGCGTTGGGTACTCAGACTGACGGCGCTTTGTCCGTGCGCCTTTTTCCAGGCTTCCAGATAAAGATAAAGGTTGATTTTCAACCGATTAGGCAGTGGGAGCTGATCCAGATCCCGCAATTTTTCCCGGGTTTTGGTTTTAAAAACACTGCCGTCGGGCAAACGAAAGGCTATTCCCGGAATATGGGAAAAATCGCCCTCAGCCTGCACTATTTCCAGCAATGTTTGCTCCCCTTCTCCTATGACGATCTGGTCTGCGCCGTGCTGAAGATATGACTCCAGATTATAACTTACATCCGGCCCGCCCAGCACAATCAGGGCATTTTTTAAACTTTCCTGCTCCCGCACCCATCGGATCAGAGCCAGCACCCGCACCTTCGTCATCAAGTTGACATACAGCGCCAATACCCGCGGCGGATTTTCCAGCAACCGCGCCTGCAAAGCTTCCATGCTGGAAAAGGTAGTATCGAACACCTCATGAGCCACCCCATGCCCCTCCAGCCAGCCCGATAAATACAACAAACCCAACGGCGGATACGGCCGCATGATAGACCGCTCCTTCGGGTCTTCAGCTAAAAAATAACCATGAGTCAGAATCACCATTTATTGAAAGGCACTAAGGTAACACAAGGCACGAAGACGATAAAGCACGAAGGCACAAAGACGCGAAGGCACGAAGACGCGAAGGCACGAAGGGGTTATTTGGCTGACGCCAAAAATACAAAATGTAATTACCTTTAATACGTAATAACTATGGCCGAAGGCCAATTCTTCGCGCCTTTGCGTCTTCGCGCCTTCGTGTCTTCGTGCCTTCGCGTTCCCCTTTGTGCCTTTCAACCGAAGGCTTTCGCGACTTCCAAAACCATTAATTCCGGTGCTTCTTCCTGAACAAAGTGTCCGGCTTCAGGGCATCGAACAACCCGGGCATCAGGGAAAGCCTGTATCCATTTTTCCAGTTCGTAAGGTGGAATAGCCTTATCCTTCATGCCCCACACAATGAGCTTCAGTTTGCCCTCCAGCAAATGCCGTTGCTGCCAAAGTCCCTCCCACCAGTCGCTGGCGCGGAGTAATTGACCAGCAAAAGCATGGGTAGCCACCCGCGATGCCGGATCGGGCCAGGCCATTTTGTAATGCAGGTGCACTTCCGGGGTAAGGTATTTTTTTCGGTTGCCAAAAACGGATGGCATGATCACATTCACCGGAAAATTAAACTGCCGGTACAACATGCGGCCAAACCAATTGTCGAACAATTTGGCTGCCAATGCATAATGTGGATCTGTATCCAGCCGCCACATCCAGCCATTGAAAATGCAGATGTTTCGCACATTTTCCGGCTGCCGGATAGCCTGACTCAAACCAATGGCCAGTCCAAAGTCGTTGCCAATCACCGAAAAGTCCTTTAAGGCAAGTTTTTCTATAAAAATGGCCATACGATCCGCATGCGCCCGACACGTATAATCTGCATCGGCAGGCTTGTCAGACAAACCCATGCCCAATAGATCCGGCGCTACACAGCGGAATTGGCCGCGCAGACCGCGAATCAGATCCCGCCAGCCGAACGACCACTCCGGCGTGCCATGTGAAAACAAAATGACCGGCCCGGAACCTTCATCAATGTAATGCATCCGGTGACCGTCGATCTCCATGTATCGGGAGGTAAAGGGGAACAAATCCCGGTTTACCCAATCAGAAGTAGACATGATTGTATTGTTTAATGAGGAGTTGTTTCATCATATCGAGCGGGTAATGTTCCGTATCGCGCAGCCAGTGCAGACAAATACCGTCAATTTGGGCAAATAATAACAGTGCATGCTGCTCAGGCGAATCATTGCTGATTTTCCTGAAATTTTCTGTTAAATGCTTGATAACAAACTGGTTAACCTCTTCAATCTCCTTCCCGGCAATGGCATTTATCCCCGCCTGAAACCGGATATTGGTTGCCAGTCGCCAAAACACCTCGTTTTCCCGAATGCTGGTCAGCGAGCGTTCAATGTGCTGAATCAATGCCCAGCGCGGACTTCCGCTTTGTTCAGCATAAGAAGCCATGGTTTCGGCTATCTGCGCCATGCCCTGTGCAATGATGGCTTTCAAAAGCCCTTCTTTATTGATGAAGTGTCTGAAAATCAAGCCTTCAGAAACACTTGCCTCCCGGGCTATCTGACTCGTCGGGGTGCGGTCGTATCCCTGTTCAGCGAATAACCGAAGCGCTGTTTGCAGGATAATATCTTTATTCGTCATAATACAAAGTGAGTAGTCACTCACAAAGGTAAAAAAGAACACGTTTATGAACGCGGCTGGAACGCGAATTTTTTTTGGGAACGCGGATGACGCAGATGACGCGGATTTTTAAAATTGCCTGCGGCAATTTTGTGATTAACAGCAGCTAAAATCTCAAATTCTCCAAAAAGAGCTGCCGAAGGCAGCAGAAAAATCCGCGTCATCCGCGTCATCCGCGTTCCTGTTCCATCCGCGTTCCCCTCCGCGTTCCCCAAAAAAAGCGCGTTCTAAACCGCGTTCCTTTCAAATCTTTTTCAGTCTTTTGTCCAACCATAAAAAAACCTCCATTCAATCCTGTTTAGCTCATGGCCAAACCCTCTTTCCTTTGTATTGCCAGCTATTTCAAAGGCAATGAATTCCTGCGCGGTATGAAATCTACCGGCGCAACGGTTTACCTCGTCACCTCTAAAAAACACGACGATAAACCATGGGCAAAAGATGCCCTCGACGATATCTTCTACGTGCAACAAGACGCTGAAAATGAATGGAATATGGAAGACACCGCCGATGGTCTGGCCTGGCTGATGCGCAGTAAAAAAATTGACCGGATTGTGGCGCTCGACGACTTCGACGTGGAAAAAGCAGCTTTTCTGAGGGAGCATTTCCGGATACCAGGTATGGGTCAAACTACCTCCCGGCATTTCCGCGATAAACTGGCCATGCGCATCGAAGCCCGTGATGCCGGCATTCCGGTTCCAGCTTTCACGGATTTGTTTCACGATGCCGATATCACCCGTTTTACCCAAACCGTGGCCGCTCCCTGGATCGTTAAACCGCGTGGACAAGCATCTGCCACCGGCATGAAAAAACTGTACACTGCCGAGGAGCTCTGGGCTCACCTCGAAACCCTGGGCGCTAACCGCCACCAATACCTCGTGGAACAATTCAAGCCCGGTGATGTATACCACGTGGATGCGCTTTCTGAAGGCGGAAAGGTTATTTTCTCCCGGGTATCTAAATACCTGGCCACGCCCTTCGATGTAGCCCATGGCGGTGGCATTTTCCGCAGTGCCGTGGTGCCTTTTGGCTCTGACGATGATAAAAAACTGCAAAAACTGACTGCCGATGTGATGACCGCTTTCGGGATGCAATACAGCGCCAGTCATACAGAATTCATCAAAAACCGCGAAACCGGCGAGTTTTACTTCCTCGAAACCTCCTCCCGTGTAGGCGGCGCGCACCTGGCTGAAATGGTGGAAGTTTCTTCCGGCATCAACCTCTGGTATGAATGGGCCCGACTCGAATCGGCCGTAGCCGCAGGAGAAAAATATAAGCTGCCCAAAGTGCGCAACGACTATGCCGGCATTCTGGTTTCCCTCGCTCGTCAGGAATGGCCGGATACCAGCCAGTTCAACGATCCGGAAATAGCCTGGCGCATGACCGATAAGGAACACCACGTTGGACTCATCGTCCAATCCAAAAAATACGAACGCGTTATCGAATTACTGGACGATTACGCTGTCCGGGTACAAAAAGACTATCACGCCAGCGCCCCGGCGCCGGATAAACCGAATGCTTAGACGGTGGACGGTAGACGGTGGACGGTGGACGGTAGACGGTGGTCCCGAGAACTCGGGATGGACGGTAAAAATTTGGAATTTTGGATGTTTATTGGTAATTTGCAG
>JAEUUS010000626.1 GCA_016787545.1 Saprospiraceae bacterium
AGCAGACGGGTTGAAGAAGTATATTGAGAATTTAAAGTGAGTGGGGATACCACTAAGCCACAGAGGCCACTAAGGATGCGCGCCCTTAGTGGCCTCTGTGGCTTAGTGGTAATTTTCCGCCGAACGCCAACTCAAACACTCAAACACTCCCACACTCAAACACTCCCACACTCAAACACTCCCACACATTCACTCCGGCTCATACCAGAAATACAGCTCCCCGTATACCCTCAATGAGTCTGGTTTGGAGGAAGATGGTACTTCTACCAGCAATTTATTCTTTCCTGGTTTAAATGATTTGGAAGGTAAATAGGCAACCAGCCCAGGTGAGCCGGCAACCGGGTGTTCGTGAAACATCCAATCCGGATGTACCATCAGGGAATCATTGATTTTCAGCTTGAAGAAAGCCTCCAGGCATGCCAGGTGCACGCTGTCCGTTTTAAAAATACGCGTTTTTTTGGGCAAGGAATCAGGCCAGGCAGGGCTTTGACAATGTTTATTGATGGCAGCATCCAGGAGTTTTGGATAGTCTACAAAAACACGTAAAAATGGGCCTTCCACCACTTCTGATGGGATACTCACAGGAGGAATTCGGTCTGTAGGATTTCGCAGGTTTTCATAAACACCGCCGGTTAGGGTGTTTGAATTCCGACCTTTTGCATAGTAGTGGCGATTCAAAAAAGTGTTTCTACCTGAAAGATGCATTAGTGTTGCCGCAAAATTGACCATAACAGCACCCATAAAAAAGGTAAATCCCAGAATGATAGAAACCAACAATCGCTTTTTGGGAACCTGGGAATTGAAAGTTAGATTCAGGTACATCAGCGGCCTGTAAATGAAAGGCATCAGAATAAATCCTGAATTTTGCATCGTCCACTTAGCCATTTTTTGCACCCTGGGTTTGGCAGACCATTTGGGAGATTTCATTAAAGACTGCATCAAAACAGGCATCATAGCCATTCCAACAAAGATCAACACAAAAACAATGCTAAGCCATTTTCCGGTTTCTTTTCCGGCATATTCCGGAATTACGGTGATTAATCCAAAGAAAAACAAATAAGCAATTGCAATGCCCAAACTGGTCAGGGCAATCACAAATGCCACCGAGAACACCTGATTCGCTTGTCGGTCAAGTTGCAGGATGTAATCAGCCAATGATCCGAACCGCTCACGTGATTGTTCACGGGTAAAATCAGTCACCCAGGGCAATTTATCATACCTGATTCCATCCGGATATACGGTATGTAGCCCTACTGCACCTGCCCAGAATGCCCTCATTACGAAATGAATGACGAACGTAATGATGAGTACCCAGGCCACTACTTTCATGAAACTGAATGCCAAAAGTGGGAGGGTGATTTTGGAAACATTTTCATCCAAAACCCAGTTCTGCAGATAGTATTTCAGCAGATTATCCACTGCATCAGGCAGATAATTGGCCAAAAAGATGGCAGCGCCGGAGATAATCAACTCCAAATTCCAGCTTTTTTCGGTTAATGACTTGAGCCATTCCGGCCGATTATCGGTAACGGGTTCGTTCGGTTCCATAGAATTGTGCGAATTTTGCGGGGGAAATATCCAGCATTTCCGGCATAAAACACAACCTGTTTATCATGGCCCTACCTGATTTGTCGTCTACCATTGTTGCCCTGGCCACCCCGGCGGGGGTAGGCGCTATTGGCGTGATCCGCCTGAGCGGTTCGCACGCCATATTGATTGCCGACAAAATCTTCAAGGGCAAACGCCTGGAGAATCAGCCCAGTCATACCGCCCACTTTGGAAAAATCGTAACCCCGGAAGGTCGGGTGCTCGATGAAGTGCTGATTACCCTGTTCAAGGGCCCCAATTCCTACACCGGGGAAGACACCGCCGAAATATCCTGCCACGGCTCGCCATACATCCTTCAGCAGGTGATCCAGCTGTGTCTGGAACACGGCGCGCGATTAGCCGAGCCGGGCGAATTTACCCTGCGCGCCTTTCTGCACGGCAAAATGGACCTCACCCAGGCCGAAGCAGTGGCTGATTTGATTGCTTCCGAAAGCTCGGCGGCGCATGAGATCGCCATCAAACAATTGCGCGGCGGGTTTAAAAAGGAAATTCAGCATTTGCGGGATGAGTTGATCCACTTTGCCAGTCTGGTAGAGCTGGAACTGGACTTTGGAGAGGAAGACGTGGAATTTGCCGACCGGCAGGACCTGAAATTGCTGGTGGAACGTATCCGAAGGGTACTCCAGGCCCTTCTGCAATCCTTTGAACTGGGCAATGCCCTTAAAATGGGTGTCAGCACCGTAATTGCCGGCAGACCGAACGCCGGAAAAAGCACCCTGCTGAATGCCCTGTTGAATGAGGAGCGGGCCATTGTATCTGATATACCCGGCACCACGCGCGACACCATCGAAGAAGTACTCAACATCCGCGGGGTGCAGTTCCGCATTGTAGATACCGCGGGCATCCGGGAGGCGCAGGATGCCATTGAAACCATTGGCGTACAGCGCACCCTGGAAAAAGTGCGCGAGGCCGCTGTGCTGGTGTACGTATGGGATGTGGCCGGCGGTATGACCCTGACCGAGCTTTGGCAGGATCTGGCCGGACTTTGGCAGGAGGGACTCAAAATGCTGGTAGTATGCAATAAAATGGACCGCAATCCGCATTTCCAGACGGAATGGGTGCTCCACCCTACCCTGCCGGGCATACATCCGTATTTATTGCCAGAGGATGAAAAAGCCACGGTGCAGATTCCAACAGATATTCCACTGGAGAAAACCGCCTTGATCCCCATTTCCGCCAAAAACCAGCAGAACATTGCCCTGCTCAAAGACCGCCTCTATGAAATCGTGGTGGGCGGCGAGCTCCGGCAGGAAAGCACCATCGTAGCCAATGCCCGCCACCGCGACGCCCTGCTCCGCGCAGATCAGGCCCTGGCCGATGTGCTCCAGGGGCTGGACCACAACGTTACCGGCGATTTTGTAGCCCAGGACATCAGGCGCTCGCTGGCATATCTCGGAGAGATTACAGGCGAAATTGGGGTGGAGGATTTGCTGGGGAATATTTTTGGGAAGTTTTGTATTGGAAAGTAACCCCTACTTACCCACACCAAAAAAAATTAAAACATTTTTTTTAAAATAAAAACAATTTGTATATTCGCAGGACAAAACCAAACAATTTGTCCTCTATGAAAAAAGACCTCATCCTTGAACTATTTGAAAAATTTGAAGCCGCCTGTTACCTTTTTGAAGGCACAGAATGCTGGAGTGCCCGGGAACTGCAAAGCATACTTGGGTATAACGAATGGCGCAACTTTCTCAACGCCATCGAAAAGGCAAAAAATGCCTGTATTACAGCTGGGGAGCAAATACACCATCATTTTGTTGACGTCAACAAAATGATCGAATTGGCAAAAGGAGCCCAACGATGTATCGATGATATCGCCCTCACCCGCTACGCTTGCTACCTCATTGCTCAAAACGGTGACCCTACCAAAAAGCCTGAAATTGCCTTTGCCCAGACCTATTTCGCTGTACAAACCAGAAAACAGGAACTCATTGAGCAGCGCCTGCTCGATCGCGACCGCGTGAGCGCCCGAGAAAAGTTGTCCAAAACTGAAAACAAACTCTCCGGTATCATCTTTGAGCGAGGCGTAGACGAAAAAGGGTTTGCCATCATTCGCTCTGAAGGCGACAAAGCGCTGTTTGGCGGGCGCAGTACTCTTGACATGAAACGCAAACTGGCCGTACCCGATGGACGGCCTTTAGCCGATTTTTTACCCACCTTAACCATTAAAGCTAAAGATTTCGCCGCCGAATTGACCAATCATAATGTTGTCGATAAAGACCTGCATGGGCAGTCTGACATACAGCAAGAGCATGTAGATAATAACCTTGCTGTGCGTAAAATTTTACATGAACGAGGCGTTAAGCCGGAGCATTTGCCCCCTGCTGAGGATGTTAAAAAAGTGGAGCGCCGATTGAAAGCAGAGGAGAAAAAAGCACTCGAAAAGCCGGATAAAATTCCTCCGACGCTCTAATACCCCACAGCCCCCCCATCCTTCCTGCTCTCACTGGCTCCGAAATACACTTTTCGCTTGGCATCCCAGCGGATGGCCTGGTAGCCACCGTATCCGCCCAGGCCGTAGCCTACCTTATGGCCCATTTGCATGAGCTGGCGAATGGTTTCGTAGTCGTATCCTGATTCCAGCAGGATTTGGCCTGCTCCCGTTGAAATGCCGGTGGGATCGCTGTTGCCGCCCTGATGGTCTATGCGGGGCGCATCGCCGGCCTCCTGGATGTTCATGCCAAAATCCACGAGGTTCATTACGATCTGCACATGGCCCAGCGGCTGGAAATCTCCGCCCATCACGCCAAAGCTGAGGAATGGCTGACCGTCTTTGGTAATGAACGCCGGTATAATGGTGTGGAACGGGCGTTTCCCGGGCGCGTACGCGTTGGCGTGAGTGGAGTCCAGGCTGAACAATTCGCCGCGGTCGTGCAGCATAAAGCCCAGTCCGGGTGGCACCATGCCGCTGCCCATACCCCTGTAGTTGCTTTGGATGAGGCTCACCATGTTGCCCTCTGCATCGGCAACGGTAAGATAAATGGTATTGTTGGCAAAGGGATCGCCGGCCAGCACCTGGGTGGCGGCCCGGTCGGGCTGGATGAGTGCCCGGCGACGCGCGGCGTAGCTTTTATCCAGCAATTCCTTCACCGGTATTTTGGCAAACTCCGGATCGGCGTAGTACCGGGCACGGTCTTCGAATACCAGCTTTTTGGCTTCCGTAAACAGGTGAATGTGCCGGGCCGTACCGAAATCTTCCGGTTTGAAGGAGTAGCCTTCCAGGATATTGAGCATTTGCAGCGCGGCAATGCCCTGACCATTGGGCGGCAGTTCCCACACATCATACCCGCGGTAATTCACGCTCACCGGCTCTACCCACTCGCTTCGGTGCGCTGCCAGGTCGGCTTCCGAGAGAAATCCGCCTTGCTCCTTGATGAATGCTGCAATGCTCCGGGCAATCGGGCCCTTGTAAAAAGCATCGCGACCTTTTTCCGCCAGCATACGGTAAGTGCTGGCCAGGGCCGGATTGCGGAATACATCCCCCTTTTCCAGGGCTTTGCCGCCCAGTGTATAGGTGTCGTTGAAATTCGGGTAGGAACCAAAGCGACGGGCGCTGGCCTGCAGGTAATAGGCAATGAGCTCCGTAACCGGAAATCCGGTTTCGGCATACTGGATGGCCGGCTGGAGGTTGGCTGCCATGGAAAGCTTCCCAAATCGCTGGTGCAGGCTAAACCAGCCGTCCACGCAGCCAGGCACAGTAACGGGCAAGGGTCCGTAGGAAGGGATGCTTTTGAGCCCTTTTTCCCGGAAATAACTCAGTTTGAGCGACTGCGGACTCCTGCCACTGGCATTTAACCCGTATAGTTTGCCGGTTTTAGCCTCCCAAACAATAGCGAACAGATCGCCGCCGATGCCGCAGCCGGTGGGCTCCATGAGTCCCAGGCAGGCATTAGCCGCAATGGCCGCATCCATGGCGTTGCCGCCTTTTTTCAGAATGTCAATCGCCGCCTGATTAGCCAGCGGGTGACTGGTACACACCATGCCGTTTTGGGCGATGACCTCACTGCGCGTGGCCCATGGGCGACCGGTGATGCGGTCCTGTGCGGGTAATGTAGTGATTAACAACAGGTAGAGGAAGGGTGGCAGGAAGTAGCGCATAGTGGAGAGGAGTTGGGTCTGACAAAAGTAATCAGCTTGTCTAAGTTTAGAAGAGATATAGGACTTTCTCACCCATGCAGTCGCCTCAAGTCTTAAATTTTACTTCAAATTTCGCTCCTCCGTGGTTGTTGGAGTGGACACCAACAACGAAATCTTTGCGAAACAAAGCGTTGATTATCAATGATTTTTTGGCCAAATTTCCACTCTCTTTTCCGCTGCTGACACCCGCAAGGTATTTAAGCTCATTTTCATACAAAATAAAGCTCAAAAAAACACAATATTGAGCTTTATTTTGTATTTTTGTGAGCTTCAATTCCAGTTAATATGGCCGCACCCATTCGAATCATTGATCAGAGGGTACTTGATGTACTTAAAAAGCATCCATTATCCTCATCCCGGGAAATCCATGAGCGCATGGATACGGAAGTCTCCTATGCTACCGTTAAAAGAGTCATTCAGAACCTACTCGATGCTGCACTCATTGTGGCCATTGGAAAGGGTAAGGCTACCCGATACAGGGTCAGCTCGTCTTACCATCTGCTGTTTCCTATAGATACCTCTGTCTATTTTGAAAAGGAAATTGATGAGCGCAAAATCCAGGTTCAATTCAACTCGGATTTGCTCCGTTCAACGCTTCCAACTGCGATATTGTTTACAGAGCAGGAGCTTGATTTTTTGGAAAAACTACAGCGGAAATTCCTGACAAACATAGTTGCACTTTCACCTACAGGATTTCAAAAAGAATTTGAACGCCTTGCCATTGATTTAAGCTGGAAATCATCTCAAATTGAGGGAAATACTTATTCATTGCTGGAAACTGAACGGTTGTTAAAAGAGAAAGAAACAGCCATTGGGAAAACAAGGGAGGAGGCTACCATGCTACTCAATCACAAAGAGGCACTGGATTTTATCCTGGCAAATCCAGATTATATCCAGCCCCTGACCATAGCCGGAATAGAAGACATCCACAGCATTTTAATGAAAGAATTGGAGGTTGACCGAAATATCCGCAACCGAAGAGTTGGCATATCAGGAACCAATTATCAACCTCTGGACAATGCCTTTCAAATTAAAGAGGCGCTACAGGATATGTGTGATCTTATCAACCAAAAAACCAATGTTTTTGAAAAAGCATTACTTGGGCTGGTATTAATTTCTTACATTCAACCATTTATTGACGGCAATAAACGCACCGCTCGCATCATTAGTAATGCCCTGCTCATGTTTCATAAACATTGCCCTCTTTCTTTTAGAACCGTAGATTCATTGCATTACAAGAAGGCTATGCTTGTTTTTTACGAACAGAATAATATTAGCCCCTTTAAACAGATTTTTTTAGAACAATATGAATTTGCCGTCAAGACATATTTCTAACCTTCACTGCCTCAATCACCCCCAAACCGCCAATGAACACCACTTCTGCAACAAAAAATGCCGCGCCCAGGGCTGTATAGCCTGGATAAAAGTACAGTAGCAAGATCAAGGCAAACAGCGCATAAGCCCAGTTGCCGTACACCAGCAACCATAGCATCCATTTCGGCTTTTCTGCACGATTCGCCAGATTAAGTGCATAGGCTGCATACAGGAAATTGCAGGTGCATTGCAGGGAGATGAGCCATTGGGACAATCCCAACCACGCAGGCAAGGATGTTCGAAAAAGCAGGAGAAACAGTCCGGCCGTCAGCCCGGCAAAACCATCAATCCAGAGCAGGCGTTGGAGTGTTATTCGCAGGTTCATGGGCTCAAACATAATTCATTTCTCCAGTACCTTAATCTCCACCCGCTGATTGGTTTTATCGGCCGCTTTGTTCACGGCATTCACCCGTGGTCGACTTTTGCCATATCCCTTGTGGGTAATTTGACCGTGGTTTACCCCGTTATCCGTGAGGTATCGCGCCACCGCACGGGCGCGATTGGCAGAAAGCTCAGCGGCGAAAGCATCGTTGGGGCGCAAATTGGTATGGCCGCCAACTTCGATTTTTAAGGTTGGATAGCGTTTCAAGTAAGAAACCAGTGCATTGAGCGTGCGATATGAAGTGGTATCGAGCCGGTAATCGTCGGCCGCAAAGAATACATGGCCCAATTCCAGGATGCTGCCCACCTTCAGTTGGTCCATTTCAGGATCGCGGCCAGCTTCGAAGATAACCTTGTCCGGCGCCGGTTTGGCAGGGGCAGGCGGGGTTACTGCTGACGGCGGAGCAGGCTTGGCAGCTGGCTTTTGCTTCACTTGCTTCGGCGGTGCGGGGATGGGATTGAATTCAAACACCAGTTTGGCGCTGAAATACGCATGACTGCCATCAAATGCCAGGCTCACTGCTTCCACAAAAATGGTGTTGGTTACATTGGTGAAAAAATAATCGGTTACATCGTAGGTATATACCCGGTTGTAAGTAAAACCGCTTATACTCCTGAAGGTAAACCATTTATCGTACCCGTCTTTCAGTGTCCCATCCCGATTTTCTGCACTGGCTAATCGCTGATTGATATACACCCGTGCTACATCGTCGGCATTTACTTCGAGGGTCACTTTACGAATGGGATCCGGACCCAACGGGATGGTTTTGCGCAGATGGTAGGCCTCGCCCTCGGTATCGGCTGTTCGGTTTCGCCAGATGGGTGTAGAGCCTGGAATAACTTTCGCCAGCGGGTTGTGTTCCGCCTTTGTAGGCCGGTTCGAGCCGCCGAACAAAGGCATTGTCAATTGTTCGGCTGACAATGGGTATTCATGTACCCGCACCCGTGCACCACTGATTTCCCAGCTTTCATCGGTTGTGATGACCAGCGGGGGGCGGGCTACATTTTGACTGGCAAGCAGGTTGATCATGCCTGTGAGAAAGACGATGAGAAGACAGCGATTGGGGAGAGGCATGGGTTGAAGGGTTTGATGGGTTTGATGGGTTTGAGGGGTTTGAGGGGTTTGAGGGGTTTGAAGGGGATCGTCCCAAATTGGTTTATCCTATGACAATGACAATAAAAAGCTACCTTAGGTTTGCCGTATTAGTGTTACATTGAACTGCTCGACGAGTATATTGGTCGAAGCTATCTTGCCAATGCCTTCCTTACAGTTGGAGTCGCCTCCAAAACAAAAGCTGTATCTTTGGGGCGCATAAATACACTTGCTCTACCAAAGGATCTGGGTGATATTGCTCCCCCTTTTGGAAACTCAGGTTCTTTCCCTTATCAACGATGAAAAATCGCCTTTCA
>JAEUUS010000647.1 GCA_016787545.1 Saprospiraceae bacterium
GGCCGGAGAAGTCCAGGTACAAACGCCTGGATCTGTTTCGTCTATCACCACATTGCCTGGACATACAATCACAGGGTCTTCTGTATCAATTACTTCAATGGTGAAGTTGCAAGTTGCTGTGTTTTGTGCGTCGTCAGTGGCAGTGTATTGGATCGCGTAAGTGCCAACGCCCAGGATTGCTCCCTGAAGCGGACCATCGGTCTGTGATACCGTTGCGCCACAGTTATCGTCTGCAATCGGAATGCTCCAGATCGCACCGCCCTGACAGTCATCGCTGAACAAGCCAACCGTAAAGGTTACACCTTCAGGGCAGTTCACGAAAGTTGGATCTTCGTCATCGGTTACGGTTACGGTGAAGTCACAGGATGCCGTATTACCCGCACTGTCTTCAATAAAATAGGTTATGGTAGTGGTCCCTAATTCAAAGTTTCTAACAGCCATTGGCGTACCTAAACTTGGATTTGGGTTTACTCCTGTGATATTTGCAGGGTTACCAGGGGTAAATACAAACGCATCGGTAGGTCCATCAATGGTGCCATCAGGATTAATATAGGTGACAGAATAGTGAACTATTCCACAATTATCTGAAGGGATAGGAACTTCCCATTCATAGGTTCCCAGGCAATCACCTTCTCCTCCTAAGTCATTTACGGTTAATTGACTGCTTGTGATGGCTACATCTGCCGGGCATGTGATCTCCGGATTTTCATTATCTGTAACCGTTACATCAAAACTGCATGTTGACGTATTACCCGCCGCATCCGTTAGTACAAAAATATTGGTGGTAGTTCCTACTGGGAATAAAGATCCACTTGGCAAGCCTTCAATTTGGGTTATTGGATTTGATCCACCTCCAACGAGAGAGATTGAAACAAAGCCATGTCCCACATTGTCGTCTGAAGAGATATAAGTTCCCGTATAATAATTTCCACCGCCGCCGCCTGCGCCGATACGGGTTGCACTTCCTCCTCCGCCGGAGTATCCGCCGCCGCCGCCGCCATTGGCCTCATAACTGGAGTGAGCCCCAGCTCCTGCTCCACCTCCAAAGCCACCTGAAATATCAACTAACAATGATCCGGCATGAACAATATTGGCACCTCCAAGTCCACCATTCGTGTAGCTAATTCCCTCAAAACCTCCATAGAACCCTAACTGACCATTTCCATTAAAGCCTGCGCCTCCAGAGCCTCCCCAGACTGCGGTTCCACCGTTTCCGGCAGTTCCACCCGTGCCGGGGGAGTCCCAACTTCCTGAGTAGCCAATTCCATCTGCTCCATTTGTGCTATTGAATGGCGATGCATCTACACCTGGCAGAATAGCACCTCCATCAAAGCTAAATTCTCCTTCGCCTGCTCCACCTCCTCCGGCTGCAATTAATATCGGATTTCCACTCACCTGATCGATGATGAAAGATCCGCCACCGCCGCCGCCAGCATAACCTGGGCCAAAACCCTGATCAGAAAACTCAAACCTTCCGCCTTCCTGTCCAACAAGTATTTCCAGTACATCGCCAGCTGTCAAACTGACTTCTGTAGTAATAGACCTTCCTTTACCACCCGCAGCATTGGGGGTAAATCCACCAGATGCGCCAACTGCTGTAATAGAATAAACGCCAGAAACAGGAACTGTCCATTGCTGAATCCCTTGACCTATTACAGTAACTTGTCCATCTAGCGGTGATCCAGCGTAAGCCGCATCAACTTGTGCTTGTGATGGCCCCGTTGTACCTGAAGCGCCTGCTGTTGTAAAATTTAAAACCGGAGCCATCCCAACGGGTAGCGCGCAATTATCGGATATAATCGGATCATCAAAAGTTACCACCGCGCCACAAACACCCGGATCATTCACCACATTAATATCCGCAGGACATTCAATTACCGGCGCTTCGTTGTCTTCTACCGTAACGGTAAAGCTGCAAGTCCAGGTCTGACCGCTGGCTGTCTCCTCAATGGTGTAGGTTACGGTGCTGGTGCCCTGCTGAAACTCGTAACCGCTCACATCATCACTGCCATTATCCATAGTGCCATCTGGGTTTATAACTTCCCAAGTCACAGTTGCTGGGCAATTGCTCTGTACCAGCAAGGGCGTAAGACTACCAGTTGGTGATGTCCAGGTGCATACGCCTGGGTCGGTTTCGCCAATCACTACATTGCCCGGACAAACAATTACAGGATCTTCAGTGTCTACTACTTCGATCGTAAAGTTGCAGGTTGCGGTATTGCCCGCTGCGTCTTCAGCTGTATATTGGATCTGGTGGGCACCCACCAACAGGATTGACCCTAAATCCGGGCCATCCGTTTGGGTAACCGTAGCATTGCAGTTATCGTCGGCAATCGGAATGCTCCAAATGGCACTACCCTGACAATCCTGGTTAAACAGGCCTACTGTAAAGGTTACGCCTTCAGGACAGTTCACGAACGTTGGATCCTCGTCGTCTGTGACGGTAACAGAAAATTCGCAAGTACCTGTATTACCACTTGCATCCAACACGTAATAATGTATAGTTGTTTCGCCAAGTTCGAATTGACGATTTGCAATGGTAAATGGAACATCAGGTGACTGAATAAACGTTAAATCGTAAGGACCATCTATTGTACCATCTGGATTGGTATAGGTTACAAAATAACCTCCAACCGAACAGTTTTCATCCGGAATTGGATGACTCCAGGAGTATTGACCAGCACAATCACCTGTTGTTCCGAGATTGCTGGTCGTAATGTCCACATCTTGTGGACAAGTCAGTTCTGGATCTTCATTATCAGATACCGTAACGGAGAAACTACAGGAAGATGTATTGCCTGCTGCATCTTCGGCAACAAATACATTATGGGTTACTCCAACAGGAAATTCAGAACCACTTGGCAAGCCGGAAACCTGGGACAATGGATTGGATCCGCTATAAGAAATAATGATTTGCCCATTTCCGCTATTAAATCCCTGTATATGAACAACATTTGTGGCTCCAGGGGTAGTATAGCTACTTCCGCCGCCACCGCCGGCCCAACCGCCGCCGCCGCCGCCGTAAAAGCCGCCGCCGCCGCCGCCGCCAGCATTGATTCCATTTCCAGAACCATCGCAGGCAGCACCGCCAAAGCCCAAACCACCCGCTTCACCCATACACCAGCCTGGCAAATTACCACCAGCGCCTCCAGCCAATTGCGTACCGCCTCCGCCGCCACTACCGCCAGCACAATCCGGACCTGTAGTTTGGCCACTTAAATCGCCACCATCTCCACCAACCCCTGGCTGACACGCACAAGATGCACCACCGCCGCCACCTGCTCCAACCACAACTCTGTTTGCTAATGCCGCGCCGCCTTGACGGATGTCTGAGGCGCCGCCGCCGCCGCCGCCAAGCTGACCTTGCGATGCAAGTGCTTGCCCATCACCGCCGCCATTATATCCACCCAAACCTGCCAGGCCAGCAGCACCAGCTGTACCTGCGCCTCCTACATAAAGGGTCAATGTTTCACCAGGAGTAACCGCGATGGTTGCCATCACTTTGCCGCCGTTCCCAGCAATGCCAGGAGTGCCGCATGCATCCGCATTTCCACCGCCAGCACCAATTACTTCTACATCAATGGAGGTTACTCCTGCTGGCACTGTCCAGGTTTGAGCAGCACCAGTATAATCAAAGGTTACGGAGCTCCCAAGTATTGGAAATCCGCAGTTGTCAGATATTGTTGGATCATCAAAATCCACCACCGCGCCACAAACACCCGGATCATTCACCACATTCACATCCGCAGGGCAATCAATCGTTGGTTTTTCATGGTCTTCCACCGTCACGGTGAAGCTGCAGGTCCACATCTCACCGCTGGAAGTTTCTGTAATCTTGTACGTAACCGTGCTGGTACCCAATTGGAATTCGTATCCGCTTACATCATCAACACCAGTATCGGTGGTGCCATCCGGATTTTCTACTGTCCAGGAAATGGTTGCATCGCAGTTGCTTTGCGCCATTAAAGGCGTGAAACAACCCGCTGGTGAAGTCCAGGAACATTCGCCCGGATCAGTATCTTCCACCACACAATTGGCTGGACAAACAATGACCGGATCTTCGGTATCAATCACTTCAATGGTGAAGTTGCAAGTTGCAGTACCACCATCAGGCAAGGTGGCTGTATATTCAATATTATAGGTGCCAACCATCAGGATATCACCCAAGGCAGGTCCTCCCGTTTGAGTAACCGTGGCGCCACACTCGTCATAAGTAACCGGTATGCTCCAAATGGCGCCTCCGGTACAGGTGCCCGGGAACAAGCTAACTGTAAAGGTGACTCCTTCCGGGCAATTGACCCAAGTAGGCTTAACTTCTACCTGGAATTCACATTCGGCTGTATTACCAGAATTATCTGTAGCCAGATAGGTTACTGTAGTAATACCAATCGGGAAATCATCCCCGGGTGAATAGTTGCTGGTGAACGAAGCAATACCGCAGTTATCAGAAGCGGTAGGTTCCACCCAGGTAACTTCGCTGCCCTCGCACACAGAAATATCTGCCGGACAGCCGGATATCACCGGTGGAATGTCATCATTCATAGCCACCATCGCCGGTGCCGACACCGCCGAGCAACCAAACAGATCCACTACTTCCACCGTATAATTACCCGGTGTATTGACGGTTATAGATTGCATAGTTTCTCCAGCCAGATCTACCCCGTTCTTCTTCCATTGATACAAAGCGCTTAACGACGCTGTGATGGTAAGGGTTCCTGTTGGCGGGCAAAGCGAACAAGCCCCCGTTGGCATGGTCGTTACGGTGGGCGAATCATTCACCGTAATCAATACTTGCGCTGATTCTCCATCACAACCCATGGTATTGGTAACATACACAGAATAATTTCCTGTTTCCGTTACGGTATAGGTTTGCGCGTTGGCGCCGGGAATATTCACTCCATCCTTCTTCCATTGATAGGTGGTTGCGCTGGTAGATTCCAAATCTACCGTTTCGCCTTCACAAACCGTTGAAGGACCGTTTATGGTGATGGCCGCTTCGTCCACTGTGACGTTTGCGATACATTCGGCGGAATTGCCGGCCAGGTCATATACCGTTAGCGTGACCATATGTGTACCAAGGTCAGCGCAGGTGTAATCTATGGAGGCCATTCCATTGATTTCCATATAGTCCAAACCGCAGGCATCACTACTGCCATTATCCACATCCTCAGGCAACACTGTAACCATACCGGAAGCATCAATACCCACGGTTATGTCTTTACAAAGGGCTGTGGGAGGGTCTACGTCTGGGACTCCACTTTTATTTCTGTGAAAGCGAATTTGTTGGCTACCAATCCCAGAAGTTGCGACATCAGGCAACAAATCGCCATCCATATCCCCAATAAGGATTCCACTCACCTCAGCCAGAGCGGAGGAGTTATAATCAATTCTGGCAGCAAAATTGATATTGCCCGGTCCTGTACTGGTATTTTCGTAAATAGACCAAACATTTGTGCCAGCTGATTTGGTAATAATGTCTGTAAACCCATCACCATTCGCATCCCCTACACCTATTCTATAGTTAGAATTAGGTGCAACCAGTGTCACCACTGCTGCGAAGGAAATATTACCAGAAACAGAGGTGTTTCTCAGTATAGCTGTGGAACCTCCAACATAATTGCAGGTAGTAAAATCAATCTTTCCATCAGTATCAAAATCCGCAATGGCACAACGGTAAGGATTGCTCCCGCCTGAACCGTTTGTATTCCAATACTCAGGAGCTTCAAAAGTAAAAGTAGGATCACCGATTGGGGTGGTGTTTCTTAAAGAGACCATCCGGTTGTTATTAAAATGGGATCCCATTATATCAGCATTCCCGTCACCATCCACGTCTGAAACCATTATACCGTTACAGGTTCCACCAGTATTGACGGTTGTGCTGGCCACAAATGTGACTACACCCGGACCTGTACTGGTGTTTCTATACGTAAACATATTATTACCTCCTCCAGAACAGATATCTACTTTACCATCATTATTAAAATCGCCAACACCACATTGATACACACCTTGATTCGAAACTTGTACCGCAGCTGCGAATGCTATATTTCCCGGGCCAGAACTTATATTTCTAACGACATAAGTTCCATTGTCACCTGAAAACACAATATCCAACTTGCCATCCGCATCAATATCTGCTACCGCAAGACCACGGGTCGACCCTGGAGTATTGATCGTTGTAATAACGAAATTTAGCGCCCCGGGTGTGCTATTATTTCGTGCAATATTAAGCTGGTTTCCAAGACTTCCTGTAAATGGATCCGGCTTGCCATCTAAATCGAAGTCGGCAATCGACATGTTGTAGGCCCCACCCGGATTGGCAACTGAGAATTCCGTTGAATTGTACGTAGTATTAGTCAACGGTGTTTCGCAGAAAAGCCCATTGAACGGCACCCTGGAATAACCAATCAAATCACAATCATTTTTGACTGAAACGAGGGCTGTATTGGCTCCAACTGGCACCTTTACGGTAAGTTGAGCGAACGAAGCTGTGAGAACAGTAGCCTTTGCAGCACCAAAAAACACGGTATTGTCACCGGGGGTATTGCCAAAATTTGCACCATTAATGGTAACAGTACTCCCAATAAACCCTGAGTTGGGTGTTATATTATTGATAATGGGAGGATCGCATTGCGCCATTAAAGAATTAGCAGGTAATGCGATAGTTAGTAATGACAGGGAAATGTGTAAAAAAAACTTCATGAGTAGGCGGGAATAGGGTTAGTAGCTAATGGTTACAGTGATCGTCTTGGGGTCGTATCCATTGGGAAGCGCCACCTTTAAATTGGGAAAAAATGCTCCCGAACAATCAGCCTTGATACTTGTCACAGCAGGAACCATTTCATTAAAATCAAACTCAAATGAATTCCCGGAAAGTGGATCAGCAATTACTGCGTGGAAATCAATTACCCTGTCAACCGGTTGTTCATTGAACACGGAAAACAGAATACAATTTTCCTGGCCACATGCTACGACACGCCAGGAAAAATCCTCCAAATCAGCACCATTTTCAACAGATTGCCAGTCCTGATACGTTTTATTGGGTGCAACTTGTGCCTCTGCTTGCGTTATAGCAAAGCTACACAGGACTAATACAAGTAGACTTTTTAAACAGGCAGTCAACCCGAATGGAATAAGGCGTAGTGGTGTATTCATTGTAAGAGTTAGTTTGTCTTTTTGATGGATAAAAACAGATCTGCCCGAAAAGGTTACAACCTTTCAGGTTCGATCCGGATACAACACAAACAGCCAGACTCAGGTGTCAAACAGACGAATACCAGAGTATGCTAATGCGCATATCCTGAACAGTTTTGGGACAACAAATGCTTAATAAGTGAACGGCACCTCCAAGCAGGGAGGTTAAGTAGGAAATTAGGTAGTAGCCGTTAACTTTTCATGATTAGAAGTAAAAGGATTAAAAAACATTCGGGGCAAAGAAAGTGCCATCCTGACTTAACACGGGTATTGTTGAGGTCGACAATTATGACATAACGGGGGAAAATCACGACAACAGCTTATTTTTTTCCATAATTCGTGGGGGATTCGCCAAATCTCGTTTTAAACACCTTGGAAAAATACTTTACATCCCGCATCCCAACGGCCGCAGCCAAATCTTTCAATTGCTGAAACTTACCTATATCCAAATATATTTTAGCTTGTTGCAATTTAAGTTCCTGAAGAAACTCCGTAACCGTTTGCCCTGTTGCCGCCTTTAACTTTCTTTGAAATTGCCTCGGGCTGAGTGCCATTTCCGTACTCCAGGATTCAAGGGAAAACATTGGATCATGCAGGTTGGCAACCGCATAATTTTTTACCATATTTATCCAATCTCCCGGCGCCGCTGCGTCTCCATCAGCCAAAGAAATATTTGGCGCCAATGCATCCTGCACTATTGGCATTTGGTCCGCTTCCTTTTGGATATAATGCCGAATGCTGGCGCGCAACCGCCCAAGTTGAATCTGATAATAAATCCACATACATAACCACACCAATAAGACAAACAATCCTCCACAAATAAGCCACTTTGACCAATTTCTTTTTTCGCCAAGCCCCATTTTATTCTCGCGAACAGCCCAATCAGATATCCTGGATGATGAATTGGCTCGTAAAAGACTATCATGGATCTTATCCAGTTCCTGATAGGCATTTTCCAAATGCTTTAAGGCTTGTTCTGACCTGCCATTTGCTTTTTCCCGTTTGTAATGCTCCTTTAACCTGGCAATTTGGTCGTAGCCATGCAGGTACGATCCAACGGTATCTGTCGCATTAATACTCTGCTGACCGTTTAAAGGGGAAATCATCAGAATAACCCAAAAGCAGAAAACGCAAGTACTTAACCGGAAAAACCTGGCAGGTATAATATGTTCAACCATAACCATTAATGCCTGAAAAAATAATTTGGTAACTTATATCATTACCTTTTTCATTTCCTTACTACATGTTTATGTAGTGCAATATTACACCAATACATATGGATAGCCAAGAATTGTTTTCCCAGTATATAATAACTTAATACAACGAGAACCCTGAGTTATCCTTTTTGGAGCATGTTGGGGATTTTCTGACGGAATCAAAAATTTGAACTTTTTTCGTCAGTTTTTGCGTTTTTGAAGAAGCATAGTCTGAGTTACGTGACTGAAAAAAGGTGAAAAATGGCGGAAAAGGAACAGTTTTCGGCCCGGCAAGAAAATCTCCAACATGCTTATATTCATTCCCTCCATCACATCTGATACTTCACCTCCGTTTGTTCCGCCACCGGCCCCTCTGCAGCGGGAGGCACTTTGAAGCTTTCAAACACATCACCTTCCGTAGCAGCCGGTTCGGCGCCGGCGGCAGCGGCTTCCTGCGTAAAGAAGTTGACGCCGTTATCAAACCAGTTAAGCAGATTTTCTACCGATGGCTTATCCCCTACCGCAGCCTCCAGATCGCTTACCCCAAGCACCTCGGCGCCAATAAAGCGGCCCAACTGAAAATAGGCCTCCCACTGGATCTCATCGAAAAACTGATCGCTGGTAGGCTCATGCGGGAAGTCCGGATGGTAAATTTTATATTTATAGGTGCCGTATTTTAAGGTATCCCGCTTGTCGAGATCCGGTTTGCCCTCGGGCGCGCGTACGGAAGACTTGACGTACACAAAAGTGCCAACCGGTCCCATGGTGTCGCGCTCTGCTTTGCTGTAGTTGATGATGCGCTTGCCATCTTCCTGACTTGGGTCAGATACCTCCTCCCAACATTTGTACACATCCGCAACAGCATAACGTTTGGCAGAATAAACCTGAGAAGGCCGCGGACGAATGAGTTCCTCCGGTTGATCCTGAGGTCGGAACCGGATTTCAAGTCCCAATTCATTGCGCGCCCGGATGATCAGATTGTTCAAATCAAAGAAGGAGTAAATCTTGTCTTCCCCGGCATCTACGGCAATGATCAACCGGCACCCACGGCGGAGCAATTCATACGCGCCCAGGTTTTCAATATGCCCCCCATCCGAAATGTTGATCATCTTCTTCTCCGACCCGATCCGACCCAGCAACTCGTAAAAGAAATACAACGGCCACCATACCACTGCCCGTGCCTTGACCAAAATGCTTGGATT
>JAEUUS010000656.1 GCA_016787545.1 Saprospiraceae bacterium
AATCAGGGAATTTGGATTGACCACATCTTCGTTGATGTTCACCGAAGCGGTGGAGGTGCATCCGTTGGAGGTGTTGGTAACCAGCAAGTGATACGTACCCGGATCATTTACATTGGGATTCCAGGAGTTTTGGCCGGAAACGATGTTTCCGCCGGTGGTTGTCCAGGTAGGAACCAGTAAGGGATCGCCGGGCGCTGGAACCGGTCCGATGTTCAGATCGGTAACAGAGCAGGTAAGAATGGCAGGATTGCCCACCGGAGCTGGCGGATTGTTTTGGTTGCTGTTAACCACCACGGTTGCGGATGAAGTAC
Source organism: Saprospiraceae bacterium (assembly GCA_016787545.1). GTDB lineage: Bacteria > Bacteroidota > Bacteroidia > Chitinophagales > Saprospiraceae > M3007. Next base: position 312 of record JAEUUS010000656.1, read on the forward strand.
ATCCTGTATTGGTGTTGGTTATCAGCAGGGTATAGGTGCCTGAAGCATTTATGGTGGGAGTCAGTGTATTTTGTCCGGAAACAAAATTACCCCCAACCGTAGACCAGTTCAGGACAAAGTTAGTATCCGATGAAGACCCTAATGCATTGAGTACCTGCTGTGGCAAAGTGCAAGTAAGTGTATTAGGTGGTGCAATGACCGTAGTAGGCGGAGGGTTTTGGACAATGGCTAAACTGGTATTAGTGGCACAAATACTTGCACCGCTAACCGTAACCGTATACGTGCCGGGATTCACTACATTGATTGGATTGCCCAGCATACCATTTGACCATAAGTATTGGGGAAAGTTACCACCTGAGACGGTTAATGTGGAGGTATCGCCCGGACAGAATGGCGTACTGGTAATGGCAATGGTAGGTGTAGGTTTAAGTCCAACCGTGATACTTCCGGTGCCGGTACAACCATACACATTGGTAACGGTCACTGTATAAGTGCCTGGTTGAGTCACGATATTGGTGATACCACTTACATTATTAGACCACTGGTATTGACTAAAACCACCTACCACACGTAGTGTATCCGGATCTCCAACACAAATCAGGGGAGCAGTCATACTAATGGGGAATGGGGTCACTTCAGCGTTTTGAATCCCAATTATTCCCGTACCTGTGCATCCAAATGTATTGGTTACAGTAACTTCCCAGAGTCCTGGTTCGAAAATGGTGGTACTCTGCGTTGTTTCACCATTAGGCCATTGGTAAGTCACCCAGGGTTGTGCAACCTGAATAACTGCCGTATCTCCTTCAGGGCACATGTGTGTTGGTCCTGTAATGGTAGGTACAACCGGCGGGCTCAAAGGGATATTGATTTGATCAGTAAATGGACAACCGAGTTGGTCAATTACCGTAAGTGCGTACGTACCAGGTTCAAAAATGGTATAAGGGGTAAGTTGTCCACTTGGATTATCCGGATTCCAGTTATAATTTGGAAAGTCGTAGTCTGGGTCCAGCGGATTGTTCAGAATGACAACATTCAGGTCAACGGAGCCACTGAAACAAAGTGGTTCGCCTTGAATGTCGATATTTCCATAAAAAAACTGTCCTGGCTGATCGTAGGTATTTTCCCAGTGGTTTTGTTCGCAACCGGTACCGGAAGGATCCCAATCCCAGGCGCCGGGTGGCACCACTGTAATTTTATGTGCTACCTCACCGGTACTCCATTCGGCTACATAAGGATCCAATTGTCCTGAAAACAACCATCTGACAAAAGCGGCCAGTTCAATGGTTTTCGTGGCACAGTTTACGGTGGCTACTGTTATCGGATTACAGTGGCCCAATGCAATGGCCATTGCAATTGAGTCATTTCCGTAATTAACAACATGAGGTTGATTGTTAGATGGAGTTCCATTAGTTGGATCGCCATTGTTCACGGGATCACCATTTGCAAAAAGCAGGTGAGGCATGACAAAAAGCGCGAATAAAGGGATTAAATGAAGAAGAGTGTAGCGTTTTGTCATAACAGTAAGTGTTTGAAAAAAGGAGAGAGTTGTGTGGAATTCAAAAGATACAGTCAATCGGATAAACGCTGACTGCTACGATTAAAATTTGGCGGCCAAAAATAATAATTCTTTCATTTTTCCATTGTCAAAATCTGTGACGTTAACGATCGCCCATTGCGCCACTTGGTTTGCTGATTGGATCATCCTTCCAAAAAGTTAACGGTTCGGTGGATGGGTTCTTCCAGCGACAAAAATGTTTCAGTTCTTTGGACGCCTTCAATCTTCTGAATTTTATCTTGTAACACTTGGCGCAAGTGGTTTGTATCTTTGCACACGATTTTGCAAAGCAGTCCATAAGTGCCGGTGGTATAATTGGCTGAAACCAATTCAGGAATTTGGCTTAATTCGCCGGTAACGGACTCATAAGCAGAACTTTTGTCCAAATAAATCCCAATAAAGGCAGTCACATCATATCCAAGCTTGTGATAATCCAGGTTCAGGCTTGAGCCTTTGACTATCCCGAGGTCCTCCATTTTTTTCATTCGGACGTGGATGGTGCCGCTGGAAACAAAAAGCTGCTTGGCAATGTCTGTGTAAGCCATTTTGCCGTCTTCAACAAGTTTGGCAAGTATTTGCCGATCTAAAACATCAAGTTTGGCAAGTTCCGAATTATGCATATTGGCGGTAAAACAAGGAGATTAATGAAAAATTTCAAACAAAAATACACAGTCTTTGCAAATTTGGCAATTTTTTTTTGTCATTTTGCCTAAATATCAGACTACTGGACATTTTGACATTTGACGCTGGATTTACACTCTAAAACCTTGAAAATCATTCGTTTACTGAACAGCGTCTAATACCCATTGGCAATATATCCAGTAGCCTAATAGCGATTTAAAAAATCAACAACAGAACTCCCCAAACACCAAAACACTAAAACACTAAAACACTAAAACACCAAAACACTAAAACACACTCCTTCATGTCTGACCCAATACAGACCCCCAAATTCCAAACCAGACTTCCTTTGTTATTGGCCGCAACACTGGCCATAGGCATGATCATTGGGCAACAATTGCCGCATTACGACAAAAACCTTAGTCTAAGATCCAAATACGGCATATCGGATGGTCCATTGGATGAGGTTCTTAGGTATGTAGAATCCAAATACGTTGATTCTGTTGATATCGACCCGTTGCGCAAACAAGCCATTGACCATTTATTAGAAGGTCTCGACCCACATTCCGTGTACATCAGCCGGGAGGAATTGAAGGCTGTAGAAGAGGATATGAACGGCGAATTTGAAGGGGTAGGCATTGAATTTATTGTGCTGGACGATACCATTCAGGTGGTGGCGCCACTTTCCGGCGGACCTGCTGAAACAGCCGGTATTCTTGCAGGCGACAAGATTGTGACTATTAACGATACCGTCATTGCTGGCATTAATATTGAAAACGGAAAAATTTATGACAAACTTCGTGGTCCGAAAGGATCTAAAGTGAAGGTTGGCATTAAACGGGGAATGGAGACCACACTTCGGCAATTTGAGGTAGCGAGAGATATCATTCCGGTTAAAAGTGTGGACGCCTCCTACATGATGGATGGCCAAATAGGCTATATCCGTGTGGCCCAGTTTAATGACAATACCTATCAGGAGTTTATGCAATCGCTCACACCAATGGTAGAAGAAAAAGGCATGAAAAACCTGATTCTCGACCTTCGTGGCAACCCCGGTGGATACCTGGAAGAAGCCACTGAAATGCTGAGTCAGGTCTTTCCCGACGGGAAATTATTGGTGTATACACAAGGACGCGGTGGCCAAAGAAAAGACTATAAAAGCAATGGTCGCGCCCGTTTTGACATTCAAAATATAGCGGTTTTAATTGATGAAGGTTCGGCCTCAGCAAGTGAAATCGTAGCCGGCGCCATACAGGATTGGGATAGAGGCTGGGTCATTGGTCGCCGTTCTTTTGGAAAGGGACTTGTACAGGAGCAATACCCACTGTCGAACGGTGGCGCATTACGTCTAACTGTATCCAGGTATTACACTCCCAGCGGCAGATGTATTCAAAAAGATTACAAAAACGACCACGATTACGATCATGAAGCAGACAGGAGGCTTAAAAATGGCGAACTGAACAATGCAGCCAAAATCAAGCAGGCCGACAGCACGCAATATTTTACCGGTAAGGGCCGAATTGTTTTTGGCGGAGGTGGTATAACTCCAGATATATTTATTCCGCTTGATACATCATATGCCAGCCCTTACTTTTCGTCGTTAAGGGCATTGATACCTCAATTTGTATCCCGCTGGAAAGAACAAAGTGATCGCAGCAAATGGCCATCCACGCTACAGGATTTTATGTCATTTCAAGTGCCGGATAATGTAGTGGAGGAGTTGGTATCCTATGCCGAAAAAGAAGGGACCCAACGAAATAATGTTGAGTTAGCAAAAAGCAAAACGGAGCTACAGCTCCAACTAAAAGCACGCTTAGGTAAAATTCTATTCGGTGATGAAGCCTTTTACCGGATCATTAATGACGACGACCCTTCCGTAGAAAAAGCAGTTCAGATATTGAAAAACGGGCAGTGGGTGAAGTGAGTGTTTGGGTGTTTTAGTGTTTGGGTGTTTGAGTGTTTGGGTGTTTTAGTTGGCGTTCGGCTGGGTATTTGGTAGGGCTGACGCCTGTAAATTGAGTTACTACTGAGAATCCTTCTTAATATACTCAGTAGTAATCCCCAGCCGAACGCTAACTCAAACACTAAAACACTCAAACACCCAAACACTAATTCGCGATTACTTTTTCTTTGCTTCGGGCAGGAGCCGTGACAGGATTTGGAGAGGAAACTTTTGGTGGCGTTTGATTTTCCTCACCACGGCGGCGCAGTTCGTCTTCGGTCATTTGGGTTGGTACGTCCTGGAATACCACTTGTACTTTATAATTCCGGTTGATGCCTTTGGCAATCGGACCAAACATCAGTTGCATCACAGAATCAGCGCGTAATTTGGCTTTTTCCAATACTTGCTCATTTTCTAAAGCATCCTGACGAAACTGGCGGCGTAATTCGTTAAAACGTTCATTCATATCCTTTTCACTGATACCGGCCAAATACCCTACATCCAGTTTGTCTACCCTTGGGTATACCTCGTGCGACAGGATGGTTGGTTGGGGAAGTTTGATGTTCAGGGTGCCTTTATTCGGACTCAGGGTAACATCAAAATATTGATCCAACTTAAAGCCCGTTTTGATCACACTGATGGCTTCCACCCGGATGTCTGTTTCTGAAACAGAAAAACCAAAAATCTTGTATTGCAAGGTTTTATCAATCCCCATTCTACTGCGCAGTTCATAGGTAGCCAGTTCTGCTATGCCTTTGCGCACTTTTTCCTTTAACATACCTCTTGAGGCGCTGAAATCCATCACTTCGGCTTTCTTTTTCAGTCGGTCTGCCATGGGTTGTAATGCTTCATGAATGGCAATATCGCAGGGTGTGCCCACGTTTTTACCTTTGGCATAAAATTTCCCGCCACTTACTTTAAGCAAGGTGGCCATCACCTGCGTAACAAAAAAGCAGGTGTATTTGCCGGCAACCTCATTGAATACCTGAACAGCCTGATTGGCATTATCACTGTACCAGGTCTCGTATAAATTGGCTGTTGTATCCTTGAGCGAAACAAAATCATTGTAGTACAGGGAGCTCAGGTAATTGTGGTGTTTTTTATACTCAGGCTCTAAGCGCCGTTTCAGACTATCCGGCAAGGCCATCCGATTAGCCACATGGTAAAGCAACGACACGTTGAAATCGTACACCAGGCGGTCAAATTCTTCCCGGTATTCTTCGGGTTGCGAGAGGATTCGCAGTGTTTTTTCCTCATCCAGATTAGGGTTAAAATCGGAAGGAACATAGGTCATCCGCACCTCCTTGGGCTCCTGAAAAAGTCCGGACAAGCCGCCGCCATCTGCGAAAAACGCCTTGTAACCTACAATAACGGCCACGGTGATCAAGGCGATCAAAATCAGTTGTTTGCCCAGTCCGCCGCCAGTTCCGCCATCTTCCGGTGCATTGTATGCGCCATCTGTTTGTTGTGTTGCCATAGAAATTTGGTTAGCTGGCCCCAAAGTTATGCAACGGCAATGGCATATAGGAGCGCTTCCTCATCGGGCAATATCAGTTTGCCGTAATGCAGTTGAAAAACCTGACTGAAATCGCCTTTTTCAATCCGCCCGGTTCCTTGTCCCTGGGTACCATCCCAGGTAAAAGAGCCCACCAGAATATGTTTGCGAAAATCCAGCTCTTTCAAACCGTATGCTTTGTACAGGCTCTCCTTAGCCGTCCAGAACAGGTGAAACAACTCCAGGTGATCCGCCTCCGGAAACTGAGCCACAAACGCTTGTTCCGGTTCGTTCAGGAACTTATACGCAAGCCTGGCCATTTTGGGCGTGCTTCGCTGAATATCGCAGCCAATGGCCGGGGGCGGCCCCTGATCTGCGCGGCCATCAAACACCAACGCGCCCACTGTTCCGCGAGAATGACTCAAGGAACAGCCCAATTGGTCGTTTTCCGGAAAAAAAGGCTTGGAAAAAGCATCTTTGGCCAAAGCCAATCGCTCAGGCACTTCGGTAAGCTTGTGTAACAACCACCTGCCTGCCAGCCACTCCAGCCGTCGGAGTGGGTTCTGATGCCGGGCAAACTCGGCCTCCTCCGCTTCTGACAACGGTAGATCAGCCCGGAAATAATCCTCCGACTCGGCAATTTGCCACAGTCCAAAACTGGCATTCAGAAATGGTTTGCTAACCAACAACAAGGGCATGTACCTCGAAAATTAACTGCGGCAAAGATGGAGAAAACAAGCGAAGCTACTCCTTTTCACAAAAAAGAATTCAACCACGGAGAAACAAACATGAGTCATCCCAAATTTTTCAGGGTTTCTCCTGTTTGTAGGATTAAAAATTGCCCTAGACCTCGCAAGAGGTCAAACCTTTGTAGCACATTAAACGCAATTTACATCCAGGACCTCGCAAGAGGTCCTAAAATTTTCTAAACCATGCTGCTACAAAGGTTAGACCTCTGCCGAGGTCTACTGCACAACGCCAAAAACAAACCATGAGTCACCCAAAAAAATTCGGGATCACTCATGGTTGAATATCATTGTCTTTGCCTTTTGGGCTGAAATCTTGCGCTTACAATTTCACCAGTCGCGCGGATGCTGAACCGCTGGCGTGGCGCAATCGAAGAAAATAAATTCCGGGATCAAGATGAGGCAATTCCAATTGTTCAGTATGGTCGTTCGCATTCACCTGAATGGATGTTTCCTGAACCAGTTTACCCGTCAAATCAAACAACATCAAGGTGGCTGGCCCCGGGTTTACCAGGGAAATTTGCACCTGTAGGTTTGAAATGAAAGGGTTGGGTGATACCTGTAGGGCAGTAATTCCATCCTGATTTATGCGGTTTCGATCAGCTGTCGGGAATTCGCTGGTCAGGAACAATCCATCGCACATACGGTTGATGGTAAGCAAAACGCTGTTGGCGCCGGTTGGCGTAATGCCGGTACCCGGAACGAGCTGGATAAACTGCCCGGCATTGAACATACCATGCGCATTGCCATTCATAGCCACATCGCCAGCAGCGGCAATATTGCCGATTTGAATGCTGTTTTGAGCGCCAACGGCAATTTCTCCGGTTAGTGTTGTATTGGTAATAATCCGATCGTCTGGTGTAAGTCGGTCCTGTAGGAAACCGGTAGCATCAATGGTATTGCGCATTCTGGTTCCTTGACCGGCTGAAAATTGTGCATAACAACCTGCCCAATAACTCATAATATTGTTGGTTGGCGGGTTGTACGCCTGGTCGCTGCCATTACAGTTGATGGTTTGCGATCCTGTGTACGTACAGCCGCTGCTCATATTTTGTGAACCGGCAAAATCAGCTGGTGTATCGCAAACAAAATCGCCGTCGGAACCGCAACCTGAGCCATCAGGACATTCGGCGCCCATGAAGGTTTCAAAGGTGTGCAGCAAGCCCAGACAATGCCCCACTTCATGTTCAAAATTAAAGGATGCTGTGGCGGCCACCGAGCATTTGCTGGAGGGAATATCGTAAGCATTCCCGCCCGACCCTTCAAAACCATTGGCATGTACATAAATATCAATGGCATCCGAATGTGGGTTAACAGCATGCAAATCGCCGATATCTGCCGTTACATAGTTGGTATTCCATTCCGTATTGTCGATGAAATCCCGGCCTACAAACGTGAAACAGATGTTGTGCGGACGGTAAAACGCAGCCATACGATCCAGATTGGTTCTAAGGGTGGCATCGTCCATAGCCGCATTGGTACCATCGTCGTTGCGCAGGATGTGGACAAAAATCTGTACCACATAAGGATTAGCGGAAAGGTTTTCCGTGGCTGCAAACTGCAGCACTTGTTTGGGATGCGGGGTGCCACAACCGGCATGTGGTTGTTGGGCCATGAGTGGTTGTACGGCGCTTAATAAGGCCGCAACACTCAAGGGTATGAGGTATTTTTTCATAGGTTTGGCAAAATTTTGTTGGGTGAATGTTTCGGGTTGAATCAGGCGCCCAATTATTTTTTGCCGGTTTTCAACGCTGCATTTTCTGTTTCCAGGTCTTTAATGCGTTTTTCCAGCGCGATAACATGCAGGAAAAGCTCTTCAATTTTTTCCATTTGTACTTTCTGCATTTCGCCCACTGACAGCCCGTTTTGAGCCATTTCAGCCGCCGGAGCCACGCCTGGCAGGTGTTTGTTTTCCTCAATAAAGGATGCCACTTCTGTCAGCGGAGTCAATTCATAAGCAGGCTCGAATACGTAATCCGGCCAACTGCCCTGGAGTTTTACCCATACTTCTTCGGCAATGACGCTGCCGTTAACGTAAAGTTCGTGGTTGCCGGGCGTTGAGGCAGGATTACCCACTATCATTACGCCGTCTACACGGCCATTACCGTCCACCTGGAGCGAACCATCTACATTGGCGTTTAGCTCTACATCCAGATTGGCATTGACAGTTGTATTGCCACCAACCTGGAGTGCGCCATCAATATTGGCGCTCAGATCAACATCCAGATTACCGCCTACTGAGGCATTTCCGTTAAACCGGCTGGCGCCAAGCACTTCCAGGCGATTGGCGGTTGGGGCAAGACCCAGGCCAAGGTTGCCATTGGCAAAAGTGTTGCCATTGATTCGGGTATTCCCTTCAACCGTCAGCAAAGAGCTGGCATCGGGGCTGGTTGTACCAATACCTACATGGGTACCATCGTCGAACAGCTGACTGTTGCCCAGGGTGCTGGAAGGGTCGCCGAGGTTGGCGCCGGTAAAGCGTGGTAACCGGCCAACATTGCCGTTAATATCTGCGCTGGTGAGGATTTTTTGCCAGGCAGCCCATGCATTTGCTGCACCGGCATCCTGAGAACGGGTCCAAAGACCATCGTCCCCACCGGAAAAGAGCTGACGGTCCAGGCTGCCGCCACCGGGCGCCATGGTGAGAATACCACCATTGTTGTATGTATTGGCCCCCAGACCTAATTGCGCGCGGGATTTGCGTTCGAAATAGGCTTCGTCGATATAGGTGGAAGGCAAATCAGTAGGTTCCGCAAAATCGTAGTGAATACGTCCAAAGAACCGGCCTGAAGTATGTGTATTACCTACGATATGCAGGTGGTATTGCGGATTCATAGTGCCAATACCTACCAAACCGGAGGAAGTAATGATGGCGCGTTCTGTGAGACCGGCTCCTCCGCTGGTGCTGAAAACCATATTAGACAAAAGGAATCCGGGTGAAACAGATTCTGCCACTGATTTAATACTGGCGCCGGTACGGATATCACCAATGGCTGTGAGGCCATTCCATTTTAAGGTGCCAAGAATGTTACCTGCCACCGCTGGCGCCGGTGTAATTGCACCACCGTTGTGGCGATACATGATGAGTTCAGGTTTTACGCCGCTGGCTTGGGCTGATACCTGAGTGGAACAAAAACCGCAGAAAAGGGCGATAAGGGCGAGGGAAAAGAAATGTTTGATCATGTTGGAAATTGTTGAATTGGGTTTAAATCGCTGATTTTTCGCTTAATGTCATCATCAACTCATCCGTGAACAGATCACCCGTTGTAAATCGTATTTCTTCAATCGCAAATTCTCTAACTTGCACGCATAAAAACCGGATTGCATATGCTGAGAATACTCATTGCAGATGATCATCGTTTGGTTATAGATGGCTTGCTGCTCATGTTACAGGAGGCAGAAGATTTATGCTGTGTTGGAGAAGCTTCGAATGGAGTGGAAGCACTTGAAATCTTATCCAGAGAAACTGTAGATGTATTGTTGTTAGACTTAAATATGCCTCAGATGGATGGGCTGGAATGTTGTAAAATCGTTCGGGAGCGATATCCCGCCACCCGGGTACTGGCATTATCCATGATGCGGGAACTGAGTTTGGTCAAGGCCATGCTGAAACAGGGGGCATCCGGCTTTTTGCTCAAAAATGCTGGTAAGGATGAGGTACTGGATGGCATCAGAAAGGTAGCTGAAGGCAAACAGGCCTTTAGCGAAGCCATTTTGGAATCTTTGATGAACAGTTTTTCTCAAAAACCTGCAAAAACATCAGGCAGCCCCTACCCCACCATTTCCAGAAGGGAAAAACAAATCCTGCAATTGATTTATGATGAAAAAACCACCCAGGAAATCGCCGACGAATTATTCATCAGTTTCGGAACAGTAGAAACGCACCGGAGAAATTTGTTGCTCAAGCTAAACGCCAGAAATACCGCCGGACTGGTCAAAGCGGCCATTGAATTCAATTTACTGGCAGGGGAAGGGTAACGCCTCAAAAACCCGTATTTCCAAACACGCTGTATTGCTGCAACACTGCGGTAAAAAACATCAACAAAGCACAATGAAGCATTTGGTTCTTGTATTATGGCTTTTTTCAGGGCTTTTGGGCGTAAATGCCCAGTCTCTGGATAGTCTGACAAAAGCCATTCCACTCATGCCGGAAGACTCGCACCAGGTGATGGCGCTGAGGGCATTGTACAGGGGTTATTATGCCGCAGGGCAGGACGATCAGCTGCTGGGCATTGCCGATGAGGGGCTGGCCCTGAGTCGGAAAATTCAGTTTATGCGAGGTATAGAACTGTTCCTGTTTTACAAAGGCAGTGCCCTGGATATTGCCGGGCGGGGCGAGGAAGCTATTCCCGTATTTGATGAAGGACTGGCGCTGGCACAAAAAATTGGCAAGGAAGACCTGGCGGCCGATTTTCATATTAATCTCGGAACTGCGCACCAGCAACTTGGCAATTCCGACAAAGCTTTGCAGAATTACCTGGCAGCCTATGAGTATTACAAAAAATCGGGGCAGCTAAATAACCTGTCCAAGGTTCTGAATAATATTGGCATCATATACAGGAATCAAAACAAATACGACAGAGCAGAAGCCATTTACCGGGAGTCAATTCAAATCAAACTGCAACTAAATGATAGTCTGGGACTGGCAGCGGGTTATCAAAACCTGGCTTCACTATTGAGTCAAACTCAGCGTATGGACGAAGCTATTGCCACCATCCGGCAGTCGCTCAACCTGTATACCCAGCTGAAACGCGAAGAAGATGTGGCGGGCTGCCATAGTTTATTGGGGCAGATCTATTTCAATTTCAACCGGCTTCAGGAGGCCAGGAGCGAACTCCAAAAAGCCCTGGATGGGTTCATGGGAAACAAAAACGTGGATTATGCCGCGACAACCTATTACCTGCTGGGTATTCTTGCTGCCAGGGAGCAAAATCACCCTGCTGCGCAGCGATATCTTCAGGCAGGTTTGACCATTGCCCGTGAATTTGGACAGAAAAAACGCCTGATGGAAATCCTGCCAGCCCTTTCAAAAACCGAAAGCGCCCTGGGCAATTACGCCGCTGCCCTGGATCATTTGCAGGAAGCCTACCAACTACGCGATTCCGTAACAGAGCAGAACCGGCTGGCTTTGATGGAAGAAATGCAAACCAAATTTGACGTAGCGCAAAAAGACAACGAATTAAAAATCAACCAATTAGAATTAAAAGACCGCACCCGGGAGCGCAATGCCCTCATTGCCGGGGCGGTATTTTTGGGAGTTATGGCGTTGGCCATTTTTCTGGGTTTGCAACAAAGAATACGCGCTAATAAAAAAATTGCCGAGCAGGAATCGGCCCTTCAACAACAGCAAATTTTACAACTGGAACAGGAATCTCGTTTAAACTCCTTAAAAGCCATGATTGAAGGCCAGGAGCAGGAGCGGAGCAGGATTGCGGCAGATCTGCACGATGGTCTGGGCGGACTGCTCACCTCGGTAAAATCTCATTTCAATGCCCTGCCCAATCCTCAACCGGAGCAAGAGCTTTTCGGCAAAACCAACCGGCTCATTGATGAGGCCTGTGGCGAGGTGCGGCGTATATCACACAACATGATGCCAAGAGCGCTTAGTGTAACCGGCCTTGTTGGCGCCCTCGAAGACTTATGTGAAGATTTGACCAAACACGGACTCCGGAGTCAGCTGGAAATAATGCATTTGGAGCCAAACGCTTTACCTCCAACGCTAGAACTTACACTGTACCGGATTTTACAGGAACTGAGCACTAATGTGGTCAAACACGCACAGGCCACCCACTTACTCATGCAATTGATCCGGGATAAAGAGCAGCTGACGGTTATTCTTGAAGACAATGGATGCGGGTTTGATGTAGCGAAAGCGAAGACGCAAAAAGGGCTGGGGTTGTCAAGCATACATTCGCGGGTGCAGTATTTTCAGGGGAGTATTGAGTGGGATTCTGTGCCACAACAAGGCACACAGGTAACCATACAAGTACCCATCAGATAGGCCGGGATCGCCTCTATGAATTCCGGTATTTTTTCCAAACCTATGATTTCCGGGAAGCGGCGGAGCCTGCCCTGAACAGACCTTTGTGTCAGAAAAAAACAAAACTTTATCTGACACATGAAAAATCTGTTTGCATTCCCAACCCTCCGAAACCTGGCCGCTCTGACGGCAGTTTTGCTCCTGCTGGTATCTGCTCCGGCTTGTAAAAAAGACAAAAATGACGACACCTATTTCCGCTTCAAGGTAGATGGCGCTTCTTTTGAAGCTACCGGCCTGCTGGCTTATGGCGTGAATTTCAGCAGTGAACGCTCTTTTTACGGCTTAAAAGATCAATCCAGCACCGAAACCTGCTACATCAATGTTCCTGCCGACGTAACCCCAGGCTCGTACCCACTCGGCGGAGGCGCATACGACGCCTATTATATTGATGGCTCCAACAAGACATTCTCTACCAACTGGGGCGCCAGCGAAGGCACCGTAACCATTGAAGAGATTGACGAAACCCACGCAAAGGGCACTTTCCAGTTCATTGCTTTTGACAGCGATACGGAAACCGTGAAAAAGACCATCTCGGAAGGTGAATTCAATGTGGTGTTCCGGTAAACGAGTTTCTCCTCTCGACAGGGACCATCTAAAAAACAAACACAATATGAAACACATCAATCCTATTTTATTGCTTATGGCGCTGTGCGCCTCTTTTTCTGCTCCGTTAATGGCGCAACCAGGCGAGCTGGTTATTGAATTTCAAGCCGGCGATGGCAATCTGATTGACGGACTGGATGATTTCGGTGGATTTAACACCGGCTTCATGGATTATACAGACGATGCCTGTATGGTTTTCAGGGTAGCGCAAACCCTGGTGATCAGAAATCTTAAAGAAAACAAAACCTACTTTCTGGGACCAAACGACATTCCAGATCCGGCATACCATCTGGAAGACTATCGTTTCGCCGGTTTTTTCAATATTGGCGGAGATGAAAAGGAAGAATTGATTCTGGCGCCAAAATCCGGCAAAACAGGATCAATTTATGCCTGCTCTTTAGGGCCCGACGACCATTTTACCCCATCCTATAGCTGGGGATTATCTCAAACCGTTATTGGCCATTTTATATTCTGTGCCAATATGGATGGTGACGATCATTTTGAAATTCTGATCCGCTTCTTTGGTCAAAATGTGCCTGTGAAGTTTATGGTATTGGGGCTTGGCTATACACCAGGTTTCCAGGCAGAAACACCTACAGGTCAACTTGGCAGCCCATGTAAACTGGGGATGTTTGAAATCCAGGATATTCTGCCGCCCAATTACCGCTGGCCGGAAAACCGGGTATTGATACCTCCCGGATCGAATGATTTCAACGGTAACGGGTCCATTGATTTAACTTACTTAAAAATCGAAGGCATTGAAGGCGAAGCCATTGTTATTGATGGCGCAACCCACGACACAACTTTTGTCCATCAAGGAATTCCTACAGAAGTTATACAAAAAAACTTCACCAAAGTAGCATTTCTGGACGTTTGTGGAACCGGGAACAAATCCGTATTACTTGGTGGTAGCGATCTTGGCCAGCGTTTGCGCGACATGGAGATCATCCTGCTCATTGACACCTCTACCGGAGAAATCGTGTGGTCGCTACAACCATATCTGAACAATGGGTTTCGATTGGTTGGTATTACCAAATGTGGTCATTGCGGTGATGACAGATTGAAGTTTATGCTGAGTCATCAAAACACAGGCCGGCTGTTAGTAGTCTGGCCAGGGTGGGATTTTCATGGCGGCGGTGGAGCAGAGTGGAATACTCCTGCAACCAGCAGAAATGAAAATTACAGCCTTAACCTGGTCTGGGAGTCTGCCACAAACGCTAACACTTATATGCCCGGGAAACTTGATTTCGATCTTTCAGACCTGGACTTGAACAACGATGGCCTGCTTGATCTGCCTTCTATGGTGATGGAGGATAGCCTGAGCAACAACTCCGTAGGTGTAAATGTAACAGACGGCAGCACCGGTCAAATCATATGGGATACCCCCATACCTGCTGGAGGTTTCAACGACCCGGCGCCTTATTTCCACGGCTTTTTTGATGCCAATGGCGACGGAGAAAAAGAAATGTTCTTTGGCGCAGAAACGGTACAAACGGCCGATGGCACGATACACAAACCATTTAATACGGGTTTTGCCATGGAATACATTTACGACCTGAATGGGGATGGATTCCCGGAGGTGATTGGCAAAAACAGCTCTGGAAAACTTCAGGTGTACAGCAGTTCAGCGCTGTCAGCAGTTTTTGAAGCCAATCTGCAGGCTTTTGGCAGGTTGGCCATATCCCCCAACCCTACTACCGGAATGGTGCATATTTCCTGGAAACAACCGGAAACCGGAGCGCTTCGCTTCGAGTTGTATGATGAACGCGGAAGTCTGGTGCAAACCATTCAACTTGGCGCCATCGCTGCCGGAGAAACAAGCCTCCCGATCCAGCTATCGGAATCGCTGCCCAACGGCCTTTACATGGCCCGAATGATTTCAAATCAGGGCAGCAGCCCGGCATTTATTGTTTTACAACGGTAGACGGGGGACGGTGGACGGGTAACTAAACTACTGTGAGTTGTCATTCCGAGTACTCGGAACCTACACAAGCCTGGCTGCGGAGAATCCTCTTTGCCAGGGGATAATCTCGCAACAGGGCTTGTGTAGGTCCCCTACCGGGGATGACAACTCACATATGTTTAGCTACCCAAACACCGTCTACCGTCCACCGTAAGCCGTCTACCGTCCACCGTTTATCACATTTTCAACGGCTTACCCAGGTAGAAGTCCAGGATTTTAAGTTTGAAAACGTAATCGTATTTAGCTACCACCAGGTCGTTTTCGGCGATGTCGCGGTTATTTCTGGCTGTGGTGAGGTCGAGGGTATTGATGGTGCCAAGGGTGTGGCGTTTGGTAGTATTTTGGTAAGCGATCTCCGTAGCTTCCATGGTTTTCTGGGCCGCTTCGAGGGTGAGGCGGGCCGCACGGGCATTGGCAATAGACGTTTGGATATCGTTTTTCAGGGTTTGCTGCGTTTGAATCTGCTGCATTTGGGCAGTGAGTACACCTAATCGCGCGCGCTCCACACTCAGGCGTGTGCGACCATTCTGGTAAATCGGCACCTGAATGCTTGCGCCGATGCCTTGACCAAAGTTTTGATCTATCTGGTCAAAATATTTCACCTTGGGGTAAGTAATGGAGGATGGCTCATATTGCCTGATCTCTACATCGGTACCGCCCACATTAAGGGTAATCGGGTCACCCAATACAATAGGTCCCAGGATAGGGTTGGCAAAATCTCTGAGTTGAGAGGAATAGCTGCTGCTCAGGTTGGCAAAAGCCGAAATGGTAGGATAATAGCCAGATTTTGCAATAGCTATGCCTTCCTGAGCGCTTTTTACCCGAAAATCTGCGGCCAGAATGGACGGCTGTGTATTGACGGCGGTTTGGTAAACAGGCGACAGTGCAAGTGCTTCCGGGTTGGCATCTGCAGGCACTGGCACGTCTGGTCGCTCTATACGCAGGTCGTAATCAGGTTCTAATTGCAAGAATTGTTTGAGGCTGAGGTAAGATAATTCAACGGTGTTACGGGCCTGTACCTCGGCTTGTTCAGCCTGAGCTAACTGAGCCAGGATATTGTATTTATCTGCCATAGGCAAAGTGCCAGCCTCGATGAGTTTGAGGGTGACATCCAGTTGTTGCTGCGCTTGCTGAATGCGTTTTTGCGCATTTTCCAATTGTTCTTCACCCAAAAGAATGCTCAGGTAGGCAGAAGCGATCTGAAGCCCCAGATTGTTTTCCAGTTGAGCAGCATCGGCCGTAGCGGCTTTAAGGTCCCAGCCTGCCTGTTTTACAGAATGATGGAGCAATCCACCGCTAAAAATATTGACTCCGGCGCTGAGGTTAATGCTGTTAAATGCAGTAGCCACCGTGCTAAACTGATTGGTCGTAGGGTCGATGGTACGACCAAACTGTTCACCCACATTGGAGCTGGCGCTGACATTGGGCAATCGGGATGCTTTTGCCTGACGCTCCGAAAGCATGGCTGTGCGCACATTAGCCTGTGCTTGTTTGACCGTTATGTTATTGTCTTGTGCGTACTGAATACAGCGTTCCAGCGACCAGGTATCCTGTGCCTGGATGGCATTCATGGAGATGGCAGCAAGAAGAAGAGCGAAGGTTTTGAACAGTTTTTGCATGTTACATGTGTGCAGTTAGCCTGAGAGGCAGCTGTAATTATCCGGGTGCAAGAGTACGCAGGCGCGCGGAAGTGGGTGCAAAATTTTATATAAATTTGGGATATTGCCAGACGAAAATGGCCATGATCATTGGATAAACTAAAAACATCTCATTGATTTGCCTCCTGGTTTTTAAAGAATATTGCTATTTTCCTTGAATTACTATTTCTTACGTACGCTTTTCTGTTTCTCCCTGGTTGTGACAGGCTGTTATCGGTTTCCGGGTAAATCCGACTACCAAAGCCAACCTGATCCAAAAGCACCTGGCATGGAAAATCTACGTTCTGACGGCTTTTATTACCTTAATCGGGATGAAGAAGGACAATATGTCAATTATGTACTAAGGTACTACCCAGATGGCACCGCATTGCTAACTCCTTTTGGATCGGATAGCACCCGCATTAATCCGGAAGCCTGGAACAGGATTTATCAAACCATGCGT
>JAEUUS010000741.1 GCA_016787545.1 Saprospiraceae bacterium
TAAGCAAAATTATACCGCCCAATGCCAATAAAACCAACGAACGTGACGGGCTTATACCTAGATCCGGATCGTGGTGCAGTGACTGAATGGGCAAAAGGCCAAAGGTTACGGGCGGCTCCTGCTTGCTCCAAAGACCATTTGCCCGAAGGGTATTTTCTACGTCAGGATAATACTTTTGAAAAAATTGATCCAACCGATTTGGACTGTTCGCCAGGCTGGAACCCGGGCGCAACTCCACAAAAGTTTGCATAGACAAATTGCCCCAATTTGTGGCTGCTTCCCTACCAGTTTCACTAGCTGCAAATTTTTCAAAGGGCATCAAAATACCAAACTCCAAGGTCGAATTAGAGGGTACATCCTTCAAGATCGCAGAAACTGTAAATGGTTCGAAAACAATGCCGCCCGAAATATTGATCTCCAGGGTTTTACCGCTTGGGTTTGATTCGCCGAATAGTTTTTTCGCCATCTTTTCAGTCAGAACAACCTGATTGGGCGACGCAAACGCTGTACTTGTGTTCCCATAAAGAAAGGGGAAACTAAACATATCGAAAAACGCAGGATCGATAAAATAAGCCGATGTTTCAACTGTACCGGCTGGTGTGCGGACCAAAAGCCCTTCGTCAGCACCTTGCAATCTGGTAAAATGTTCGATATCCGGCAAATCGGCTTTTAGTGCTGGACCAAGCGGCATGGGCAAATTAGTCAGCTTCTGAGCTGGCTGTCCACTGATTTCCCCAATGGCCTCATAAACGGCAAACAAACGTTCAGACTTAGCATGAAATCGATCGAAACTGTACTCGTTCAGAACATTCAATAAAAACAGGGCGAAACAAGCTAATCCAACTGATAAGCCAATAATGTTTATGAGCGAGATGCCCATATTCTTCCAAAGGGAACGGAAGGTGATGATCAGGAAGTTTTTTAGCATAGATTAAGGGCGCAGGTGAACGCTTGAATATTGTTTTCAAACCCTGCGCCATCTATATAACTATTTGATTTTAAACATTTTAAAAAGTTATCACACCCCACTATACGTCCGAATGTGAACGAATATGTTCGAATTCGTACATTAAAAATCTTATTAGAGCATGTTGGGAATTTTCTGACGGGATCAAAAACCTCCCAACATGCTTTTAGGTACACTCTACTCACTCATATTCATATTGTAATTCCAGTTGTCTCCTTTACACGCATTTGGATCAATGCTTTGGATGATTTCCTGGTATTTACGGCGGAGATCGTCTGATTGTTTTTTCTTGTTGACTTTCAACTCTTTGGAGCTGATGGAGAATGAAAAATTGTTGCCGTCAGAAATGAGCCCGTCGCTGAGCAGGGCAGCTTTGATGCGTTCCTGAATCGCTATAGACTTTGCCTGCATCTTTTCATGTTCACGTTGCATCGCCTGATGTTCCTTTTGCATTTTCAGATGCTCCTTTTGCATGTTTCTATGCGCTTTTTCCTGTTCCATTTGTGCTTTTTCCCATTCTTTCGCCTGTTCTTTCCATTCCTTGGAAGCCCTTTTCATCTCTCT
>JAEUUS010000003.1 GCA_016787545.1 Saprospiraceae bacterium
TTGGCGCTTTGATAAAACCGGCAATTGCGCAGGGTCAACCCTTGCACAAAAGTAACCGTCAGATCGCCTGCCCAAATGGTGCCGCCCAAGGCCCCATCGTACCCGAAGATGCAGTTTTCAATCCGCCATTCCCGGTCGTAACTCTGTGGCCAGCCTGCTATGGTAACCGGGTTTTTCAGAAACAGGCACTGATTCAGCACCATACCACTATCGGAGGCTGATCCATCCTGAAAAGTGCTGTCTACCACACAATGAGCAAATTCAATGCGTTTATGGGGGCCATCGTTCCAGCTTACTCCACCGAAATGAAGTCGCCTGAACTGCACATTTTTCACTTGTTGCATCTCCAGGCGTGGCAAATACGGGCCCACCATTCCGGATGCTTCCGGTTGAATGCGCAAGGTTCTGGCCGGTATGCTGCCGGGTATGTTTTTCATCAAAACAGGATCCTGAGCGCTCGCGCGCAGCCACAAATTCACCGGCCCACACACCCCGGCCGAGTACAGCATTTCTGTGGCATCTTTCAGTTGAGCGAAATCGGCCCCATCGCCGCCTACGGTGTAATCGCCGCCCATACGGTTGGTGAAATTATTGACCGTCCAGGTATTGTCTGTTGTGTTTAAATCCCGCCCCTCTTCCACACGCAATTCCAGCTGATTGGACGTAAAATTGTAATCATACCGGTCAAACACCGGAATCCAGTCGCTCGTTTGGCCCGGCGAGAGTTGGCCTTTCCAGCGCAGCGGCCTCAACGCTGTATCGCCGTTTATTTTCCAGAAAATGAGTGCCTGCCGCAGGGTACTCAGACCTTCATTTTTCAGCTTTACCGCCACGGTAGGCAGCCCGTGGCATCCGGCTACCGGCAAATTGCAATGCGATATTTTAACACTGGTGGCTATGCCCGAAAACTGATCCGCGCCAATATCTGCCAGACCAGCCGGACGCGGATCGCCATCCAGATCCAGCTCCGAAACACCCGGCAGGTAGAGTCCTTTTCCGGAAAGCGCCGGCAAATTGCCTTTGATTCTCAGGTTTTTACGGGAAAGAAAAGTGGGTTTGGTAACGGTACTGTGCAGGTCTTGCTGAAAATTGGTTTGCCAGTCGGATAGGGTTTGATTCAGACTTCCTATACCTATGGCGATCAGATTGGAGCCGGCTGACCAGATGCAGTTATAATCTGAAATAAAGTCTGAATAATCACCTTGTACCACCAATGGGGAACAATTGGGATGCACCCCGGTGATGATGTTGTTCAATATTTGCAGTTTGCCTATATTTGGAAGCTGGTCTTGCGAAACAAACAACGCAGCCTTGGCCGTGGAGATATACAGGCTGTTATGGGCAAACAATCCGTTGGGGGTTTGATTCAGCGACACCAGATCGTAAGCCAGCAGGTATTCATCGTAAAATACGTTGTTGGTAATGCGCACCGAATCGGTACTCCGCACCCAAAAACCGCCGTCGGAGGAGGAATTGGACACAATGGAGGCGTACAGCTCGTTGTGATGGAATCCAATGTGTTTTCCCCCATAAATCCAGACATTTCCATACACATAACTGTGCTTCAGGTGGCTGTTGACACAATTGGAAAAATAGAGAGAAGGATAGGTGGAATAATTGATCGGCATCAGTAGTTCAAGATCGTCCAGCGCGATATTCCTGCATCCTTCAAAATTCAGGGCCTCCACCCGCGCTTCAATTTTGCAGTCCTGTATACTGCAATCCTCCATATTGTTGGCATGCAGGGTGGATTCAAAGCTCCATAGATCGCAGCGTTCCAGACGCAACTGACTACCATTTTGAGCACTGATACTCACAGCACCGTTGTTGGTGGAAATACGCAGATCGTGCAGCCACACACCGCTCACACCGTTCATACGAAGCAGCGGAATTTGGTTGTCGGTAGGGCCCTTTTGCCAAATGACAGCGCCTTTGTTGCCATCCTGTGCGGTTATTTCCAGGGTATTGGTGGTGTTGATGCCCATGTTGGAGGTCAAATCCAGCCCGCCGATATGTCGTTCAGGCAGCAATATGATGCGGGTTGGTCCACATACCCCGAAGTTATCGAGTCGTTCCTGTAAGGCCTGGAAATGGGCAAAATCGCCTTCTGTGCCCAGCGTATAACTTCCGGAAAGACATTGGGAAAATACGGCCTGGCCGATAGAGAGGAAAAAGGCAAGTAGTAGTGTGTGTTTGTGCATGGGGTGTGGCTTTAATGATTACACGACTGCCGGGATTTATCCGGTATCAAAACGTTTGCAATAGTAAGAATTTTTATCAGGGTCCCTGTTTCAATTTCTGGAAAGAGACCAGGGTTATCCATTTTTTTACCGTACGATTTAACCTTTCTCCCCGGCGCCAGTCCAAGAATACCATGCGAAACCTTCTTTTTTTGCTGGCATTTATGACCAGCGCCACCTGCCATGCACAATCCATCCAACACTCCGAAATACTTAGCCGCCCTACCGATAAAGGGAGTCGGATTTTGCTGTTTTTCGCAGATAATGCTGAAGTCTGCGCGCGATTCGGCACTTCAAGCGGCAACCTGAGCAATCAAACCATGTGGCAAAATGCCATTCCCGGACAACCCTGCGAAATCACCCTGACCGGTTTGCAACCCAATACCAGATACTTTTACAGTGTCTGTTACCGCCAGCCCGGCGCCGCCAACTATACCAGCCGCCCGGAACATTTTTTTCACACCCAGCGACCTCCCGGAGAAGCATTCACCTTCGTGGTGCAGGCAGACCCCCACATGGACAACATGTCTGATTCGGCCCTGTACGCCCGTTGTTTGCAAAACCAGTTGGCCGATAACCCGGATTTTATGGTTGATCTCGGCGATATTTTCATGTCTGATAAAATGAAAAACGCCCAAAACCAGATAACCCGCGACACGGTAGCGTATCGCGTTCGCTACATGCGCCGATTTTATGAACAGGTCTGCCATTCCATGCCATTGTTCATGGCCCTCGGCAATCATGAAGGGGAAGCCGGCTGGCAACTCAATCCCAACGGCAATAATGTAGCCGTGTATGATGCCCTGGAACGAAAAAAATATTTCAGGAACCCATCTCCCGATGGCTTCTTTACCGGCGACGAAACCAACCACCCGTTTGTCGGGCAACGAGAAAACTACTACGCCTGGCACTGGGGCGATGCACTCTTTGTAGTACTAGATCCCTACTGGTATACCCCACAGAAACCAGACTCCCTTAACGGATGGCGTTGGACGCTGGGCAAAACGCAATACGACTGGCTTAAAAACACCCTGGAAGGCAGTCCTGCCACCTTCAAATTTGTGTTTGCACACCAGCTTGTAGGAGGCGATGCCCTTGGACGCGGAGGGATCGAGTTTGCCGACAAATATGAGTGGGGCGGAAAAAACCTGGATGGATCGGAAGGCTGGGCCACCAATCGCCCGGGCTGGTACAAGCCCATCAAGGATTTACTGACCGAAAACCGTGTGACTACGTTTTTTCACGGCCACGACCATTTTTTTGCCAAACAGGACAAAGACTGTCTGGTGTATCAACTTTGCCCGCAACCCAGCTTGCCCAATTTTGCAGGCCCAAACCAGGCAGATGATTATGGCTACTTTGCCGGACAAATCCTGCCCAATGCCGGACATCTGCGCATGACTGTTAACCCGGAGGGGGTAAAAACCGAATACATACGCGCCTATTTGCCCCAACAGGAAACCCCCACCCGTAAAAACGGCGATATCTCTGCTACCTATTTCATCGGCGCTGAAAACTGCTACGATTCTCTCTCCACCAGCTCCCCGGTGCTCTGGAACGCCCACTATTCCGATGAACTGATCTATCCGAATCCTTCTTCCGGCGAAGTGAACATTTCCTTCTCCATTGCCCGCCAGGAACGCCTGCAGCTCTCTATTTTTCAGGAAAATGGACAACTGGTAAGACTCCTGCTGTCCGGAGATCTCGTACCGGCAGGCGATTTTCAGGTGGTTTGGGATGGTAAAAACAGCGGAGGCCAACCCCTTCCGGCCGGTGTTTATTTCTGGAAACTTAACGGAGAAAACGGCGGCTCAACGGGCGGCAAACTGATCCTGCAACACTAATCTGCCGTCATCATGAAAAAATTTCCACTGATTGTCGCGCTGCTCGGAACACTCGCCTCACAAGCCCAAACCATTCAAACCATGCTCCGTTTGCCCGACACCGGACAAACCCAGCACTTTACCAATACCCCTGGAGAAGATTCAGACTTTAGTATAAATCCTCCGTTTTTGATAGATAACACAAACGGCACGGTGACCGATACCGTGACCGGATTGATGTGGCAACAAACCGATGGCGGTGAAATGACCATCGAAAACGCTGAAAGCTATTGTGAAAATCTGGTCCTCGGCAACTTTGCAGACTGGCGACTGCCATCTGCCCAGGAAGCTTTTTCTATACTGAATCATGGCTTCCAAAATCCGCCGCTAGACCCCGGGATTTTCACCAACACCGGCGCCGAATACTGGTGGACAAGTGAAAAACAAGCGGGTAATCCCTCTAAAATCTGGGTTACCAATGCCGGCGGAGGCATCGGCAACCACCCCAAAACAGAAACCCTGAGTGCCGGAGGCAGCAAAAAATTCCATGTCCGGGCGGTGCGCAATATGGTGGCGCCAACCAGCATCCCAAGTCAGTTTACCCTGTTGGACAGCATGGTGCAGGACAATCTGACCGGTTTGGAATGGCAGCGTTATGGCTCCACCGACTCGATGACCTGGGAGAATGCCCTTCTTTTCGCCCAGTCTTTCTCCCTGCAAGGGAAAACCGACTGGCGATTGCCCAATATCAAGGAACTGCAATCCATCAACGATGAAACCCGCAGTCAACCTTCTATCTCTCCGGATTTTTTTGGCAATATCGGCTCCAGGCAGTATTGGGCATCAACATCCCTGCCCAATCAACCCACACAAGCCTGGTTCATGGATTCCCGTTTCGGGGTGATTTCGCATGAACTAAAAACAGCGCAAAACAGCCTGCTCCTGGTAAGAGGTGGCAACAACGAAAGCGTCGAAACGAAGGATCTGCTCTCTGATCAACCCGCTTTGGAAGCCAGTCCGAATCCGTTTTCAGCACATTTTTTCGTGAAAAACGCGCCGACGGATGCTGTCTTTATCCTGACCAATGTCCACGGGAAAGTCATTTATACAGGGAAAAATCCGGATCAAACAGATTTTTCCCTGTTGGCGCCCGGGGTCTATTGCTTATCCATACAAGGCATATCTTCCAGTACCCTCAAACTTGTCAAATTATGAAGTGGTGCCTCGTTTGTTTTTCCGCCGTTTTCCTTACCACAGGAATTCTCCTGGCGCAGCCCTCCGGTTCCATTACGCAAGGCCCAGGGACGACCACGGTAGTTGATTTGATGCCCAATTGCCCCAGTAACCACATTACACCTCTCGGAACCATCACGTCGAATGACGGGAATACATGGATCGTACCGGCAGACAATCATTTTCAGACTGCCTCAAAGCTTTCCGACCTGTATAACAGCTGTAATGGCATCACGCCACCCAACCTTGCAGCAGCCAATCTGGCCAATGTTCCTGTCACGGAAATTGACCCCGATGGAGAAGTGATCACAGGCTACCTGTTTGCCGACAACTATTTCGAGCTATATGTCAACGGAGTGGAAGTAGGCGTAGATGCCGTGCCGTTTACCCCTTTTAACTCCTCTGTGGTGAAATTCAGGGTATCTCAGCCCTATACCATTGCCGTTAAGCTCGTGGATTGGGAAGAAAACCTGGGCCTTGGTTCCGAAATCAACAATGGCAACCTTTTCCATCCCGGCGACGGAGGCTTTATCGCGCAATTCAGCGACGGCACCGTAACCGACGAAAGCTGGCAGGCTCAGGTGTTTTACATAGCGCCTGTTCAGGATTTGAACACCGTGGTTGAACTGCCGGACGGAACACGTTCAACTGCAAACGCAACCTTAACCCCCACCTGCAATGCTAATTGTTACGGGGTACACTACCCGGTTCCGGCCGATTGGACAACCGAAAATTTTGATGAAACAGGGTGGGTGAGTGCCACCCTTTACACTGCCGCGCAAGTGACGAATCAGGCCGCTTTTAAAAATTTTGAAAACACCGCCTGGGGAAACGCCCGCTTCATCTGGACTTCCAATCTGGTGCTCGACAATCTGGTGTTGGCGCGGAAAACCGTTGGCGCCACGTCCGTGAAAGAATGGGGGCAGGTGGAGCAAGAGCTGATTGAGGTGTTTCCCAATCCGGCCGGCGATATCGTAAGCTGCCGGATACATACCGCTTCAGGACACGATATTCCGGTAGAAGTGGTGGATATCCACGGTCAGGTTGTTGTCTCGGATCGCCTGGATGCCGGTAAACTACAGCTGTCCTTCTACCTGTCCGGTCTTCCGGCAGGGGTCTATGTGATCCGTTTTCTGGATGAAGCGGCGATATATACCCGCAAATTGATACTGAAATGATCTAGCGCCGAACCTTTTATCGTTTTATGTCATGAAAAATCTGATTTCCATCCTCGTCCTCTTGCTTGTCACCCCATCATTCGCTTTTGCTCATGGGGATCACGACAAACCCGTAAAGCAAAAAAGCTGGACCATTTCCACTGAAAAGCGTCCGGTTGAAGCCACCTTCTTATTGTCGAAAAACGACACGATCTACCTGGAGAATGCCGGTGGAAAAGTGTTGCAATTCCCGCTGATGTCGTTTTCAGAGCAGGATCAGCAATGGATAAAAGGCAAAATTGCCCAAATTGAACAACTCAACCATCCCAAGGCAACACCCGCCGTACCATCCTCTTCTGAGGAAACCGGATGGGTGCTGTGGGTCGGACTGGCCTCATTTTCATTTGCCTCATGGTTCCTTTGGAAAAGAAAAAGGCCAATTGTCTTGACGGCCATGCTGCTCTTTTCCGCCGTTTTATTCGGCTTCAAAAATGAAATCGAACGAAGAATACTTGGTACTGATCCGCTTTTCGTGAATTCGGCTTTCGAGCCCTTCAAGCCAAAGGTGGCAACGCACTGGGACAACACCTGGTTTTACGTCGAATCAAAAGGCATTCCTGATCACGAAATGATGACAGGGATCATCAAATGGCAGCAGCAAGTGCCCATACCACAATGTTACCTCGGCTCTAACGCGTGGCAGATTCCGCTCAACCCGGAGCTTGCCGCCGTGCCGGTGCCAGTGAATGATCAACATTTTTTGAGAGGCGCCGTGGCCATTGCCGCCAATGGGGTACCCATCTTTAATCCGCATACCAACACGGGTGTTGATGCCTTTCTGGATGGCCAGCTGGATTCATTTGGTGGCCATAGCGGTCGTGCCGACGACTACCATTACCACACCGCGCCGCTTCACCTGGATGCACAAACCACAGACATTCTTCCGATCGCCTTTGCGCTCGATGGATTCGCTGTTTATGGAAACCAGGAACCGGATGGTTCTCCCATGCTTCCATTGGATGACAACCACGGCCATTTCGATGCGGCAGGTGTTTACCACTATCATGGCACACCGGAGGCCCCCTATATGATTGGAGCCATGGTGGGCAAAGTAACTGAAGACGCCACCCTTCAAATCATCCCCCAGGCCAAAGCTACCCCCGTGAGGCCTTCTCTGACCCCGCTCAACGGGGCTGTCATCACGGATTGCACGCCTAAAGCAGGCGGGAATGGATACACGCTCACTTATACCCGGAACGGACAAACCTATCAGGTGGATTATTCCTGGACACCGGGAGGTGTCTATACCTACCAGTTTATTTCCCCAACCGGTACCACCACGGAGACCTACAACGGCTTTTTGCCTTGTGAGGTACCAACAGCCGTAGAGGATTTGGCTGTGTTGAACAACAACGTGTTGGTATTTCCCAATCCTGTCTCCGGCAGTACATCCTTGAAAATCATCAGCTTGAATGATGCTTCCATGATGGGGGTCAAAATATTCGATGCGAATGGTCGTCTGGTTTTTCAACAGGAAAACCCGGGCGAAACACTGGAGACCGGCAACCTGGCCCGGGGAGTCTATTTTTTGAAAATCATGCTGAAACAAGGTGAAATCAGCAGAAAAATCATCGTTCAATGAGATATCCATTACTGCTGGCCATGGTTTTGACCAGTGTTACCGCATTTACCCAAAACATATCCTTCAACGAAATCCTCGGCAGACCCACCGACCAATCGGTAACTGTCAGCGTTTTGTTCAGCCAGGTGGTGGAAGCCCATTTTCAGTATGGCACTCATCCGGAGCAGTTGACCACTCAAACGGCCAACGTCACCAGTTTGCCGGAAACCC
The DNA here is from genome assembly GCA_016787545.1 of Saprospiraceae bacterium. Lineage (GTDB taxonomy): Bacteria > Bacteroidota > Bacteroidia > Chitinophagales > Saprospiraceae > M3007. The sequence continues at coordinate 8,306 of JAEUUS010000003.1, forward strand.
CTGTAGTGGCCGATTTCCAGCCGCTGCAGGCGGATACCCGCTACTACTACCGCACAGTCTATAAAACGCCGGGATCCGCCAATGTCAAACAAGGCCCGATCCGGACCTTCCATACCCAGCGCGCGCCGGGTAAAAAATTCTCCTTCCTGATTGAGGCCGACGAACATTTGTATGATAAAAAAGGCATCCGAAGTTTGTATCAGATTTGCCTGCAGAACCAGGCCCTGGACTCCGCAGATTTCATGCTTTCGCTTGGAGATACTTTCGGCGACGACCACACGCCGTTGGAAACCACCAGTGAAGACATGCGGTTGCTGCATCTGGATTACCGCCAATACCTCGGATCAGTTTGCCACTCGATGCCGTTTTTCTTTTGTCTCGGTAACCATGAGGGTGAGTCTGGTTACTGGCTCGACCAAACGCCTCCGAACAATATAGCGGTATACGGTACCAACTGGCGCAAATTTTATTACCCGAATCCCTATCCCGACAGTTTTTACAGCGGAAATATGACCCAGGAACCCTGGGGTGTCGGTTACCCTGAGAATTATTACGCCTTTACCTGGGGCGACGCCCTGTTTGTCGTGTTGGATGTGTACCGCGACTGCGATGTTGACGAAAAGCCCAAAAACTGGGATTGGACACTGGGTAAAACCCAATACGACTGGTTTAAAAACACGCTGGAAAATAGCACTTCTTCCCTGAAATTCGTTTTTGCACACCACAATCGGGGACAAGGTAGGGGTGGCATTGTACCTGCACGAGGATTTGAATGGGGTGGATACGGCAACAACGGCAATGGCGAATGGGAGTTTGATCAAATGCGCCCGGGATGGGAAAAACCCATCCATCAGCTCATGGCAGACAATGGCGTGCAAATTTTTTTCCAAGGACACGATCATCTTTTTGCCCTGGAAAAAATGGACGGTGTGGTGTATCAGGAAGTGCCCATGCCCAGTGATACCAGTTATCAAATTGGCGTACTGGCAAACGCCGATGCCTACACCGATGTGGTACTTGATGGTTCCGGACATCTGCGTATATCTGTGGAAAACTCCTGTGCAAGCGTGGATTATGTAGCGGCTTACTTGCCTGAAGATACCCTTGGAGCACAAAAAAACCGCGCAGTCCGGTATTCTTACAAAGTAGGTGATTGTGCCGTTTCAACCGATGAACCAAAGAACCGTATAAGCCCTTTTTTTACGATAGCCCCAAATCCAAGCACCGGAAACATCAGGATAAAAACAAGCACCGCCGAAAACCACCACCGAAACATTGAAGTCCTGGATTTGCACGGCCGACTGCTTAAAACCGCCCTTTTGCCAGCTGGAGAAACCGTAGCTATGGTAGACTTGTCGGATTTATTGGCAGGTATCTACACAGTCAGAATTAATGGCGACACCCGCAAATTTGTGCTGATTCATTAATGGAGGCCTACCCCTTACCGCTGTTCTTCAACCCCGCTAAATAAATCTTCTTAATGCTGCTCTTTTCCTCTTTAGCACAAAGGGTTTCCACCGAAGGAATAAGCCGGGCATTAAGTGCGGTTTTACATTTCAGGATTTCGCCCAAAGCAAATGCCGCGCTCCAACGCACAACAGTGCCTTCATGACCGGCATTGACCAACAGATGCTCCACGGCCTTATCCAATTGATCCGGAAATAAATGGGCGATGTTGCCAATCACCCTGGCACTTTCCCATTTAATCCGGGGCGCTTTTTCTGTAAGGGTCTGGGTAACGTATGCCAACACTTCCTCATCTGCTATGGACGGCCGTTGCCGACTTGCAAACTCCATGGCTTCTATGCAGGTAGCCCTGTCTGTTTCCTTTCTAAGTCCCGGCGTCAGCGCCAGGTATTCATCTACCGGAAGCGAGCCCTCCAACAGCCATTTAGCAATAGTTGCTGTTTTTTCCTTGGTATTAATGGATTTGTCCTGAAGTAATGTTGATAAAGTCATAAGCAAAGTTAATAATATCCATCCCCGTTTAAAAACATATAATGCTCATATACCAATTGTTTAACCGTTTGTTCTGTGGAACTACGAAATGTACCTGGCCAATGACTTTCCTTTTTATTGATCAAATACAAATAGTTACCCATATCATCTGTTTTCCTTTTTAACTTTATGAAATGGTTTGTTTTTTTAAAAAAATGATTGATTTCTGAGTACATGCATATTTTTTCTTTTTCATTCCATTGAAGAAAATCAAGCTTACCATCGTTGTTGAAGTCATTAAAATAAAATGGGGCAAAGGGCTGCGTATTACTGTGGCCACCATTCAACGTCATTGGCGGGATGATTGCGGTAACTCCTGTTGGTTGAAACTTAATCAAAAAGACAACATGATGAATGGGGCGATTTCCGCCTTCCAGCATATCACTCCCCACTACAATCCAATAACGGTTATCCTTCAGCGCAAACTCAAGTATTTGAAGTATCCTGAATTTAGCTATTTTATCCTTAAAAATAGTCGATATCCGGATGGTATCCTTTCCAATGGTCAAATAATCTCTTGAATCATTAATGATTAATGCATTGTATGAGGAACAATGATGCCTTAAATTATACGCTGGGTTAATCATATAAATATCCCAGTATCTGCTTGAATCTGCCGAATTCTCAAATAATTTATGTTCCAAATAAACGGGTTCAACCTTTATCGTGTCAAATAACATCGACGGAGCATTGGTTAGATATTCATAGTTCGTAAAAAATATAAGACTATCTCGATGCAATCCCTGATGGCATCCCAAAAATGCTAAGACCCAAAACGCGTAACTCCATTTTTTCATATCTGAGCTTGTTTAGATAATAGTCCGGTGGCTGGGCCAATACTACTTAATCACCGCCCGAAACTCCCCCAACCGTTTCAGCGTAACCCGGTTTTGCTCCTTATCAGCAGGTGTCTGTGCATTGGGAATGGTGTCAATTTTATCCAGCCAGGATCGTGCGCGCAGGGTATCTCCCAACTTGCTGTACACAAAGCTGAGGTTGAATTTGCCTTCGTCGTAGCGCGGATTGATACCCAGTGCTTTTTCATATAAGGGAATAGCATTCTGGTGTTTACCAACTTTCACTAAAGCAGAGGCGTAGTTATTGATGACCTGAAAACTCCAGGGGTTTAGTTGATAGGCCCTATCGAAGGCTGTAACGGAGGCGTCAAACTGCCCCAATTGATACAAGGCCACACCTTCATGCCAGGCAATGGGCGTAGCAGAGTCGGTATATTCCAACCATGGGTTCTCTGCTTTTCGTGCTTCCGCCAGCAAGCCCCGCCAGTTGCCGCTTACCTGAGCATCCATCATCTTATTCAAATGAACTTCACCCTTGATCCGGTAAAAACCAATCAGGGTAGCGAGGCTAAGTCCCAATAACCCCAAAACCCACAAAATGCCCGGCCGTGGTACGGGTCTTGACGGAGCCTGGTGTACCATCAACGCGAAAAAAATGGCCAACAACACCTGAAACTCCATTCTTTCCCTGGGGAAATCAAAATACTGAATCACGCAGTAGGCTGCACATCCGCCCATGGCTGCGGCCAGGCCGGGCGTGGATGTCTTGTGCAGTGCCTTGCCCCCCAGCCAAAAAGCCAGTACCCACATGCCACAAAACAATACTACACCAATAATTCCGGTTTCGGAACGCACTTCCAGATAGTCGTTGTGTGCACGCGTAAATACCACATTGCCCTCGGTGAGGCGGTAGCCCCCTTCTATACTTTTTGAGGGTAACCAAAACTTCCAGGATCCGCTTCCCACGCCCAGCCAGAAGTGGTCTGCATTGATCAAATCCGTTTTAGCCCACACAAAGCGACGTTCTTTAGCCGTATCGCTGTCTAAATATTGCAAGGGATTGAGACGTTCCGCCAGGTCATTACCCCTGCCTTTCCAGGCCATTAATACGCTTGCGATACCTATTAATATCAACGCCACAGGTAATATTTTTTTTCTCAATACCGGCCGGAAAGTCGGCTCACCCGCCGCACGCGCCACCACATACACAGCCGCGCCCGCTAAAAGTGCCAGCAAGGCCGTGCGCACCTGCAGGACCAGGATCAGGCCGGTTACCAGAACCGGCAGCCAATACGGCATTTTCAGTTTTCTACTCCAGGGGCTATACACTCCCGCAAGCGCATGCAAAGCCAGTAAAAGCACCAAATATTCCGCCGCCAGACTCTTATTGCCCAAATAACCGCCAATATGCGCATACAAAGCTTCATTATTCAGATCGCCTGCAAGCACGGTTTCTGCCAATTGAAAAAAAATAACAGATCCGTACACAACCGTCAACACCAAAGCGACATGACCAAGTTCTCCTCTGGTTCGAACGGAATCCTGATGCAATGCATGCCGGAAAAAACGATACGTCAGCAGCAATAACAAATTTTTTTGCGCATAAAATATTCCCTCTGAAACGCTTAGCGACCAGCTTACCGAAACCAAACTCCATCCGTACCAAAGCAACAGTAATGCATCAAAAAAATTCCACCCGGGCCCTTGCTGTAAATCCTTGCGCAACCACCACCACGCCACCAACAAACTGCCTGAAAGGGCTAAAAATCGGGGCACATGTGTGTAGTCCGGACAAAAAGGCCAATACACCAATGTACCGCTCAATGTAACATACCAGAGCAGGATAATCCAGCTGGAAAAAGACTGAGCGGGCGTGACTTGGGCGCGCATGAAGCAGAATATTTTCCACAATATTCGGGAGAAAGTCTGACAAGGCTACATTTGCCCGCAGAAACATCTGATCGCCTGATGCTCATTTTTAAAAAAGTAGCCGATTTGCGGCATTGGCTGGACCAACAAACGCTGCCCGTCGGATTTGCCCCTACCATGGGCGCCCTGCACGCCGGACACCTGGAACTCATCCACCTGGCTAAAACCGACGGATGCCTGGCCGTAGCCAGTATTTTCGTCAACCCTACCCAGTTCAACGATCCGAAAGACCTGGAAAAATACCCACGCACGCCGGAAAAAGACGCCGAGCTACTCATTGGAGCAGGTTGCGATGTGTTGTTTATGCCACCCGTGGAGGAGGTGTATCCGCCCGGGCAGGATCTCACCATCGACCTGGATTTCGGACTGCTTGATACAGTGATGGAAGGAGAATTCAGGCCCGGACACTTCCTGGGCATGGCTACTGTGGTAAACCGCTTGCTGGACATCGTTCGGCCGCAAAAACTATACATGGGCCAAAAAGATTACCAGCAGCTGAGCATTGTGCGCGACATGATCCGACAACTCAATCTGCCGGTTGAACTCATCATGTGCCCCACTGTACGCGAGCCTGATGGCCTGGCCATGAGCAGCCGCAACGTGCGCCTCAGTCCGGAAATGCGCGCGGCAGCGCCCGTTATCCACCAAACCCTGCAATGGGCCAAAACCGCCCTCGAAGCAGATGTTTCCCGAGAAGAGATACAGGCCGGAGCCATGGACAAACTCCGCGCGGCAGGCCTCCGGCCGGAATATTTTGAACTGGTAGACGGATTTACCCTGGCACCCACACCGTCCAAAGGCGCCATCGCATCCATGCAGGAATCCGGCGCCGGCCATGGGATTGTGGCCTGCACCGCGGCTTTTGCCGGCGAGGTGAGGTTGATTGATAATTTGGTGTTGGTGGCTGGACGTTAGACGTTAGACTACTGGACGTTAGATTCTGGACCTTGGATTTGAAGATTAGCTGCATGGCAGCTTTAAGGATAAATGCCCTACTTTTATTTGATAAATTTCAAAAAGAACATTAACCTGACTCCGGCAGGCACCAGATCCAACGTCCAATAATCTAACGTCCAACAGTCTAACGTCCGATGAAAAAACAATCTAAAACGCCTCTCTTCGGCACCATTCGAAAAGCCTTTCAAATGGCTTTAGCTGCCGAAAAAAACAACACTCCCGCCTCAGAAATCGTGCAACGCAACGAGGAAAACCAACTTTCCCGGCGTCGTTTTCTGGCCAATACCGGCAAAACTGCCCTCGCAGGCGCCCTGCTGCCTTCCCTGTCTCTGCCCAGTTTCCAGCGGGCTATCATGCCGCGCATTGCCATCGTGGGCGGCGGTATTGCCGGCCTCAGCGCCTTGCATCACCTTAAAAAAGCCGGCCTGGATGCCACCATCTACGAATCCTCCAACCGCATGGGCGGACGCATTTTCAGCGTTACCGATGCCATGGGGCCCGGTACCTGGACGGAATTCGGTGGCGAGTTTATCGACACCAACCACGCCGACATGTGGGCGCTGGCCAAAGAGTTTAACCTGGAATTGATTGATTATGCCCAGGAATCAGAAGCAAAACTGATCAAAGAAGCCTTTTTCTTCAACAATCAACACTATACCCTGGCACAGGTAGTGGAAGAATTCCGCGGCTTTGCCCCGCGTATGCAGGCAGACATCGACAAACTCGAAGGCGATATTTCCTATCAATCCAAAAGCAAAATCATCCGCCGCTTCGATCGGCTGAGCCTTTCCAAATACCTGGAACAAATTGGCGCCAATGGCTGGATCAAACGCCTGATAGAGGTAGCCTATGAATCGGAATACGGCTTGTCGCCCGAAATTCAATCAAGCCTCAACCTGCTGCTGCTCATTTCCACCGAAACGCCCAACGGACAATGGGAGGTTTTTGGCGAAAGCGACGAGCGCTACAAGGTGCGCAACGGCAACCAACAAATTCCCAATGCCCTGGCCGAACGCCATACCAACCATCTGGAAACCGGTTTGGCACTTGAGTCTATCCGGGCCAAAGGCAGCGCCTATACCCTGCATTTCGCCGGCATGACAGAACCCGTGGTGGCCGATTATGTTATTCTCACCCTGCCCTTTACCATCCTGCGCAAACTGGATATTAAGCTGGATATGCCCAAAGTGAAACGCCGCTGCATTCAGGAACTGGGCTATGGCATCAACGCCAAGCTGATGATCGGGATGAAAAAACACTTCTGGCGGGAAAAAGGCTACACCGGACTGGTGTATTCAGACAACGGCATTCCCAATGGTTGGGACAATGCACAATTACAAACCCGCGACGACCAGCCGGCGGGCCTGTCCATCCTTTTTGGCGGACGCCGCGGAACCAACGTTGGGCACGGCACGCAGGAACAACAAAAAGATAAGTACCTGAAGCTCTGGGAACAGATTTTCCCGGGCGCTACCGCACATTTCAGCGGCAAAACAGCGCGTATGGACTGGCCAACCTACCCGCACGCACTGGGCTCATATATCTGCCCTACCATCGGTCAGTACACCTCCATTGGCGGAGCCGAGCAAATGCCACTGGGTAATGTCTTGTTTGCAGGAGAACACTGTGGAGGCGATTTCGCCGGATTCATGAACGGCGCCGCCCAAAGCGGGAGAGAAGCAGCAGAGGCTATTTTGGGGAAAGTGAAGTAGGGGTATGGGGGATTAGGGGTCATTTTAGAGTCATTTGAGGTCATTTAGAGTCATTTGGGAGTCATTTGGGTCATTTAGGGGACATTTGAGTCATTTGGGTCATTTAGAGGTCATTTGGGTCAATTAGAGTCATTTGGGAGTCATTTGAGTCATTTAAAGGCCATTTTTTAGGCAGAAAGCAGGCATTACTTCCCGCGTACAATGACCTCAAATGTCCCCTAAATGACCCAAATGACTCCCAAATGACTCAAATGACCTCTAAATGACCTCAAATGTCCCCTAAATGACCCAAATGACCTCAATTGACCCAAACAACTCAATTTACCCCTTCCGCATCATTTTTTGCAGTTCCTCTTTTATTTCCCAAAATGGACGGGGAGGAGCTGCTGAGGCGCCACTGTTTTGTTTTTCCCACTCGCTTTTGGTCAAAACGTTTAACAAGGGAAGCTTGGCTTTTGCCAGCGATTTGTTGAGTGCCGCCAAATCGTTTTTAAAATAACCATCGGCTTTAACCTGAGCTTGTTTCAGCTCTTCTCCAATCGTTTTTTGGCCATCTAAAATAGATTGGGTTGGCATGTTGTCTGAGGCCTCTGTGTACACATACAACCTTCCCAGGCGCGCACGCAACTGCTGCTCGCCAGTGATACCTCTCGACTCGATGGTTTCAGTAATCGTTTTACGGAACGCATCAAGATTCCCGCTCAACTTAGTCAATTCATCCTTGAGCTTTTTGTCTTTAGCCAGGTTTAAACGTTGATCCACACTGTCTTTTAGGCTACGCACTTGGGCTTCCAGCAAACCCAACTCTTCTACCATTTGGAACAAACCATCAGAAATGCTCCGCTTTTTGGCATAATCAAGGTCAGGCATCAAAGGATCCGGCAACAATTGCAAAGAACCTTCATCAATCCAATCGCCGGCCTTCAACCGAATGGTATAGGTACCTGGCAAAGCCAGACGCCCGATAAATCCGGCGTAAACGCCAAATTCACCTTGTACCAGCACTCCCTTTGCTGCTTTGGGTGGCGCCAGACGCATATCCCACCGCACAAAATTGATCCCTTTTCGCTTGGTACCTGGCATACTGGCTATCACTTTACCGGAAGCATCAAGTACTTCCACGGTCACATCGCCGGTATTCATACGATCCTTGAGATAATATTGAATGGTAGCAATTTCAGGAGCGTTCATTCCGGCATAAGAGTCTGTATTCGGAAATGCATTGCCATAATGACCACTGCTTACTACTGCAGGTCGGGTAGGCAACAAAGCCGCGCCTTTCTCCAACACTTCAGTACTCAATCGGCGGAGAGGTGAAATATCGTCAATAATAAACACCCCGCGGCCATGGGTAGCCAGCACCAGATCGTTGGTTTTAGGTTGAACCACTATATCGCGTACAGCCACGTATTCCGGAAGTCGGGATTTGTATAATA
>JAEUUS010000004.1 GCA_016787545.1 Saprospiraceae bacterium
GGCAAAGCCGAGCCGGACTATAAAAGCTCGGATATGTTTCAGGTATCGCTTACGCTGCGGACTGAAATTTTGGATAAGGCCTTTCACGTATTCGTTAGTCAGTACCAAAACAGCGAAAAAGAACCCAAATTGGGTGTAGAGCAAATCATTACCCTTTACAAAATTCGAAATGGCATATTACAAAACCTGAAATCCGAAATCGTGAGCCAACTGGAAAAGTCCGGATTGATAGAAAAGGTTTCCGGACACACCAACAGGTACACTTTATCACAAGAGTACCATGCTTTGGTGAATGAAGGACTGAAAATCGGCAAACGATACCTTGTGAAAGAGATAGAACGAATACTACTTGCCTTACAGGGGGAGGCTTTGAAAATTGGTGTTTTGGAGGAAATGCTGAAGGACTCTTTGTCAAGGAATCAGATAAACTACTTAAAGAAGAAACTGCTCGAAGATGATGTGCTGAAGGTGGAGGGAAAGATTAAAGGAGCACGATATTCCATTGCTGCCAGGTATGCTAATTTAAGTGGAGATGTTTTACTAAGTGCAGTTGTAACTGAGCTAAGAGGTAAATATGAATAAGCAGCTAATCCACTGGATGCAACTAAAGATTCTCTGTATGAAGGAGATTAAAGAGCTAAGGAACATGCTGAGAGACCTGATGGAATTCTTTGTATTTCAGTTACAGGAGATATTTCCACAAGTAATTATTTGCGTATTTAATTGCGTATCAATTAAATATGCAAATAATGGGTGAGGCGTCAATTCTCTGTATCAGGCTCTGGATTCTCTGTATTGACACCTGACCCGATAAATTTCAATTCTCTGTATCTACCCCCCGATTGTTTAAAAATGAAAAAACGATGGACATGAGCAACTACAGCAAATTTTTCTTCCTTTCCATCACTACCGACCTATACAGTATGCTGTCGGACGTAAATCACCTAAAACGTGCATAGGAAACCCCAAATTTTCATACACATCACAAAAACATGTATAGAAATCCGCTCTTTTCTATACATGACGCCAAACGAAATGAACAGCCATGGATACACCAAGTTTTAAAGAAGACCATATCAGCCAGATTCCGGCATTGCAAATGCTGGTAAACCTGGGCTATACCTACCTCAGTCCGGCAGAAGCCGAGCGCATGAGGGGGGGCAAAACGTCGAATGTACTGCTGGAAGACGTATTGCGCCGGCAGTTGAAGGAAATAAACAGCATTCGGGTGAGCGCCACCAAAACCGGCATTTTCACCGATGAAAATATTGAGCGGGGCATTTTGGCGCTGAAAAACCTGCCCATGAACGAGGGCTATAACGTTGCCGGCGAAAAAGCGTACAATCTGCTCACCCTGGGTCAGGCGTTGGAGCAAAGCATAGACGGCGACAAAAAGAGTTTTACCCTGCAGTACATCGACTGGAAAAACATCGGTAACAATGTTTTTCACGTAACCGAAGAGTACAGCGTAATGCGCAGCACTAGCAAGGAGCATTACCGGCCGGATTTGGTGCTGTTCGTGAACGGCATACCGCTCTGCATCATTGAGTGCAAGCGCCCCGATATGAAAGAACCTTTGAGGCAGGCCATCAGTCAGCATTTGCGCAACCAACAGGAAGACGGCATCCGCAGCCTGTATGTGTACACGCAACTCACCCTGAGCATAGCCACGCAGGAAGCAGCATATGCCACCAATGCCACGCCGGAAAAATTTTGGGCCAAATGGCAGGAGAAATTCGGCAGCGAAGAAGCGGAAAAGGCGTACCGGCGTACGTTGACGGAGCTGAAAAACCAGCAGCTGGCGCCGGCCGTCAAAGACCATCTTTTTGCCGATCGGTTCAAATATGTGCGGCGGTATTTCGATGCTCTGGAGCAGGAAACGATTTTGCCTACCGTTCAGGATGAGTACCTGTATGGCTTGTGCAGGCCAGAGCGCTTGCTGGACATCGTGTTCAATTTTCTGTTGTTTGACAACGGAGAGAAAAAAGTAGCCCGCTACCAGCAGTTTTTTGCCATAAAAAAATCCATGCAACGCATCAAGAACATGGAAAACGGCCGGCGAAGGGGCGGTGTGATCTGGCATACCCAGGGAAGCGGAAAGTCGCTAACCATGGTCATGCTGGCGCAGGCTATTGCCATGGATCCAGACATTCGCAATCCGAAAATCGTACTGGTTACCGACCGGACCGATTTGGACAATCAAATTACCGGCACCTTCCGCAAATGTGGAAAGCTGGTGGAAAATGCCACCACCGGGCAACGCTTAGTGGAATTGCTGGAAAGTAAAAGCGATGCGGTAGTGACCACCATCATCAACAAATTTGTGGCGGCGGTCAAGAAAATAGGCACTCCGCTGACCAGCCACGATATTTTTGTGCTCGTGGATGAGGGGCACAGAACGCAGCATGGCACTTTCCATGTGGACATGCAAAAAACACTGCCCAATGCCTGTTTTATTGCCATGACCGGAACGCCCCTCTTCAAGAAGGACAAGAGTACGGCGGCTAAATTTGGCGGTGTCATTGATGCCTACACGGTAGATCAGGCTGTGAGCGACAAGGCTGTGGTTCCGCTGCTTTACGAGGGGCGATTGGCGATGCAGGATGTCAATGCGAGCCCGCTGGATACCTTTTTCGGGATGGTTTCCGAGCCATTAACCGATTATCAGAAAGCAGACATCAAGAAAAAATTTGCCCGGTATGACCACCTCAATTCAGCCGAGCAAAAAATGTGGATGATTGCCTGGGATATCAGCTATCATTTTCGGGACAACTGGCAGGGACGAACCCCATTCAAGGGCCAACTGGTTTGCGACAAAAAAGTGAATGCCATTAAGTACAAGGAGTTTCTGGACAAAATAGACATCGTAAGCAGCGAGGTCCTGATTTCATCCATCGACGAAAGAGAGGGCGAAGAGAGCGCCTATGAGAAGTCGACCGAGAAAGAAAACCAGTTTTGGAAACGGATGATGGATGAACATGGGAATGCCAAAAGCTATGAGAAGAACATCATCAACCGTTTTAAAAATCAGAAAGATCCGGAAATCATCATAGTGGTAGATAAGTTGCTAACCGGTTTTGACGAGCCCAAGAACACGGTATTGTACCTTACCAGAAACCTGCAAGGCCATAAGCTGCTGCAGGCCATTGCCAGAGTAAACCGTATTTATCCGGACAAAGAGTTTGGGTATATCATTGACTATTATGGTGTGATAGAAAACCTGGGCGATGCCTTGAAGATGTATTCTTCTTTTGAGGATTTTGACGCGGAAGATTTGGTTGGTACCCTCACCAACATCTCGGACGAGATCAAAAAGCTGCCTCAGAAACACGCAGACCTGTGGGATATTTTCAAAACCATAACCAACAAGCGAGATGCCGAAGCCTATCAGCAATTATTGAAGGATGAAGCCATCAGGGTTTTATTTTACGACAAGCTGGCGGCTTTCGCCAAAAGTTTAAAACTGGCTTTATCGTCTATCCAATTCCATAAAGAAGTAGAGGAGAAAACGATAAACCGGTATAAAGAAGACCTGGCTATGTTTTTAAAACTACGGTTGGCGGTAGTAGAAAGATACAGCGATGAGATAGACTATCGGAAATATGAGGGTCAGATTCAAAAGCTGATTGACACCCACATTACCACCGAAAAAATTGAAACCATCACCGAGTTGGTGAACATCTTTGACAAAGACAAATTTCAGCAGGAGCTGGAAAGAGCCACTGGAGACGATGCCAAGGCAGACAGAATTGAGAGCAGAACCGCTAAGCACATTTCTGAAAAGATGGAAGAAGACCCCGCTTTTTACAAGAAGTTTTCGCAGATGCTGAAGGATGTCATCCAGGAATATGAAGAAGGGAGAATAAGCAGTGCGGAGCGCTTGAAGAGAAGCAACGATATCATGACCAGCGTACTCACCCGTACAGATCGCGATGTGCCCAACCAATTGATGGAGAGGGATGTAGCCAGGGCTTTTTATGGATTAACGGCGGAGGCTCTTTCAGAGAAGATACAGGATGAAGTTGTCCGCAGAGAGGTTTCCATCCAGACGGCGCTACAAATAGACGATCTGATACGTCAATTTGTTTTGGACAATGGTCAACCCATTGTAGACTGGCAGTATAAAACCAACATTACAGGGAAACTACTTATTGAAATTGGCGATTATCTGATAGACGAAGTGCGGGACAAATACCAGGTGGATTTGTCGTTTAAGGAAATGGACAAAATGGCTGAGGATTGTATTGAAGTAGCTAAAATCCGGTACAAGTAATGACAGAGGCTATACAATTTGGAAGCAGAACCATTACTTTTCATCTGGAGTTTACGGATCGTAAATCGCTTGGTATAACGGTAACGCCGGAAACGGATGTTTTGGTAAGAGCACCAGCCGGCACTTCACTTGAAAAGGTTAAAGAGAAAATCAGGAAAAAAGCGCCCTGGATTCTCAGGCAACAGAGCTTTTTTCTATCCTTTCAACCCAAAACTACCCAGCGGAAATACATAAGCGGGGAAACGCATTTGTATTTAGGCAGAAGTTACCGGTTACAGATTCAATTGGGCACAGAAGAATCCGTCAGGTTGAAAGGAAAGTTCATTGAAGTGACCACAAGTGACAAATCAAGGGCGAAGGATTTATTGCAAAAATGGTATTTAGGGCATGCGCGTATCCGGTTTCATGCCATTGCGCAACCCTTGATTGAGCGATTCAAAAAGTACAAAGTTGAGCCAAGTTCAATAGTGTTGAGGGATATGCCAACTCGTTGGGGTAGCTGTACGCCCAAAGGGAAGATCATTTTGAATCCGGAGTTAATCAAAGCGCCCAAGGGCTGTATAGAATATGTGATCATACATGAGCTTTGTCATTTAATCCACCACGACCATACACAGAAATTCATAGATCTGCAGACGCGGGAGATGAGAGATTGGGAAAAGTGGAAAATGAAATTGGAGAAGTTGTTGGCGTGAGGGGGCATAATGGGAGCGCGCGGGGTCTACCTCCGCGCTCTAACCACACGAGTATGTCACTATCACCAAAAGTGAGCTCCTGTTTGTTCCTTTTCTAAACAGAGTAATCCTCTTCATTCATTTCTAATATGGCATCATCAATATACTCGTTATCTTCTTTCGCATTATTGTTTTCATTTATAACTATTGTATCTTCATTAAACATTTTATTGAAAATTGATTGCTTTCGTATTAACATCTTAGCTAAAAACGCGTCAACTCCACTCTCAAAAACAATGTGTTGAATCAATACATTTTGTTTTTGGCCTATTCTATGTACTCTATCTTCAGCTTGGGTCATTAGGGCTGGTGTAAAGTCAAGTTCATGAAATATAACCATATTAGCGGAAGTTAAAGTTATACCAGTGCCAGCAGAGCGAATAGTTCCTATGAATATTCTAACATGGTTAATATTTTGAAAATCATCTATTGAACCCTGTTTTTCTTTTGAATTCATACCTCCAAAAAATCTTACACAGCCTACACCTTTATTTTTAAAATGATTGAAAATTATTTCTAAAACATCCAGATGATGAACAAAAATTATTATTTTTTCTACACTTAAAAGTAAATCTTCAACATGTTGTACCGTATGTGGGATCTTATCTATAGCTATTTTATGCCTTTCGAGCGCTAACAACCTAATAAATTCCTGAACATTTTCTTTCTTTTTATCTTGCAACTTTGAAATTCTTTCTATTTCGTTAACTAGTTTTTCATGCTGTATTTTTTTGGATTTTGTAAGTCCATCTATTTTAATTATCTGTCTCGTCTTATCAGGCAATTCAGGCAATACATCGACCTTTCTTCTTCTCAAAAGAATAGTTTCAGTCAATTTCTCTTGTAATTCCTCAAGATTACAGGCGCCACCAAAATCCCTAACAAGCAATGATCCAAAGATTTGAGACCTATAGCAATATCTTTTTCCAAAATCGAATACATCTGGAAATATTGTAGGATCCAGCCATTTAAGCGTTTCGAAAATTTCAATTGGCCTATTTAGGATTGGAGTTCCGGTTAATGCTATTTTATGAGGGGAATTAAGCTGCAATACACTTTTACAGCGTTTTGTCTTATAATCCTTTATATAGTGGGATTCGTCTAAGACAATTAAGTCAAAATCCATCTTTTTAAAGATGTTAATATTTCTTGTCAGGATGTCGTAGCTAACAATGATAACTGATTCGATATTAGATATTTGATCTTTACTTGAATGTATAATTTGAAATCTGTAGTCATTAGTTGAAAATCTTTTAAACTCATTATACCAATTGGTTTTTAATGAAGCAGGGCATACAATCAATACCTTCTTAGGTTTAGTTACATTGGTATATGCAATAACTTGAACTGTTTTGCCCAATCCCATTTCATCTGCTAAGAAAGCCGCTTTATTCTGGAGTAAAAAAAGTACTCCCTCATATTGGTATTGAAACAATTTTAAATTATCCGGCAATGGAATATCTATGTGAGGATGTGTCATAATTTTTTAATTAGCTACAAACTATATCTAAAATACTAAATACCAATTCTATGCCAATTTTTCCGCCCCGCCCGGTCTTCCCATCCCCAAAGCATCCCGGCATCCCGCCGCCGCGCTCGGGTCTTACCTCACGGCCTTCCCATATGTATAGTGTCCCAAAAAATGCATCTCCAAAACAAAAAAGACCTTCACTTTAGTGGTCGCTAAACACTACAAAAATGAAGCCCCAATGCAGTTAGCAAGACACAAGTTTCAGCGCTTTTAACGAAAATTGCAATACAGAAAGAGGGCTTTTGGATGTCTTTCTCGGCCATAATTGCGCTCAAATTGACCACAACTATTCAGAACAAAAATGGCATTTCTTTGTACATTTCAACTTAACAACGGTGAAATTCAGGACACTGATGAGGTGATCTTTTTAGCCTTTGTTGACGATTCTTTTGGTCATTATCATAAGGATCAAGTTAAAATTGCAAGGGTGCTCTTTAACGGCGATGAAAGCTATATTTATAGCACCTGCCCATGCATTCCCTCTGACGAGGCAAGCTTAACACAGGGACAGAAAATAGATAAGGATACCATCATTGGGTATTTCGCAGCAGACGATATACCTTATGACAAACCTTTTGCACGAATTGAGCGGTAAGAAAACGCGGCATATATGTTCGA
Source organism: Saprospiraceae bacterium (assembly GCA_016787545.1). GTDB lineage: Bacteria > Bacteroidota > Bacteroidia > Chitinophagales > Saprospiraceae > M3007. The sequence continues at coordinate 7,157 of JAEUUS010000004.1, forward strand.
CCTCTCCGAGGTCGCAAGAATCATCCTATTGATCACTGTGCTACAAAGGTTGGACCTCTACAAGGTCAGGCTGTCGCCCGGTCTTCCCTAAACACCCATCACATCTATCATCTTTGCAGCGCATCAGCATCTATAAACGATAGCAGCTGAAAAACTCACAGTTGCAGAAGTATTTGCATGCAGATTGGTAATAAGTAATTAACCTCTGGAATCTGGTGGAGTTTGTGGTCCTGGCTAAGTAATGGTAACTAGTTTCAAATATGGACAAGTTGATAGCCTGAAAGTAGTAATAGATATACGTTGACATGAAAGTATTTTTGTCACAAATATTTACTAAATTTGTGACAAAATAAATGTAAGAAAACAAGTGTTAAGTATTGAAAAACAAATCGAAAAGGCGATTAAGCGTAAGCCAAGAGGTGCTTTAGTATTACCAGATGATTATCTGAGTAATGGCTCATCAGATGCCATAAGGAAAGCTTTGGATCGTTTGGAAGATAAAAAAGTGATTGTGAGGGTAGCGCAAGGCATTTATGTGCGGCCTAAAATAAGTAAGCTGATCGGGCCACTGCTACCCTCAGCTGAAGAAGTGGCAGAAGCCATTGCCAAGCGTGACCGGATACGCACCGTACCTACCGGCAGCTATGCATTAAACGCCCTTGGGCTGAGTACACAGGTACCCATGAATATTGTGTTGCTTACCGATGGTTCGCCCCGGGAAATAAGGGTAGGCAAACGCAAGATCAAGTTCAAGAAAACCACGCCAAAGAACCTGCTGGCCAAGGGGAAAATAAGTCGCTTGGTTATACAGGCATTGAAAGAAATCGGCAACGGCAAGGTAACCGATGTGGAAGAAAAAAGGATTGTTGACTTGCTGCGTCGAGAGGCCGAAAAGGACCTGCGCCATGACATTGCGCTGGCGCCGGTATGGATTCAGAAAATCATGAAAAAAGCATTGAATGATGGCAAAGATTGATTTTTATACCGTAGATAAGGCAGAGAAGGCAGCCATTTTTAATGCCATTGCAACGGAAATGGGGATGACGCCCTTTGCCGTAGAAAAAGACTGGTGGGTAAGCCGTACCCTCAACATTATTTTCAGGATGGACATAGCTGCTCATTTGGTGTTCAAAGGCGGCACTTCGTTAAGTAAAGCCTGGAAACTGATCAACCGTTTTTCGGAAGATATAGACCTGGCTATTGATAAGGAGTTTTTTGAGGGTTACAAAGGCGATATCTCCAAAACGCAGATTGGCAAGCTCCGGAAAGTAGCTGGCAAGTATACCACAGGAGTCTTCTTTTCGGATTTGCAGGAAGCCTTCAGAGTAAACGGCTTTCAGGACCTGGAGTTTAAAGTAATTGACAGCGGAGAAAGCGATCAGGATCCGAGGGTTATTGAAATCTATTACCCTAATGTCATCTCACAACCCACGGCGTATGTATTGCCGAGGGTGCAGATAGAAATCAGTTGCCGGTCATTGCGGGAGCCGTTTACCATTAGGCCGTTTGGTTCGCTGGTAGATGAGCAATATGCTGACCGGGAGTTTGCTGAACCTGTATTTGAGGTACCGACCGTTAATCCGGAACGCACCTTTTTAGAAAAGCTGTTTTTGTTGCACGAAGAATTTCACCGTCCGGCAGAAAAAATGCGCGTGGACAGATTGAGTCGGCACTTATACGATATCTATCATCTTACCAAAGAAGGTATTGCTGCAAGGGCCATCAGCGATAAGGGGCTTTATGAAACCATCGTGGCGCACCGCTACAAGTTTTCAAGGGTAGGTGACGTAGATTATAACCTTCACCATCCGCACACACTCAATCCCATCCCGGTTGAGGAAAAAATGGCGGAGTGGAAAGCAGATTATGCAAAGATGATGGAGCAAATGATCTATGAGGATAACAAACCATCCTTTGATGATCTGATAACTAATTTGAGTGATTTGAGAGCGCAATTACAGTCAGTAGCCTGGCCTTTTGAACTTTCTTTTTAAGTTCCCAATTCGTAATTCTTGACAGACCATAGAAATATGACGGAACAATGGCTCATGAAAGATATTCCGCCCTACACGGTCTTCCCACCCCCATAGCATCCTGGCATCCCCCCCGCCGCGCTTGGGTCTGCCCCTTAAGTGGGGTAGACTCCAATCCTGTAGAACACGCCCAAATCATGTAAACTTTCTTTACATAACACGCCTGTCATGAAAAAAAATATCAACTTTTTTTCTATGATAAGCGCTGTCGAGGTATCTTTTCCCCCCTCGCCCGGTCTTGCCGATATCCATTGTACCCGGCGGAACAAAACGACTTAGCGCCTGTTATGCTGTGATTATACTGGTTTAGATGATTTGAATGATTCATAAGGATTGAAAACCAACCTCGCTCAAAACCACAACAGGTTGGCTGTAAAAAACAATACGGATGAAATACCTACTGATTTTACTATCACTTGCTTTATCCACTGAAACTAATATGAAAGAGGTTTACACCTTTACCACTCAAAAAAAAATTAATGAATGGCGTATTGTCAACGATGGTGTGATGGGGGGTATATCCACGAGTTCTTTGGCACTTACGGATGCTGGACATGGACAATTTTCGGGTCACGTTTCATTGGCGAATTACGGAGGATTTGCCTCGGTGCAGCTGAACAAAACGATAAAACTATCGGAACAAAAAACATGTATCGTTTTGCGGGTAAAGGGAGATGGCAAGGCGTATGAATTTCGGTTAAAAGGTGAAATCTCGCAGCCTGAGTCTTACGTGCACCCGTTTACTACTTCCGGAGAATGGGAAAACATCAAGTTACCTATAAGTGAATTCTACCCTCAGTTTCGAGGGCGAAAATTGAATAGCCCGAATTTCAATTTTAATAGCATTGAACAATTGAGTTTTTTGATTGCCAACAAGAAAGAAGAAGATTTCAAATTGTTGATTGATTGGATAGGTTTGGAGTAAGAGTATATTGGTGGTATAGCAATACCTTTTTCCGCCGTGCACGGTCTTCCCACTTCAATAGCATCCTGGCATCCCACCATCGCGCTCAGGTCTCTCCCCAGAGCAACATCCGTGAGTGGCAAAACTAATGTATGCATCAATCTGGCCCAGGAGCCCATCACCAATGCCTGGCAGCTCACGTGGGTGCGCTGGGTCAAGACCCAAGCGCGGCGGAAAACGCGGCAGATATGTTCGACCTCTCCGAGGTCGCAAGAACCATCTTGTGGATCATTGTGCTACAAAGGTTGGACCTCTACGAGGTCTTTTCGGCACGGCATGTACATCCCACAAAATGCCCAAC
>JAEUUS010000005.1 GCA_016787545.1 Saprospiraceae bacterium
CCCTACTTCCGAATAAAATACACAGCCAGCACCAGAAAGCCAAAGCCCACAAAATGATTCCATTTGAGCTGCTCGTTTTTGAACAGCAAAAGGGTAAACACCGTGAAAACTACCAGCGTAATCACTTCCTGAATCACCTTCAGCTGCAACAGGGTAAATGGTCCTCCGTTTTCCTGATAACCAATTTTATTCGCCGGTACCATCAGGCAATACTCAAAAAACGCAATCAGCCAACTGGCCAGAATCAACCCGGCAAGCCCGGTCTTCTGGAAGAATTTCAGATGCTGGAACTTCAGGTGCCCATACCAGGCAATGGTCATGAACACATTGGAAAAAATAAGCAGGAGAATGGTGTAAAGAGCCTTCACGAGCAAAGAAGTATGTGCTATTAGTTTTGAGCTGAGTGCGCAAATATAACCGGTGTTTGTTCGTTATAAACCACCAGCCCCAACCCCCGTCAATAAAATCCCGCCCGCTGCCTATTTTTGCGCACCCAATTCAAATCTCTTAACTCATACTTCTTCATGCGTCTTTTTGTTCTGATCCTAACCCTCTCTTTTCTCTTTTTTAATTGCAAAAACAAGCCCCAGCCGCTACAGCAGGCTAAAGCAGAAGGGGAGTTGGCTAAAGATTTTCTGGAGTTTTATCAGAAATTCCATTCCGACAGTACCTACCAAATGGCGCATATTGAATGGCCACTGAAAGGAGAAACCGGCATTTCACAGGATACAACCTCCAAACGCCAGCTCACCGAATGGACCCCTGCTAACTGGCGACTGATGCATTTCCCTGATACAACCATGAGCACCCTCAAACGCAGTTTTGAAACCGTGGGAGATGTAATGGTCATCGAACGCATGTCGTACCCCATGGTAGGATTTGGCTACGAACGTCAGTTCTATAAGGAAGAAAATGGAGAATGGCGTTTGATTTACTACGCAGAATCTACCCTCATGCAATAAAAGGCGCTATGTACACGAAGGCGCGAAGGGGTGACACGAAGGCACTAAGGCACAAAGGCGCGAAGAGGGTGACTCAAATGTAAACAGATGCAAAGCATCCAAAAACTTAGCGCCTTAGTGCCTTTGCGTCTTTGTGCCTTCGTGTCACCCCTTCGCGCCTTAATACCTAAGTAGCCGCTCCAGTTGCTCTTTGAGCCTTTCAATCGGGAAGAAATTCTGTTCCAGCGGAATAGCAAAAGGAACCGGCGTATCCAGACTTGCAGCTCTCATGACCGGCGCATCGAGGTGTTCAAACAAGTACTCTGAGATCCAGGCGGCAATTTCGCCGCCAATGCCGCCAAACATGGTGTCTTCATGCAGGATCAACACGCGGTTGGTGCGTTTTACAGAAGCCGTTATGGCAGCATAATCCAGCGGAACCAGCGAACGCAGGTCTACAATATCCGCATCCAATCCCATGGCATCGGCCGTTTGTTGCGCCCAACGCACACCCAGACCGTAGGTGAGTATGCTCACGGCTTTCCCCTCGCGCACTTGTCGCGCTTTGCCTATTTCAATGGTGTAAAATCCTTCCGGAACTGTGCCGCTTTCAGAACGATACAGCGCTTTGTGCTCAAAAAACATCACCGGATTGGGATCTTCAAACGCCGCCAGCAGCAAACCCTTGGCATCTTCCGGTGTACTTGGATAAACAATTTTCAGGCCCGGCACATGGGTAAACCAGGCTTCGTTGGATTGGGAGTGGAACGGCCCTGCGCCTGTACCGCCGCCTGTGGGCATACGCACCACCACATCGGCCGTTTGTCCCCAGCGCCAGTGCAGCTTGGCTAAGTTGTTCACAATCTGGTTGAATCCGCAGGTCACAAAATCAGCAAACTGCATTTCCACCATACTTTTCATGCCTTTCAGACTCAGGCCCAAAGCAATACCCACGATGGCTGATTCGCAGAGCGGCGTATTGCGCACCCGGTTTTTGCCAAATTCCTCCACAAAACCGTTGGTAATCTTGAAAACACCGCCATAATCAGCAATATCCTGACCCATGAGTACCAGTTCCGGATGGCGTTTCATGGCTTCCCGCAAGCCATCGGTAATCCCGTCAATGTAACGCAACTCACGGGCAGATGTCGTTGGTGAAACAGGCTTTGGCGCTTCTGCATACACATCATTTAATTCTTCCTGTGTATCCGCCACCGGCTCCGGCTCGTTGAACATCACATCCACGGCTTTTTGCACGTCTTTTTTATAGCGGTCTTTCAACGCCTTGATATGCGCTTCGGTGAGGATACCTTCTTTCAATAGCCATTTTTCATAATTCTCGATGGGGTCCTTTTTTGCCCATTCGTCCATTAGTTCCTGAGGCACGTATTTGGTCCCACTGGCTTCCTCGTGTCCGCGCATCCGGAAAGTGACACATTCCAGCAGGAAGGGCTGAGGGTCTTTGCGCATGTCTTCGGCAATTTTCCGGATGGTGCTGTACACCTCCAGGATATTGTTGCCGTCAATTTTGGCAGAGCGCATGCCGTAGCCCTGGGCGCGATCCACCAGGTCTTTGCAGGCGTATTGGTCGTTGGGACGGGTGCTGAGGCCGTAGCCGTTGTTTTCGATCAGGAATATAACCGGCAGTTTCCATACAGAAGCTACGTTGAGCGCTTCGTGGAATTCGCCCTGACTGGTGGCGCCTTCGCCGGTGAAGGCGAGAGATACCCGGCCTTCCTGGCGCAGTTTGTGGGCCATAGCCACCCCGGCCGCAAGGGATAACTGCGGACCCAGGTGCGAAATCATACCCACGATATGGTGTTCCATGGCGCCGAAGTGGAAAGAGCGGTCGCGCGCTTTGGTGTATCCGAGGCGTTTGCCCTGCCACTGACAAAACATACGGTCGAGCGGCATGTCGCGGGCGGTAAAAACACCCAGGTTGCGGTGCATGGTAAAAATCACTTCATCCGGCAGCAACGCACAGGCAGCGCCCACCGATATAGCCTCCTGCCCGATGCCGGAAAACCACTTGGAAATACGGCCCTGGCGCAGCAGGTTCAACATTTTTTCTTCAATGAGCCGGGGCTTGGCGAGTTGTTCGTAGAGGTGTAGCAGGGTTTCGTTGGTAAACCCCTTTTTGGAATATTTGATTGCGGACATGGGAATGGAATCCGTTTAGTCGGATTCGGGGGGCAAAGGTAGTGTGTGTGGGAGGTTTTTATCCGCAGGATTATACTCCTTACGCGGCAAATACTGGAGATTCACCCTTAAACGAAACATGAGCCACCCCTCTAAAGTGCGGGATGACTCATGTTTAAACCACTTGAAGCAAGTAAATCGCCTAAGCCTCCTCTTCGTTTTCCTGTTCAGCCTCTTCTTCGCCGGCTTCTTCTTCCTCATTAGGCTCAACTACGGCTTCAAGGGTATCCAGGTTGTTTTCTTCCTGATTTTCAATTGGTTCCAGAGCCGTTTCCAGCGTTTCGAATGTTGTCATGGCGCGAAAATTTGAGTGGTGAAAAGAATGTTGTTTACAATACCACACAAAAATCGCGCGCGCATATGAAGCCAGTATTAGGCTTTAATTAAGCCTGCTTTATTTCTTTTTCAGCCATTCAATTGCCCTGTTTACACACAAATCTGCGTCTGACAATGGCTCCGTCACAAATGGAATTTCTTCGTCTACGTCTACATATTCCCTGTAAACGTTACCATTCCGGTCTTTGTAATAACTCACAGAGATGGTCATGGCGGTTAAAGGGTCCAGCACCGTCCAGTCGGTTACAGTGATCATACCTCCGGTTTTTTCACCAAAAAAGCGGGTTTTCTTCCTGCCTTTGAACATCACCGCCAAAGCTTCTCCTGAACTAACGGTGTATACGCTCGTAAGTACCGCCACTTTGGGTGTTTTTTTCAGTTTGCAGTGGTTCTCCAATTGAACAGTATAGTCGTTGTAATAAAAATCGCCATCCTTTATCTGCCAAACATCGTTCTGAGCAGAAGTGAGCCCCTCAGAGCCGCCCACCGCAGCATTCCCAATTACCGCAGCCAACCCTTCCGCCATAGGCATCAGATTTCCACCGCCATTGTATCGCAAATCAATGATCCAGCGATCAGCCCCCTCACCAATCAGGCGACAAACCTCATCCTCGATTACCTTCGCCATCTGTTGATTATCGCCCATGGGAAGCCCAACGATACGAACATATCCAATGTTTTGGTTCAGTAATTTGCCTTCAAATGAATAAACCTGCCCGCTTTGCACCTGACCAAAAATCTGGGGATTAAACGTCTTTTGATGCGGCTTTGGGTCGCCAAAATAATAGGCCAACATCTGATTTTGATGATAAATCCGTCCGTGTTCATCGCCCAAGGCTTCCAATAAATGTTTAAG
>JAEUUS010000020.1 GCA_016787545.1 Saprospiraceae bacterium
ACTTTCTGCTTGCGAAGCTGATGGCGAAACCAAGGCAGAACAAATTAAGAAATTGAAAAGCGATCTGATGATGGCAGATGGAGAACGTATGGCCTTGCGAGAACAAGTGACGACATTAACTGCCGGTGGAGGCAAAAAAACAGCCCACCCGGCAAGCATCACCTTTGCCGGTAAAAAATGGAAATGGGATGATCTGAAAATAGTAGAAGGTATTGGTCCAAAAATTGAAGAACTGCTGCACAATGCCGGAATCAAAACCTGGGAAGCATTAGCGGCAACTGCCGTAGACCGGATTAAAGAAATCCTGGATGCCGCCGGCCCAAGCTATCAAATCCACGACCCTGGCACCTGGCCACAACAAGCAGGTTTGGCTGCTGAAGGCAAATGGGATGAGTTGAAAAAGTGGCAGGATGAGCTGGATGCGGGGAAGTGAGGGGGCAAGGGAAGGGTTTGAGAAGTTTGATGGGTTTGATGGGTTTGATGGGCCCATCGTAAAATAAAGGAGCCGCTCCGGATATCCGGGGCGGCTCTTGTATTTCCGGCACTGGGGCGGGAGAATTGAATTTCGATTTACATTTTAATCAATCATCATCGTTCCTTGTACCCATTGTTCATATCACACGCCATAATACCTGGCGCCGAGCGTTACGCCTTCCTGACCGATACGTTGGAGCCCCCAGCGGTTTTCTTCTTTGAAAACCGGGCCGTTTTGGGCGCCTGTGTGCAAAAGTTCGTATTGATCGTAGTCAATGGCGCGGCGGCAATTGAGTTTTTCGAAGATTTTGAAACGCGAAGCCACCTGCGCCCAGTCTTTTTGCACCACAGCTTCGAATACTTTTGATTTGGAACCGCTGCCATAGGCTACGAAACCTAGACGTTTACCGGCTAGTTTGTTTTGTTCCTGTACATCGCATTCCAGAGTGCTCATAAGAGCCAGGAAAATGGATGCGGTGTACAGATTGCCTGTTTCCTGACTGGCGCGCTGTGCTTTTTCCAGCTTTTCTTTTACAAAGCGCCGGTAAAGAGCCGTTTCTGAAACAGATTTCAGAAACGCAGCCTGGGCCTTCGCAAAAACTTTGGCATCCGAAACAGCAGATTGATCCGGTTCCCGGAAATGAAACCTTTCTGTATCATTTTCCCATGCACCTTTTCGTTTGCGCTCTGCTACAAATTCTTCCACGAACATACGTTTGGCATGGAATGCATAAGGCAGGTGAAAAATCATACGCGCCCAGCGATCAGATAAGGCAGTGTATTGATGTTCTTTAAACAGTTTGGCGGAAATGGCTTTCTTTCTAAAATCGGCCAATGCTTCTGTCATTCGGTTTTGGTAACACTGGTTGGAGTATTGGCCATCAAATACCGGTGTTTCGCAAAAACGTTCGCGGCGTGGTTTGTAAAAATCGTGCACACTTTCCATGGCAATGCCGAACACCGGACGGATGGCAAGCAGGCGCGGGTTGTGGGTAACCAGCATGGCAACTGCGCCAGCGCCCTGGGTATATTCGCCAGTACTTTGCAGTTCATATTTGGCAATATCGCTGGCAACCACAATCCCGATCCGGTGTTTATCAGCAGCTACCCAGTCAAGCGTATTGTGCAGTGCATCAGTTGCCCCGATGCAGGCAAAGGTCATATCCAGCACATCACAATGACGGAAACAATCTTTACCATATTGCGCTGTGTAGCGCTGTGCCAGCATTTCTACCGCATAGGTACCGGTGGGTTTGGCCATATCCAGAGCGCTTTCTGTGCCCAGATAAATCCGGCCAATTTTGCGTGGATCAAGTTTATTCCGGTCTATGAGTTCGGCGATAGCTTCAGCTGCCATGGTAGCAGCATCTTCATGTGCGTCGCAGACCGCCATTTTGTGCAGGCCCAATCCCTGAGATAATTTCTCGTAGGGGATATCGCGTTTTTCAGCAAGGGTTTGAATGTCAAGGTACAATTTTGGCGCATAAAACGCCATATCATCTATTCCAAAAGCCATAAGGATGGAGGGGGGAATGGGTTTGATGTAGCGGCGGGTTTAGCCGCCGGAAAAAGGTTTGAGGGGTTTGAAGGGTTTGAGGGGTTTGAAGGGTTTGAGGGGTTTGAAGGGGTTGAGGGGTTTGAAAGACCACTCACCCAAATGAAATCCATGACCTCGAAGAGGTCAAACATAAAAAACCATCAAAAGCACAAAAAGGTTTACCGGAGGCCATGTAAGGCTCCCGTGGTTAAATTGGTGGCGCAGGCTTGTGGTTAGGGAAAGTGCGCAAAAGTAAGAAAAATATCCAATGTCCAAGTGGTGCGCCTGCTTAGCGTTACCACATTATCTTGGTTATTTTCACCTGAATGGCAAAAGGTTATCTCCTGACCTCGCCATTCAACCGAGTGAAGCCCAACAAATATGCTGATGCCAAACAGGCGCACCACTTGGACATTGGACATTGGATATTGGTCATTCTCTTTATTTTTGCATTATGGCAAAATTGGAAGAACAACTGAAAGCGGCCATTATCCGCATGCCGGTAGCGGAAAAAGACAAACTTCTGCTGCGATTGGTGGCTAAGGACGAAAAGTTGGTACGCCGACTCATCTTTGAATTAATGGAAGGCGGCGAAACCCGCGATGAACGCGCCAGCGCGCTTCGGGAAGAAATTGCGGCTGATCTGGTAAAAGCCGGTAAAGATTACCTGACGCCTGGCTACCTGTTGATGTACCTGCGGCATTGGAATGCACGGATTACCGAACACGTGCAAGCAACCAAAGACAAGGCCGGGGATGTTATTCTGGTGCTCTATATGCTGGCAGAAGCCATCCGCCTGCATGAAGAGATGCTCCGCAAATTTCCAGATCGCCGAAGCGACACTCTGGCGCCATACCTGGTAAAGCGGATGCAGTCCATTCATAAAAAAGCCGAAAAACTTCACGAGGACTACCACATGGATTTCCGGGAAGATGGCCAAACCATTATGAAGTTTATATGGTCGTTTAAACCCACAGCTCAGTTGGCCAAAGAACTCGGACTGCCTGGTTACTGGCCACTTTAATACCTAATTGCCTGTTTTTTTTCTGATAACCCTGAACTCCGTTCTGCGGTTGAGCTGGTGCAGATTTTCATCGCAGTCCACTCCGTTACCGCAACGATTAACCAGTCGTGTTTCGCCATAGCCTTTAGGCAAAAGACGGTTGAGGGCAATGCCCTGATCTACAAGCCAGTTTACCACAGCTTCTGCTCTTTGCTGAGAAAGCTCCAGGTTGTAATCGTCTGATCCGCGCGCATCTGTGTGCGAGCCTATTTCCACCTGCATATCCGGGTTTTGTTGCAGGGTTTTGAGCAACTTCCACAATTCAGGCATGGATGCATCGTTGGGTTGTACACCATTCAGGTCGTAATACAGTTTCACCAGATATCCGTCCTGACTTCGTTCCCAGGCACTTTCTTCCGGCTTGCTGGGCGCCCCGTTATCGTAGAGCACACCCTCCCGGACCGAAAGTCCTTCGCCTAATTCGAAGGTAGCCAAACTGCCATCAGCATTTTCATACAAGCCGGATTGCAGGTTGTACCGGGGCCCCGCGGCCTGGGCTGACCGCTCCGGAATATCTACAATAAACCCCTCCCGGTCGCGGTACGGCTCCAGATTGAGGTTTACCCTGTTGATGGCATTTGCATTACTGCTTTTGGTACAAATGCCCTCTGCCACACCTGCAATAAAACCTTCGGATTCTGCCCGGAGTGTGTAACAACAGTTTTTATCCAACTTAAACCTGAATCTGCCGTCAGGGCCTGTGACGAGGGGCTGCGGAGCAGTTTTGCCGCAATCGTTACTCAGTATTACCCTGGCGCCAAGGGCAGGAAAACCATCCCGCATATCAAATACTATCCCTTGTACGCTGTAGTTGCTCACCTTGGTCAGCCCGATTTCCACCCTTGTGGTTAGTCCGTTCTCACGCCCGGCACAGCCATTGGCCAGCGACATTTCGTATCCTTTTTTTGCTGTGGAAAAATCTGCGCATTCTTCCTGCCGCATATCAAAAGCTGCGATGCCATCCGCACTGGTTGTGATACTGAAACCGGTGAAGGAATTCAGCACTGTTGCGCCGCTAATTGGCTTATTGGTCTGTGTATCAAACACATAGATTTCCAGCGTAGAGGCATTTCTGGAGAACGCATAGATATCGTCGCGGCCTGCCCCACCCTCCCGATTGGAAGTAAAAAAGCCCCAGGTGAGGTCCGAACCAAACCAAATACCAAAGTCATCCCGATTTGAATTGATGGGCGCTCCGAGGTTTACAGGCACATTCCAGTCTTTGTCGCCTTTAGGCGTGCTGTAGAACAAATCCAGTCCACCCAGGCCCAGGTGCCCATTTCCGGCAAAGTAGAGTCGCCCATTGGCATCCACGAAGGGGAATATCTCGTTTCCTTCTGTGTTTATGGTGGGGCCGAGGTTAAGGGCAGTACCCCAGCCTCCATTTTGCCAATCGCAATAGTACAGGTCCATGCCGCCAAAGCCCCCGGGGCGGTTGCTGCTGAAATACAGGCGCTTACCATCCGGGCTCAGGCAAGGGTGTGCTGTATTGAAATCCGGAGTATTAAAAGGGAGTCGTGCGATATCAATCCAGCCTCCGCGTTCATTGCGCCGGGCTGTGAACAGGTTTAGTTTGACCAATCCTTCGTCGCTTCGACTAGTGTTTCCTTCCAGATAATTGTTTCTGGTAAAAAACAATTGTTGCCCATCCGGAGAAACACAGGCGGCTGCTTCATTAAACGCTGTATTGATATCTGGTGAAAACCCTTCCACCACTGCCGCTTCCAGGGCTCCGGGCTGATCAGACTTAAGTGGTGTGCTATACAGGTCGGAAAATGGATTCCCTGTCCACATAGAGGTTCTTTTAACCGGCTTGCCCAAATCCCGATCACTGGCAAAAACCAACTGATTACCCAGAATACTGGGTCCAAAATCATCGTATGCAGAGTTGATGGGCAGCGGAAAAACCTGATATACATCCTGGTTTTTATTGCGGAGTTCCTGTTCACGTTCGCATGCGGCAGCCAGGTTTTTACCCCGGGCATCGTCTGGCGCTTCCTTTTCGTATTGTTTGAACCAGTTGATGGCCAGGTTGCATTTGCCATTGGCCTGGAGCATCATACCATAATACAGTTTGTATACCGACTTGGGGTAAGGAAGTCGCACCAGCTGACTGTACCAATGTTCAGCGTTTTCTGTGTCGTTGATTTTCCGGTAACATTCCGCCAGACCAGCCTTAGCCTCTGCATTGTCTTCGTTTTCCAATACCAGCAAAAACTGCTGTATGGCGGTTTGGTAATCCAGTTCTTCCATTGCCTGTGTGGCGCGACGCATCAGGGTAGATTGCGCACCAGATACGAGCGGAAGCAGCCATAACACTAGCAAAAGCGTTTTTTTCATCGGTTTTAGGTTAGAAATAGCGCGGTGAAACCACCTGTTTAACTTTCACATCAAATTCATACCCGAGCATTATTTCAAAAGAATTGCTGCTGGCTGTACGCAATTTGCTCAGGGTGATATCGTATGCAGCGCCAAAACGCATACCATTCCGCAGTGACCAGGCAACCCACAGATTGGCGGAATCTGTAGAAGATTTTTGGGCTAGAGCAGTTCTGTAAGTCAACCCGGCCCAGAACAATTGTCGGAAAAGAAAAGATGCGCCCAGGTTGAGTGAAGCGGGCGATCCGATCTGATTTTCTCCGGTTTTGCTGAAAAATCCGGCATGTTGGAGCAACAAATTAGGCCGAAAAACCAATTCCTCACCATTCAAACGAAATGCGCCTCCGAGGGTCAGGTACCAGTGCCGAACATTTTGGGCCTTGATTTGTGATGTATGCTGATTGTCCTGACTGAGGTCGTATTCCAACATTCGGGGCACTGCAACCCCTGCGTAAAATTGTTTATTGTGCAAATAAGCTCCAGCACCAAAATTTGGCAGCCATCGGGATAGATTTTGCCCAAATGCGGCATCATCAGTGTCGAATACATTTATGGTTCCCAAGCGACTTCTCCAATTGGCGACTCCGGCTTGAAATCCAATAGACAGTTTGAACTGCTTTTGCGCGCCTACAGGTATGCGGTACGCATAAGCGCCCGAGAGTTCTGTAGCGCCTCCCGGCCCAATCTGATCATTCATCAATGTAAAGCCCAATCCAACACGGTCGTTCTGTAAAGGCATGTGTCCGCTGAGCACCTGCGTAACCGGAGCACCTTCCAATCCAAGCCATTGTTGCCGGTGCGTCAGGTTGACCGTGAGGTGCTCATGACTGCCAGCATAAGCCGGATTAAAAAGCAGCGCATTGAAATGATAGCTGGTGAGGGTTGGATCCTGCTGGGCCGAAAGTTGGCCCAAGGACAGCATAACACAGCAAAGGAGGTGAATATTCCTCATGTAAATCAGTTTCTGGATAAGGGATAAAAAAACAAGCACCAAATTCCTGCCAAACAGTCAAAAAAATGGAATGCAGCACAAAGTTCTGAAAAAACACTGGTGGACACCAGATCCTTTCAAGTAAAATCCAGCCATTGTTGCTACTTTTGCGCCCCGAAATCCGGAATATATCTGGATTGATAAACGCTGTTATGTCCAATTTTCTTTCCGAACTGAGTCGCCGGCGCACCTTTGCCATTGTAGCCCACCCGGATGCCGGTAAAACTACCCTGACTGAAAAATTACTGCTTTTTGGCGGCGCCATTCAGACGGCGGGTGCTGTAAAAAGCAACAAAATAAAAAAGAGCACGGTTTCCGACTTTATGGAAATTGAGCGTCAGCGTGGTATCTCGGTGAGTACATCGGTGATGGGATTTGAGTACAGGGACTTGCAGATTAACATTCTGGACACCCCGGGTCACGAAGACTTTGCGGAAGATACTTACCGTACGCTTACGGCGGTTGACTCTGCCATTGTGGTAGTGGATGTAGCCAATGGTGTAGAAAAACAGACAGAAAAGCTCACTAAAGTGTGTCGCATGCGGGATACGCCAATGATCTTTTTTGTCAACAAGCTCGACCGTGAAGGCCGGGATGGGTTTGATTTGCTGGATGAAATTGAGCAAAAACTGGATGTGAAGCTTTGTCCGCTTTCCTGGCCAATCGGAATGGGACAGCGATTTAAAGGTGTGTACAATTTATATGAGAAAAAGCTGGTATTGTTCAACCCGCACAGCAAGCAAGAAGAAGAGGATATCATTGTTTTCGAGGATTTAAGTCATCCGGATCTGGAGAAGCACATTGGCGAGAGTGCTGCGAGAGAATTGCGCAGCGATGTGGAGGTTTTGGAAACGGTCTATCCGGTATTCAGCAAGCAGGATTATCTGGAGGGCAAGGTTTGCCCCATCTTTTTTGGTTCGGCGGTGAATAATTTCGGGGTAAAGGAGTTGCTGGATTGTTTTGTGGAAATAGCCCCTACCCCATTGCCGCGGTATACGGAGGAACGCTTGGTAAAACCGGAGGAAAATAAAATGACGGGGTTTGTGTTCAAGATTTTTGCCAATATGGATCCAAAACACCGCGACAGGATTGCGTTTTTGCGGATTTGTTCAGGCAAATTTGAGCGGAATAAAAACTACCGGCATATTCGTTTGGAGCGAGAATTGAAATTCCCCAATCCTACCATGTTCATGGCTTCTAAAAAAACCTTGCTGGAAGAAGCCTATCCGGGTGATGTAGTTGGTTTGTATGATTCGGGCAATTTTAAAATTGGTGATACCTTGACGGAAGGGGAGCTGTTGCACTTCAAAGGCATCCCAGCCTTTTCGCCCGAACAATTCAGGTATGTGGAGAATGCTGATCCGCTGAAGGCCAAACAATTTGCCAAAGGATTGGATCAACTGATGGATGAAGGAGTTGCCCAGATGTTTACCCGAAAAATTGATGGCCGGCGGATTATTGGCACCGTTGGGCAATTGCAATTTGAGGTTATCCAGCACCGTTTGGAGAGTGAATACAACGCCAAATGTCGTTATGAACCTGTCAATTTGTATAAGGCCTGCTGGGTAAGCGCTCAAGATTCCAAAGATATGGCTGATTTTCTGGATCGCCGAAAACGGGATATTGCTATAGACAGCGATGGAGAAACGGTATTCCTGGCAGAAACAGCCTGGATACTTCAGACTGCGCAAGAAAACTTCCCAAAAATAAAATTTTCGTTTACCAGTGAGGGTTAATACCTTACAAAAAATGCTTCAATAAAGGCATTTTTACAGTTAATTTGTCTGAATGACAAAAATCCGACACATTTTGTGCGCGATTTTTGTATTGTTCAGGAAGCGAATGGTCGTTAAGCTGTATCTTGAGCACACAAATGCTACCCACCATTCCCCGTTTGCCGAATTTGTGGATTTTATTCTAATGACAAATCCCTCATTATTCCCACGGCAATCGGTCAGAACTGAGTTCTCTTTTAATCCTTGCAGCGTCCCCCATTAATCTTGGATGGCGACGACCGATTTACATGTTTTCTTTATTCACCAAACTCATTTACTCCATGCGTTTAGCATCCTTATTACCGATGCTTCTGCTCGCGTTTAGCGTTCCCGTCGCGGCGCAGAACTGCCAAATCTTTGATCTGACGGCCACCGTGGTCCAGGTCAACCCCATTAACTGTCAGTTTTTCATTTCACTTGATTTTGAATTCAATGCGACCAGCAATCAATTCACCGTCAGTGGTAATGGAAACAACTACGGGTTATTCACGTACAACCAGGTTCCCTTGATACTTGGGCCTTTCAACGGCAATCCAAATGCCCCTACCCAATTAGAATTCGTGGTTAGGGACGCTGTTTTTCCGGATTGTGTAGACGAGGTGGTCATTGTTGTGCCGCCTTGTAACAATCAGGGCATATGCAACATTGAAAACCTGATTGTAGATCCAGGCGCCTGTGATCCACTTGGTTTGACTTATTCCTTGTTGATCAATTTTCAGGCTTCCGGTGTAGCGAATACTTCCACATTCGAAGTGTTTACAGGTACCGGCATTTCCCTTGGGGTTTTCCCTTTAGCTGCCTTACCGCTTCAAATTCCGGCTTTCCCGGCTAGCGGTAATCCGATTGACGTGATTAAAGTGTGCATCAGCAACCAACCTGATTGCTGCGAAATTCTGGATTTTGCTGCTCCTCCCTGCGCAAATGGAGGTTGCAATATTGTGGATCTGAATGTTCATCCTGGAGATTGTACTTCCGATAGTACCTATAAGCTAACCTTTGATTTTGAAATTCTGGGCGGCATAGGCGCCGACTCCTTTGTGTTATGGAACAATGGTCAGTTTGCGGGCATGTTTGGATTGAATCAGCTACCCCTGACCCGAGAGGTACATTGGAACGGAGGCAACCATGACGAGATCAAGGTTTGTATTTCCAACGTCAATATAGTTTGCTGTAAAACCATTGAATATCAAGTGCCAGCCTGTTTGTTTGGCCCTCCATGTGGAATTAATGACTTAGTCATTAAACCGAATGGATGTCCGACAGACAGTACATTCAAGGCTGTATTAAACTTTACCGTAAATGACCCAAATGCAGTAGACTCCTTTGACTTGTGGCTAAACGGCACCTATTGGGGGCAATTTGGGATGAACCAATTGCCTTTGGCCATTGACAGTTTCCCTTGGAACAACCTTATTTTCAGTCATATCAAGATTTGCACCGGCAATGATCCGGGGTGTTGCAAAGAATTGCAATTCCTTAATCCAGCCTGTTTACCTTATGGTCCATGTGAAATCACCAACATCTTTCTGCAAACCGGGGCCTGTACATCAGACAGCACGTATAAAATACTGGTGAACTTCAATGGCACAAACCCTGGAGATGGATTATTCACGATATCTATCCACAACCAACTGATTGATACTTTCCCTCTTACGGCACTTCCGTTGATGCTGGAGGTTCCTTGGAATGGGCAATCCAGCGATTTTATTCAGGTATGTATCCTGGATTCTACCGCTGCGCCTGGCACACAGGGCTGTTGCAAGATCAAACAATTTACAGTTCCAGCTTGTCTGCTACCTTGTAAAATTGTGGATGTTAATGTTGATCCCGGAGACTGCAATCCTGACCACACCTACGATCTTTTCCTGGATTTTGAAACATTGAATGCGACAAACGATTCGTTCGAGATCTGGGGTAACGGTCAGTATCTGGGCGCTTTCCCATTGAGCGCATTGCCTTTGACCATACCCAATTTCCCAACCAACGGCAACGCCATTGATGTACTTAAGATTTGCCTTACCGGAAGTGACGACTGCTGCAAAACGGTAGAATTCCAGGGGCCAAACTGTAATACGAACTGTGAAATTTTTGACGTGGTTCTGGATCCGGGAGACTGCAATCCGGTGGATAATGTATTTAAGCTTCACTTGAATTTCCAGGTCCAAAATCCTGGTAGCGATTCGTTTGAAGTGTGGGGGAATGGGCAATATTTGGGTTTGTTTGCCTTGAGTGATCTGCCACTTGCATTGTTCAATTTCCCGTCCAATGGCAATGCGATTGATGTGATCAAAATATGCATTCAAAATAATCCGGATTGCTGTAAAACAGTAGAATTCCAAGGACCAAACTGCAACCCGCCTTGTGAAATATTTGACCTGGCCGTTGATCCGGGTGATTGTGATACCATCGCCAATACCTACAAGTTGAAGATAAACTTTCAGGTTCAAAATCCTGGCAGTGACTCCTTTGAAGTATGGGGTAATGGTCAATATTTGGGCGTATTCGCTTTGAATAACCTGCCATTGTTCCTCTCGAACATGCCATCCAACGGTAATGCCATAGATGTGCTAAAGGTTTGTATCAAGGGGAACCCAGATTGCTGCCGTACGATTGAGTTCCATGGCCCGAATTGTGACGCCCCATGTGCCATTTTCGATGTAGTAGTAACGCCAGGCGCTTGCAATCCAAATGATGATAGTTATTCCTTAACTGTTGATTTTGAGGTTGTAAATCCCGGCAATGCGCTGTTTGAAGTTTGGGGGAATGGTCAGTATCTTGGCTTATACCCATTAGCCGGTTTGCCCATTGTTATTCAGAATTTCCCGAATAATGGAAACGCTATTGATGTGATCAAAATTTGCATCAATGATCACCCTGATTGCTGCAAAACCATTGAATTCCAAGGGCCTAATTGCGATTTGCCCTGTGAAATCTTTAATTTAGCAGTAGACACAGGCGATTGCCATCCTGCAGACAGCACGTACGAGGTATGGGTCAATTTCCAGGTACAAAATCCACCGAGTCAAATTTTCAGCTTGTGGGCCAACGGACAATTCCTGGGTAATTACAACCTGAATCAACTGCCGCTATATATCCCAAATTTCGAGTGGGATGGCGCTGGACCTAACGATGTCATCAAAGTATGTATGGTGAGCAATAATGGTGCGTTGGGATGTTGTAGGACTATTGAATTTCCGACACCCAATTGTTTCCAGAACAACTGTGATATCAATGATTTACATGTGGAGATTGGAGATTGCACCAGTGACAGCACTTATCAACTTTGGGTTAATTTCAATGTGGTCAATCCACCAGCAAACACCTTTGGTTTGTGGGCAAACGGTCAATTCTTCGGCGTTTTCAACATCAATGCACTTCCACTTCCGATACAGTTCTTCCCATGGGATGGCGGCCAGGGTGATTTCCTGAAAGTGTGCTTCAACAATACGCCGGGTGGTCAGGGATCCTGCTGTGCAGAAATTGACTGGCAGGTACCGGATTGTCTGTTTAGCGCGCCATGCGATGTTTTTGATCTTACCGTAACACCAGGCCAATGCGATCCAAACACCGGAACGTATCCTTTGACTTTTGATTTTGAGGTAAACAATCCTGGGAACGACTTTTTTGAGGTTTGGGTAAACGGGGTATTTTATGGCAATCATCTATTGAGTACCCTGCCATTTACCATTCCAAATGTTCCTTCCAACGGTAATGCAGCGGATGAAATCAAAGTTTGTATCAACGACCATCCGGATTGTTGTCAGGCCCTGGCCTACCAGGGTCCAAACTGTAACATTGCCGGAAACTGCGAGATTTTCAATGTGGTGGTAGATCCAGGTGATTGTAATCCTGCCGCTACCGGTTACGAACTTCATCTGGATTTTGATGTAGTGAATCCAGGCAGCCAGTTCTTTGATGTTTGGGGGAATAATGTCTTCATCGGCACATTCCCGTTGGCTAACCTGCCAATAGTTATTCCAAATTTCCCGAGCAATGGCCCGGCAGTGGACATCATTAAAATCTGTATTCAGAATGATCCAAACTGCTGCAAAACCATTGATTTTATTGGTACAAACTGTGGTGGTGGCTTGCCTTGCGATATCTTCGATCTGGTAGTTCTGACGGATGATTGCACCTCCGACAGCACCTATCAGGTAAAAATTGATTTCCAGGTAGCCAACCAAATCAGTGATCTGTTCCAGGTTTGGGCTAATGGCCAATTGATTGGGCAATTCAATTTGAACCAGCTTCCGCTGTTAATCCAGAATTTCCCTTGGGATGGCGGAGCAACCGACAACATTAAGATCTGTATGGTTGCCAATGTGCCGGGTCTTCCGCTGTGTTGTATTGATCGCACCTTCCAGGTTCCTGATTGTTTGGGCAATGATGATTGCCATATTTACGATCTGGTGGTGGTGCGCACGCCTTGTCTTTGCGGACAGTTCTTTGTGGCTTTGACCTTCCAACATGAAAATGGAGGCTCGGGAGGCTTTGATATTGTTGGCAACGGCAATAACTACGGAAACTTCCCATACGATACGTTGCAGCCGATTATCCTGGGCCCATTCCCTGGCGACGGCACTACCATGTACGAATTTGCGGTGGTAGATCACAACCATCCTGATTTGTGCGGCGACGATTTCAACCTGGGTAAGGTTGAATGTCAGAGCCCTGTAGTTGATCCGGGTGCAGGGAATGCGATGCTTACCTTGTCGCCAAACCCAACAGCTAATTGGCTGAATGTGACCGCCCTGTTAGAGAACGGAGCCAGCATTGGTCAGGCGATTGTGGAAGTTTATGCCGCTGATGGCAGACTGGCACTTTCCAACACGGTAGCCAACGGTGCAAATTTCCAACTGGATGTAACCAACCTGCCGGCAGGCATGTATCGTCTGGTATTAAAATCGGATTCCGGCCGTCTGGAAGGCACGTTTGCGAAACAATAAACTGAACTGATTGATTTTTTAGCGTGGCATGGGTTCGCCTGTGTCACGCTTTTTTTGTAATGTTTTAGCAGGGTCATTCAATTCATGTTAGCATTGGAAAGTTTCCGCTATTTTCGTACCTTACAAAACAACCATTTTTACTATATGACACCTAAACACACACTACTTGTATGGGGCTTTATGCTTGGCTTAATCCCCACTCTTTTCAGCCAGCAGAAAGGCATTTCCAATGTTTTTCTGATGGAAAA
>JAEUUS010000075.1 GCA_016787545.1 Saprospiraceae bacterium
CCCCTACCCTATTTCTTTATCAAAATCTTGCCCCACATCTGTTCTTTTACATCTTTCACCTGGATAAAATACATACCAGGCGGGATGTTTTTCACTGGCATATTCACCGGAACACTGGTATCCGGCACTTGCAGGGTTTGCATTGATTTACCTTCTGTATTAAACAGATTGAGCTGCCCGGCTCCGGACAATGCGCCCTGTGTAAAAACCCTGAACTCGGTAGAAGCCGGGTTGGGCGAAATGTGTAAGGTTTTGAACCCAAGGCCAGGTGCAGGCTCTATGGTTGAAACAGTTTCAGGCACATAAAGCGGTGTTTTTACGGTATTGGTGATGATGGGTTCGTTGAAATCGAAATAGATAGCGGCTGTATTCCGCACAATATACGTTGGCTCGAAGGCTTTGTTGCGCTGAATGGCAAGAGTCACAAAGCCATGGCTGGCGGGCTCGTTTGCATTGCTATCGGGCAAATTGATGTGATCAAACACTATTTCAATCAAATTACCTGGCAGCAACTGAAATCCGGTAACGGTATGACTTGCAGCAACCAATCGAAGGGTAGCGGCATTGAGGGCCGTATCCAGCAGATCAGTGATGCGCACCCGATCTGCCTGAAAAGTGCCTGTGTTTTGAAAATGAATGGTATACAATAATTCTTTCCCTTCGGCAATTTCCTGAGCAGTAAGACCGTGCGCTGGCTCTACCCGTTTTTCATTGGGATCAAAAGAGCCTACAATGGTATCGGTGATAGTCCAATGATTATTGGTCGGCTGCTGATCTGTGAGCGAAGGCTCGATATGGGCGCGTATGGTTAAGGGCGATCCGAGAGCTGCGTTTGAGGGAACATTACCACTTAAAAGGATACTTTTTTCATTAAATGCTGCAAATTGATTGAAATCCCATACCAGGCTATCTGTTCCAAGAATAGCCGTAGGAGGAGGATCCGCTATTTCAAACTGGTAAATTGGGTCAAGTTTAATAGAAAGAATACCACTCGACTCCTGGGTACCTTCATTACGATATTTCAGTGTAGTTAGGAGTTTAAAACCTGGTCTGGGCCTGCCAGCTAAACCGCCTTGAATGGAAACATCTGTAATATTCGACGTAAAATGAATGCCAAAATCTCTGTTGTTTGCAGCGTTTGTGACCAAATAATAAGGAGGGTTAACCTGCAAAATATGAGGAGATTTTACCGCTATCCTAAGTGTGTCCTCGCTTCCGGGCGTAGATCCTACAGTATATAAACCACTAGTATCCGTTTGAGAGACCCAATTGAAAAACCATGAACCCGACTTAGTTACAGAAACCCACACACCCGGCAAAGACTCCTCTCCAAAATCTCTCATTCCATTATTGTTTAAATCGTTATATACGATGCCTCTTGACAATGCACCATAGTTTTGTGGAGGCGCAGATTTAAAAACGCCTCCACCATAAGCGCCTCCGTAGAAAATAGTATCCACCGCGTCAATATAAAAATGGGCATCGCGACTTACAGGAAGCCAGGTTCTGCAAGAATCCAGAGAAGTGAAAAAATTTCCTCCTCGGTTATGCAAATAATATCTGCTGTTTGCTTTCCAAATACCTCCTACATAGCTATAGGGAACCAAATCTTCCATATCCTCCCATTCCATTTGCGGCAAGCCGTCGTTGGAGTATTGCCATTGTACACCATCAGCTGTGCTGTATAATTGATATCCCCAAGCTGGATGCTTTGTTACAACAAAAAGCCTGTCCTCAGTCGCGAAAAGTCGTTTGCAATTAGGAACAGGTGGCATTGGAGGAAGTTGCCAAGATGCACCGTTGTCAATGCTTACACTCATAAAGCCCAGGTGATCTACTCCATAATATTTGCCTTGGAAAGAAACCACCCTCAAAATAGGCTCACTGGGCACCCAGGTATCTCCCAGATCAGTGGTATAATAAAATTCATTATAGCCATATCTGGCACATAGTTTTTCATTTAGCCAATATATGGCCATTATATGGCCATGTACATCACTTGGTTTAATCACCTTCCAGCTAGCGGCCGAATCCACAGAAACGTATATATCATAATAGCCGGGGCCATAAGCCGCAATCTTCCCTTCGGGACTAACTGCCAACTTGCTAAAGGCACTAGTAGGCATCTCCGCAGTTGCCTCCCAATTTTGCTGTACTGTATTGTAATTAAAAATCCCATTCATAGCAGCAACCCACAAATGTTTTTTCACTACGGC
Organism: Saprospiraceae bacterium; assembly: GCA_016787545.1. Taxonomy (GTDB): domain Bacteria; phylum Bacteroidota; class Bacteroidia; order Chitinophagales; family Saprospiraceae; genus M3007. The sequence goes on from JAEUUS010000075.1 coordinate 2,217, forward strand.
AATATCCGACACCTGAGCAGAAGTCAACCCTTTGTTTGAGGGAACAAAATTTTGCATATTTTCATCCAACACCCATGCGCCAAAAGTTGAGGTCGACGCGAGTAATTTGCCATTAACTGAAGCTAAATCTGTCAAATTGGGCAAATAATCGATCAAAGAATACTCTTCCCATGATTGGCCAAAATCGTCCGTGTAGATCAATTGTACGTTGGAGCTCTGTTTATAAATCCGATCTCCAACCCTCCCAAACTTACCATCCTGAGGTTTAATTCCTGGTTCAATCTTCCAATTCAGTCCGTTGTCTGTAGAAGTTCTTAAATAATAACTAGTGGCCAAAAACAAAGTAGAATCCTTGGCATACATGTTAGCTAAATATTCTCCACCGTCAAAATCTGGCGATATTAGTTCCCAATCAACATTATTTGCAGCCAATCGCCAGATTTTATAATGTGCTGAAGCAAACAACTGATCGCCAAACCCAAAAAGGTCTCTGACATATAATTCTGGGGCAACAATCGTATCCCATGTCAGTCCATCATCTTGGGTCCTAAAAACATAACCATAATTCGGATCAGACACAAAAATACCCTTGGTGCAAATTGCTATGTTGAAAAAAGCAGGATAAACGGTTGGTGGCATGGCGCCTTCAATCCAGGTAATTCCGTGATCATAACTTACCACAAACTTGCGAGTTGCAATACCTGAGTTGAAATAATTATATTGGCAACCTGCCAACTTTTCAGTTGAAGCCGTTAAAGGCCAAAGATTTCCCTCCGGCAATCTTTCCCATTGAAGCCCGTTGGGAGTTCGATACATATGCAACCCATCAACTACATAAGCATATATACTATCATCCACCATATCATAAAACCTCCCTCCCTCCGGACCATTGGTGTGTTCCCAGTTAAACTGAGCACTAAGGCTGGAAAACTGAATGAAAAAGAGAAAGAACAAAAAGGTAACATTATTAAAGATTTTCATGAACAAAATCGGTTAAAAAGGCAAAAAATAAATTGTAAACCAAATTTATAAACACTTCAACAACCTGACTGCATCCCATCTAACAATAATAACCTTATGCTCAAAATGCGACAAATTGAGCTATCAGAAAAACAATTGAGCACCTGCTCCCTTGCCTACTATTTCTTTATCAAAATCTTGCCCCACAACTGTTCTTTTACATCTTTCACCTGGATAAAATACATACCTGGCGGGATGTTCTTCACAGGCATATTCACAGGAACGCTGGTATCCGGCACATTCAGGGTTTGAAAAGGTTTCCCTTCTGCATTAAACAGATTGAGCTGCCCGGCTCCGGACAATGCGCCCTGTGTATAAACCCTGAACTCGGTAGAAGCCGGGTTGGGCGAAATATGTAAGGTCTTGAACCCAAGGCCCGGAGCAGGCTCTATGGTTGAAACCGTTTCGGGTACATAGAGCGGTGTTTTTACGGTATTGGTGATGATGGGTTCGTTGAAGTCAAAATAAATGGCCGCGGTATTCCGCACAACATACGTTGGTTCGAAGGCTTTGTTGCGCTGAATGGCAAGGGTCACAAAACCATGGCTGGCGGGCTCGTTTGCATTGCTATCGGGCAAATTGATGTGATCAAACACTACTTCAATCAAATTACCTGGCAGCAACTGGAATCCGGTAACGGTATGACTTGCAGCAACCAATCGAAGGGTAGCGGCATTGAGGGCCGTATCCAACAGATCCGTGATGCGCACCCGATCTGCCTGAAAAGTGCCAGTGTTTTGAAAATGAATGGTATACAATAATTCTTTCCCTTCGGCAATTTCCTGAGCAGTCAGTCCGTGCGCTGGCTCTACCCGTTTTTCATTAGGATCAAAAGAGCCTACAATGGTATCTGTGATAGTCCAATGATTATTGGTCGGTTGCTGATCCGTGAGCGAAGGCTCGATATGTGCGCGTATGGTATATGGGCTTCCCAGCGGAGCTGAATCTGATACTGTACCTAAAATCCTGATATAGCGCTGTGTAAACAGGGGCATTTGGGTAAAATCCCATACTAAGCTATCTGTTCCTACCATGGTTGTTGGCGCAGGGTCGGCATTTTCATATTGAAAATTAGGATCTAATTTGACTGAAACAATCCCATTAGCCTCCAGGGTTCCTTCATTGCGATAGTTCAAGATATGATTTAAGTGAAATCCAGGTCTGGGTCTGCCCGCAAAACAGCCTTGAACAGAAACATCCGTAATATTCGGCGCATAATGAATGCCGAAATCACGATTGGCGCCGGAAGCTGATACGAGATAATACTCGGGCTGAATATTTAAGATGTACGGAGAACTCAATAAAACCCGAAGGGTGTCTATACTACCAGGCAAACTACCAATAATATATGATCCGTTGCTTTGGGTATGCATGTACCAGGTATTAAACCAGGCCCCGGGCTCGGATACAGACACTTTTATACCAGGCAATGGTTCTTCTCCTGTATCTTTCAATCCATTATTATTCAAATCACTGTAGACAATTCCTTCAGACAAGGCGCCATAATTTTGTGGAGGCGCCGACTTTAATACGCCCCCATCAGAAGCTCCTCCATACAGGATGGTGTCTACCACTTCAATCCGAAAATACTCTTCGCGGCTTATTGGCAACCATGTTTTACAGGAATCCAGGGATGTAAACATATTGCCCGAATAATTGTGTAAAATATACTGATTGTCAACTTGCCATATCCCACCATAATAACCATCTATAAACGCGACATCAATGGGCTCCCAGTTCATTTGTGGCAAACCGTCGTTGGCATAATGCCACTGCACACCATCCAATGAATGATACAGGACATACTGCCACTGATCCCCTCTGGTCATCACGAATAGCCGGTCTTCAGTACTAAATATCTTTGCGCAATATGGAATTGGCGGCGCCGGAGCTGCTTGCCAGGATACTCCATTGTTGAGGCTAACCATTAACTCTCCCTGAAAATTGGCGCCATAATGTTTGCCCTGAAAAGGTATTACATTTTTCATGGCGACAGCAGGCTCCCAGCTTGCGCCTAAATCGGAGGTATAATAGAACCCGGATGATTGAAACCTTGCATGGAGGTTTTCACCTGTCCAATAGATATTTTCTACCACATCGGGACTCCCAAATGACATTGCCATCCCAAGTGTATCCCAGCTGGCGCCGTTGTCTACAGAAAGGTAGATTTCTCTATCATAAAAATGAAACGCAGCAATTTTTCCTCCAGGGCTAACTACCACTTTTTGATAACTATTTTGAGGCAATAACGCGTTATCTCCCCAGGTTTGTTGGGTTAAATCATAAGCAAATACCCCGCCGTTGCAAGCAGCCCATAATTGATTGTTTCCTGAGCTTAAATAATGCACAACGGCTCCATTTAAGCCTTCATTGGCAGGCACAAATTTTTGTTCATTCTCCTCCAGTCGGAAAGCGCCGGTACTCCAATCTATGCCCAATAAATTACCACCTGCAGTGCCAAGATCTGTTATGGTTACTGCGACTTCGCTGATGGGGTAGGTCATCCAGTTTTCTCCAAAATCATCTGTGTATATCAGTCTATCGTAACCATTTGTTTTATAAATGCGATTACCAATTTGGGCAAAATGCCCCCATTCAAATGGGTTATTTCCGGGTGCTTTAGTCCAACTCCCACCGTTATCCCTGGATGACCAAATAAAATCATCTGTGGCAATAAGTATCACTGAATCCACAGCATGCATAGAGCTGACACTTTCTCCACTATCCATAACCGGAGAAATTAACGTCCAGTCTGTAACGTTGGGCGCTAACTGCCAAATCTTTTTGTTTGTTATTAAAAACAATTTATCCTCAGCTCCGTAAATATCATACCCATACAATTCAGGGGCCAGGAGGGTATCCCAGGTCAGGCCATCGTCCTGGGTTCGGAATACCATGCCGGCAACACCATCAGGAACATAAACCCCATGTGTGCAGACGGCTATTTGGGTAAAAAAATCAGATGAAACTGGCGGAAACATCCCCTCTATCCAGGTGGCGCCATGGTCATTACTCACCACAAATTTGGGCACGGCACCTTGCTTCAGTGAATAGCCGTAGCCTTGACCGGCAGCCAGTTTTTCATTGGAACAGGCTATTGGCCACAGATTACCTGCAGGAATGGACTCCCAACTCAGGCCGTCGCCTGTACGAAACAGGAGAAAGTTATTTGTAGTATAAACATAATTACTATCCGAAGTAAGGAAGAAAAACGAGCCTCCTTCAGGGCCGTTGGTATGCTCCCAATTTACCTGAGCATGCAGCAAGGAAACATGTAAAAAGAAAAACAAAAAGGCAGCATTAATAAGGGTTTTCATAAATGATGGGTTAGAAGATAGATAAAGTAAGGCACGACCAACATGATCGCCACAAGGCATGTAGACCAGGTAGGTTTTGAAACCTACGGTATGTACACAAGTTGAATGGAAAATCAATTTATGAGGTTAGTCCCCACTCATCACATCTAGCATCTTGTAACCCGCTGTTTTAACGGCGGGCAAAAGCCGTCCCATCCATCACATCTAGCATCTTTACAAAACATCAACATCAAAAACCTCGGTGAAGGATATGATTTCCAGTATAGCCTTGTTCAAATTTTGGGCTGATGCTGATGTTTTGTAAAGATGCTAGATGTGATGGTGGGGGTATTCCTGGCCACTCGTTTAAACGAGTGGTTACAAGATATTAGATGTTTTTCCCGATTTCATTAACATCCACATATAACTTGTGTACATACAGTAGGTTTCAAAACCTACCTGGTCTACACTATCCATGAACCCAAAACCCTCCCCGCCGTTGCCTGCTACTTGGCTAAAAATGCCCGAATGATGGCAAATTCTTTGGCCGGCTCCTCTACTTGAGGGTTATGTCCACTGTATTCAAACATCTCAAACTGTGCCTGCGGACAATATGTTTTATATTTTACCTGCATCCAGGGAACCGCTACACGGTCGTACCTGCCGGCAATGATGAGAATGGGCATGGTGAGGTTTTTCAGGTCTTTACGGAAATCAAAATTACCAATATCGTTTCCTACAATAAAGTCGCCGTCTTTGCCCACCATTTGGTAGTACACCTTGGGATTGAACGGATTAGGATATGGCTTTCTGCCTCTGGCCCGGAAATTATTGGGGTTGTAGGCATACATAAAGCCATACGGCACCTTCCCGTAAATTTCCTGGTGAATGGGATCGCTGGACACCACGCCGCGCTCCCGCACTTTCATGAGCGTATCCCATACTTCCGGATAATTCACCCGGATTTCTCGATTGGAATTATCATCGTTTTCCTGCCACATCACAAAGCTGTGAAAAGTATTGGCCAGGATAAGGTGTTTTACATGTTGCGGGTATTTGATGGCATAACCCTGCGCCACCAATCCCCCGTAGGAGTGCCCCAGCACATTGATTTTGCCAAAACCCATGGCCTTGCGCAAGCCTTCCAGGTCTTCAATATCGCGCTCCAGAGAATACTCCCGAACATCCTTGGCGGTATCTGATTTACCCCGACCCAGGTTGTCGAAATACACCAATGTGTTGGTGCTCGACAAAGAATCGAAACTCCGTAAACCATAGTGGGAGCCGCCCGGGCCACCGGCGATCAAAAACAAAGGGTCTCCCTGACCAAAACTCACGGTCCAGAGTTTGGCGCCATTGACGGTGTAGTATTTACCATCGGTTTGACTTTCAGGATAAGGCTGAGCAAAAGTGATTGCGGGAATCAGCAACAGAAGCAGGTAGCAATATTTCATGGTTGTTTTTACCGCGCAAGATAAAAGGAAATCAATATCCAATATCCAACCGCAGAATATCCAATGTCCAAGTGGGGCGGGTGTCTGGCGTCAGCACATTTGCCAGGCAGTCTGCGCCTGCCCGACGAAATATTAACGGTCACCATCTTGCCATTCAGGCGAGTAATCCGCTGCAAGTGTGCTGACGCCAGGCCCCCGCACCACTTCGATATTCGGAGTTCGATATTCGATATTCTACATTCCCTACTGCACCACAACGCTATATTCCTTTTTAAAATGCTCAATTGTCTTGGTTAGCGGGTTGCGCAATTGGATTTCTACCTGAAGCGGCTTTTTTCCGGGTGAAGTATATTTTTTCTGAAAACGCGCCGCACCTCCA
>JAEUUS010000083.1 GCA_016787545.1 Saprospiraceae bacterium
ACACCTCAAAAATGTACGTCAGCTCACCTTCGGCGGCGATAATGCCGAAGCTTACTGGAGCCCTGACAGCAAATGGCTCACTTTCCAAAGCAACAATAAAGCCTGGGGCCTGGAGTGCGACCAGATTTTTGCCATGAAAGTGAAAGACGCTGCCGGCGACAGTACCTACCGTCCAAAGACCATCAGCACGTTGAAAGGTCGCACCACCTGCTCCTATTTTATGCCCGACGGCAAACATGTGCTTTATGCCAGCACGCATGAGGCTGGCGCTTCCTGCCCGCATACGCCCGACATGCGCGCGAGCGGCAAGTATCTGTGGTCTATTTACGACAGTTACGACATCTATATCGCCGATCTGAAGGGCAATATTGTAAAACAACTCACCGACAATCCGGGTTATGATGCCGAGGCGGTTTTGAGTCCGAAAGGCGATAAAATCCTGTTCACGAGTGACCGTTCCGGCGATTTAGAGCTGTGGACCATGAACCTGGATGGCAGCGGATTGAAGCAAATTACCTTTGATCTGGGCTATGATGGCGGCGCTTTTTTCAGCCCTGATGGTTCTAAAATTGTTTTTCGTGCCAGCCGACCAAAAACGGAAGAGGAGATTAAAGAATACCGCGATTATTTGGCGCAACATCTGGTAGCGCCTACCAATATGGAGATTTTTGTGTGCAATGTGGATGGCACGGAATTGCGTCAGGTAACCAACCTGGGGAAAGCCAACTGGGCGCCGTTTTTCCACCCTTCCGGCAAAAAAATACTGTTCAGCAGTAACCACCACTCCAAGCGCGGCTACGATTTCCAGATCTATATGATCAATCTCGATGGCACTGGCCTGGAGCAAGTTACCTCAGAAAGTATTTTCAACTCTTTCCCGATGTTTTCTCCTGACGGCAAAAAGCTTTCCTGGAGCAGCAACCGTTTGAACAAACCCGGTAGCCGGGATACCAATGTGTTTGTGGCGGAGTGGGTGGATTGATTGAGGTTTTTTCACCACTGAGGCACTAAGAGCACAAGAAAAAAGAGCCACCCCATGTCAGGGTGGCTCTTTTTTTTAGGTATGAACAGGTTGGACCTCTTCCTTAAACTGAGAGTCTCACTCAATTTAAGGAAGAGGTCCAAAAAGCAAGAGCCACCCCAATATCCGGGGCGGCTCTTGTTCTTCGTGTTCTTAGTGACTGGGTGGTAATTAATGCTTCGCAACGCCATCAATACGAATCATATCCAGCATAATGCGGAGTGTTTCGTAGAGCTGAACGTCTTTCTGGCGCTCTTTAATCCAGCTGTCATTGCGGGCCACCCGTGAGGTGTCGCTCTGGATATTAGGCATATCGGCAGCGAGGTTGTCGATTTTGAAGCTTTCGATAGGCTTGAACAGGTTTTCAAAGCGGTCGGCTTCTTCATCCTGTTTTTTATTCCAGTTGCGGTATTTATCCATTTGAAGCGGGTACTCGCTTTCGTCTTTACGCTTGCGCAGGCGCTCGGCATTTTCAGTCACTTTCTGGAAGGTGGCATCGCTTTTCACACGGCCCTGGCTGTTGGACTTCAACTGATTGATATCGGAAATACGGTAAACATTCTGGTTGAACGGTACCGGTTCGATGGTGGTTGAGGCCAGCGGGTAGTCGTTCTCACTTTCGCCGTTATCCAGTAAATTGTAGAAATCTGGCAGTACGATATCTGGCACCACACCATCCAGTTGCGTGGTTTTGCCAGTAATGCGGTAAAACTTCTGGATGGTCATTTTCATTTCACCCAGCGGTTTCACACTATTATCGGCGGCAGCATTGTCCAGATCGAAGAAACGCTGAACTGTACCTTTACCATAAGTAGTGGATGCGCCAACAATCACAGCGCGGCCGTAATCCTGCATGGCAGCAGCCAGGATCTCAGAGGCAGAAGCGCTGAATCCGTTCACCATAACCACCAGTGGACCGGTGTATTGTACGCGGGTGTCGTTGTCGCGCATGATTTCGGTAGCGCGGCCGCGACTTTTAACCTGTACGATTGGGCCTTCTTCGATGAACAAACCGCTCATGGATACTACGTCGCGGAGAGAACCGCCACCGTTGTTGCGCAGGTCGAGGATGATACCTTTTACATTTTCCTTTTTGAGTTTTTCCACCTCGGCCGCAACGTCCTGAGCGCAGCTTGTTTTACCAGACTCAAAATCTGCATAGAATTTA
>JAEUUS010000129.1 GCA_016787545.1 Saprospiraceae bacterium
GAAGATTTCTCCGGGTCGCCGTTTACGTTTCTGGCATCCGGGTAGCGGCGGAGATAATCTTGTACATCGGCAAGATCAGCGCCGAAATCACCTGCCTCACCTGCGGCATCTACATCGCCAGGGCGATTGGCCAAAGCAGAGTATGAAAGTGCAGCAGTGTAGTTCACATAGCCTTTATCGCCGAAGTTAGCGCCGTTGTTGATAGACAGGCCGATCATTTCACCGTCGCCTTTGCTGGTGATACCAGTGTTGAGGGTAACGGAACCATACTCATAACGGTCTTTCAAAATCACGTTCATTACCCCTGCAATAGCATCAGAGCCATATTGTGCAGAAGCGCCATCGCGCAGGATCTCTACGCGTTTGATGGCATCTGTAGGAATGGCGGAGAGATCCGCGCCACCTTCACCCCGCCCCGGGGAGGTTTGGATGTACACCAGCGAGCTGGCGTTCTTGCGTTTGCCGTTGATGAGTACCAGGGTGCGGCTCGGGCCCATGTTCCGAATCTCGTAGGGGTCGAGCAGGGAGGTTGCGTCGTTTACAGGCGTTTGTACCGAGTTAAACGAAGGCACACGATACGTCAGCGCCCGGTCGAAAGAAGGCTGGCCGGTGGCACGCAAATCTGCTGAGGAAAAAATGTCAATAGGAAGCGGAGAATCCGTAATGGTGCGCTGGGTATTGCGGCTACCCGTGCTGATTACCACTTCCTCCAGCGTATTATCGGAAGACTCCATAGTGATGTCCAGCGTCATGCTACCATCTGAAACGGTAACGGCTTTGGAAACCGGAACATAACCAGTGTACACAAAATTGATTTGGTAAGATCCTTTGGGCAGCGACAAAGTGTATTTGCCGTTGGCATCAGAGGCGGTGCTTTTTCCGGTACCAACGGCGCCGATGGAAACGCCTACGAGAGCCTCGCCGGAATCGTCGGTCACAGTACCCATCAGGGCGCCTTGTGCCCAGGTTGCTGCGCTCACAAGCATGAGCATTGCAATGAGAAGCAGATTGTTGAGTTTTTTCATACGAATAGACAGTTTAAAAAGTAGATGAAAATTGTCCGCATTTGACTTTTGAAAGCGGGCAAATGTGGGAATAATCATCCAAAGATATATTGTTGGTTGGTCTAAAATTTTAAAAAACTGCAATGACACAAGGATAAAACAGGTATTTTTTCTAAAAAATAATGCTGTATTTTAAACACTAAGTCTTAAACCAAACAATATTCATAGATAAATAAATCTTCATTTTTCAACTTTTTTTCTTTCACAATGCCCGGAGTGCATCATTCCGTATGGCAAATGCCTCAGCCTGTCTACCTTTGTCCGCCTTTCCAATTAAATCCTGGTCTAACCATCTGTTTATACATGCAACTCGACAGCTTTGAAGTCATTGGCGGACAGCCATTGAAAGGAGAACTCCACCCACAGGGCGCAAAAAATGAAGCGCTGCAAATTGTATCTGCCGTTCTGCTAACCGACGATCCGGTAACCATCACCAATGTGCCGGATATTCTGGACGTTAACAAACTGATTGAGTTGCTGCGCGGACTCGGCGTTACCGTGGAGCGGCTGGCGCCTGATACTTATCGTTTTTGTGCAGGGACGGTAGATATCAATTACCTGCGTTCGGATGAATTTATGCGCGATGCCCAACGTCTGCGTGGCTCCGTGATGCTCATTGGCCCTCTGCTGGCCCGTTTCGGTCGTGCTACATTGCCTAAACCAGGAGGCGATAAAATTGGTCGCCGCCGACTTGATACGCACTTCCTGGGATTCCAGAAACTGGGTGCAGAGTTTAAGTACGACGAGGTAAAAGACATTTATTATGTAGAACAACCGGCTGGAGGTTTGCAAGGCACCTATCTGCACATGGACGAAATTTCCGTTACCGGAACGGCCAATGTGATTATGGCGGCTGTGTTGTCTAAAGGCAGAACCACCATCTACAACGCCGCTTGCGAACCCTACGTGCAGCAACTCTGCCGTATGCTTCAGCGCATGGGCGCTAATATTCAGGGCATCGGTTCAAATTTGTTGCACATAGAAGGCGTGCAACACCTGGGCGGCACGGAACACCGTTGCCTGCCGGATATGATTGAAATCGGATCCTTCATTGGTCTGGCGGCCATGACACAGAGTGAGATCACGATCAAAAATGCGGGCGTAGAACACCTGGGTATCATACCCTACACCTTCGAACGTCTGGGTATCCAGATTGAACGCCGTGGCGATGATTTGTACATTCCGGCACAGGAGCATTATGAAATCCATACCTTCATTGATGGCTCTATCATGACCATCTATGATGCGCCTTGGCCTGGTTTTACCCCGGACCTGATGTCGATCATTCTGGTTACGGCCACGCAGGCGCGCGGGAGCGTACTCGTACACCAGAAAATGTTTGAAAGTCGCTTGTTCTTCACAGACAAGCTCATTGACATGGGCGCCCAGATTATCCTGTGCGACCCACACCGGGCCACCGTTATTGGTTTGGACCGCAAGTACCCGCTTCGTGGAATCGAAATGACCTCTCCGGATATACGCGCCGGTCAGGCATTGTTGATTGC
>JAEUUS010000156.1 GCA_016787545.1 Saprospiraceae bacterium
CACTCAAAGTGAGACTCTCAGTTTGGAAAACCCTCCGCGCCTCTCCGCCTCCGCGGTAAAAATCTCTCTTTCAACAATCTCTGCCTCCCTAAAAATCCACCCGGTAAGCCAAAATTGGTAGCATTGGAGCCTGATACCAGGTTTCTATTTCCTTTGTATCCGGGTTGAAATAGCGGCCACCAATGTTCTGACGGTTGCTTACATTCTGAATATCAAGGGCCAATGTAGTAGTAAGGTGTTTGTAATTACGCTTTAATCGCAAGCCTAAATCAACCCGAAAATAGGCCGGCAATTGCATGGAAAAAGCCAATTCGTCGCGATAAACAGCCTGCCCTGCCGACTGCGAAGCTTCCAGATCAATAGGAGTTTCTTTCTGGCCACCCACCGCAATACTTTTCAGGTTTACCCCAAAGGTTCTGTTCTTTCCTCTTTTATTCCAGGACCATTCCTTGCCGGCCGTTACTGAACTGGCATATTTGCTGTCGAAGCGACCATCGCGCCAAACCCGGTCTGAGCCCTGGTATTCGGCTTTGAAAAGAGACAGTGACGCCAGCCAGTAAAACCCACGGGTCAGAAATTGTTCGCCGGTTAGCTCCAGACCGTAATTCCGCCCCTTACCTGAATTATCCAGTGCATGAAATTCCAGGCCGCCGAAAACATTCAACACTGAGAAAGAACTTGCAATGCCTTGATCTACAGGAACATTAAATAAATGCTGGTAGTAGCCCTCTGCCTTGAAATGCAGGTTTTTGCCTGGAAAAATATCATAAGCAGCCACCATGTGGTGCGCCTTGCTTAGATCCAGATTCTCATTCACCAGGCGCCCTTGCTCATCTTTCAGGAAATACATACCCAGCGGCATCACTTGCGAGTGCAGTCCGTATCCCAGCGTAATCCGATGCTTTGCATCAGGTGCATATTGCAGTGCAGCACGTGGTTCAACAGACGTTTTCTGGTTCAACAACATGGACAAAGCGTGTACGCCCAGGTTAAACGTTACCCGGTCAGTTGGTTTGTACTGCCATTGTGTAAAGGCCTGAACGGTCTGTGAGTTGCCATCCTGACGCAAATACTCCCGCATTTTTTCAGTTTCCGAATCATATTCCCGCTGCCGGAGTTTGAAATACAACTGATTGACATACACACCACTGCGCAGGTAATGCCGGGCATTAAATTTATGACTCAGCACTGTAGACAAGGTGGCCTTGGTTTGCAGGTTGCCAGCATCAAAATCAAGTCTGAGCTTCGTGGATGGCAACTCATAAGTTTTACTTTCCAGAATATTATCTACACCCGAATACACCAGCGCCGTTTTCAGATGAGTATTGGCTCCCCACACTTTGCTGTGCGTAAGTCCAACTACCCCGGTATTGGTTTGGAAAACGTAAGGATATTTCAACGCCGGATTTTCCACCCAGCTACTGGAATCCGGATCTCCTTCAAGGGTTTGTTTGCTCAAGCCGCCAAACCCAAACAGGGAAAAAGACCCGGCCTTGCCCGCAGATTGCCACACATGAAAGGATAAATCCTGAAAATTGGTTACTGCATCGCCCAGAGGTACACCAAGCTTACTCATTAGAGAAAGGGTGGAATACCGGTAATTCACCAGATATGAACCGTTTCCTCCTTTTAAAGGGCCCTCCGCAGCTGCATCCAGCCCCAATACGCCTGCCTGGAAGGTGAATTCACGTTTATCCATATTCCCCTTGCGCAATTTCAAGTCAAATACCCCAGACAAAGCATTGCCGTATTCTGCGGCAAAGGCGCCGGTAGAAAAATCGGAATTGCTCAGAAGTTGGGCACTGAGAATGGATATACCGCCACCGGAAGTTCCGGCTGAAGAAAAGTGATTGGGATTGGGGATATCTACTCCTTCCATGCGCCATAACAAACCATTGGGCGCATTGCCACGGATAACGATGTGATTGTTGCCATCGTCGGCAGCCACCACGCCGGCATAAGAGGTTACCATTCGGGCCGGGTCGTTCACGGCCGCAGCAAACCGCCGGGTTTCTTCCACAGAAAAGGTGCGGGTAGACACCAGCGACAAATCATTCAGACGCTTTTGTTTGGCGGATTTAGCTGTAATAACCACTTCCTTCTGCTCCATCACCGCCTCTTCCATGGCTATCAGCAGATCAGTTTCTTTACCGGCATCCAACACGACATTGGTTACCACCGCATCTTTATAGCCGATATAGGTTACCATTACGTGGTACTTGCCAATGGGAAGATTGGGGAATCGGAACCGACCATCAACCTCGGTCACTGCGCCAATAGGTTGGGGATTTACTTCATTGACAGGCGCCACCTGCACGCGCGCACCTATGAGTTCATAGCGAACAGCTTTGTCTATCACCTGACCTTTCAGGTTTTGGGTTTGCCCATGCGCTTTGAATGGCCATGAGAGTAGCAGGCTTGCCAGGAAGGCAAGCAAAAGTTTTAGGATTTGCATGATGTTTAGAGAAGGAAAAACGGGTAGGAAAGCAATTACAAAACGATGGACTAATACTTCCGGACAGAGCCGGAGCCGGACACTTTGGCATTAACTGCCGGATTGCCCTTGTACACGATATCGCCGGAACCGCTGATTTCGGCCGTTAAGGACTCCAGTACATTGACTTGCACATTGCCGCTGCCGGAAACGTCCACATCGGCTTCATTTACCACATAATCAAAGCAACGAATCTCGCCGCTGCCGGAAACATCGGCCTCCAGTTTATCTCCCTCGCCGGCCAGGCGCAATTCGCCGCTGCCGGAAACTTCCAGTTCCGCCCGGTCAAAATAAGCTTCATCCGCTTTGATACTGCCGCTGCCAGACACGTCCATAAACAGCTTGGCACCGGAAATGGAATCCAAAACCACTATTTCGCCGCTGCCGCTAACTTCAAAATACTTCCAGGAAGGCGCGGTTACCACTACCTTCATGTTGTCTACATCCCGGATATTTCTGGAAAAATACACTTTCAGCACGCCATCTTCCACCTTGGTTTCTACATATGGCATGGCCGTTTCCTCACAGGTAATTTCAATCTTGAACGAATCGCCCACCCGTACCTCCGCATCCGCTGGCACACACAAGTCCAGACCACTGAAATCATCTTCATTAAAATCGAGGGTAATCAATTCACCGGTAGACTTCAGGCCAAACGGATCGCAGGAAGTAGTGAGAAGGGAAAAAGCGAGGACGCCCAGCGCCCATGCGCCGGCTTTCAGAGCTGACATTTTCATAGCCAAAAAATTTAATTGTTTTTGTTGATCTGTTCTGACACACCTGCACATTTCAGGGTTACAAGGCATGTCCATTGTTTTTGCGTTATACCTACAGGACACCCTCCCCCTGGTATCACCCTGAGTGGGGAGGGTGTTTTTTTTTCAAAAATTTGAAAAAAGGTAAAGCTGTAGGCAGTCAACAACCACACAAGTTATTGATTATCAAAAGCTAACAGGAAAACAAAAAAGGGAAATTCAAACACCAGCTTGCTCGGCGCGGGCTTTCAGAGCCTGATTCATTTTTACAAAGTTGTTGCGGGTATCCTCGCCAATGCTGCGGAAAATCATGCCGCTCAATATGCCTGAAAAGGTTTCTCCATGCACAAGGTTCACCTGATTGGGGCCAAGTTCCTGGATCTCAAAATAGTGCCGTCCATCAAAAATACCCTTGAACCAAAGAGAGCCCAGCCATTCAAAATACTGCCCCTGACGAACCTCCAGAATGACCGGTTTGAATGTCATGGATTTTTCACCGGTGCGCATGGTGTTTTCAATGCGCTCACCCTTGGCAACGCTGCCTTTGCTGGAAACGATAAACGGATTCCATTCCTGGTAAGCCCCCAGATTGGTGAGAATGCTCCAGACTTGCTCTTTGGATGCCTCGATAACGATTTCTGTTCTGATCTGTAATGCCATGATGTAATTGTTTTATGAGGCAAAGGTATGGGCGCCAAAAACCGGCCCTCGTTAACAATTGTAAAGAAATGGAGGTCTTTGAAAAAAACCGAACAAGCGCTTATCCATGAATTATTGGAATTTATCCACTGAACCTGGTCATTCAAAAAAAAATCGGTTGAAGGCTCAGGGTAAGACCTGAACTTTGGTGTCTTAACTTCAGCACAAAAAAGTGTCAAACGGAAATCAACCCATGATACAAACCATCGGAGTGGATGAAGCCTCCTTCGATGCGCTGTTCCGGACCTGGTATGCACCCCTGGTCCGCTATGCCTATTCCTTTACCGAAGGCGATCAGGACGAAGCCGAGGATCTGGTTCAGGAAGCCTTTGTCAAACTTTGGGGACAGCGTGCAAGCCTTGGCGTTCAGCACTCAGTAAAAGCTTATTTGTACAAAATGGTACACAATCAGGCGCTCAACCGCCTGCGCTCCAGTAAAGTACAAGAGAAGTACGTACAACATCAAACCAGACAAATGGCTCAGGAATTTGAATCTGCCCCGGAAGTTCCGGAATTGCAACAGCGCCTGCAAAAGGTTCTGACAGCATTACCGGCGCAATGCAGACAGGTTTTTGAACTGAGCCGGTTTGAAGAACTCAAATACCGGGAAATAGCCGAACAACTTGGCATCTCCATCAAAACCGTGGAAACCCACATGGGCAAAGCACTCAGGATTATGCGCCAGGAACTGGCCGAATACCTGACCCTGCTGGCAGCTCTTTTCCACTTCATCCATATCTGACTTCAATGACGCCATGCTATACACCAACGAAATAGACGAACAAATCGCCAAATTTCTGGCAGGCGAATGTAGCCCCGAAGAGGTGTCGGCCTTGCAGCAATGGCTGGCTGAATCGGCTGATAACCAGCTGTATTTCAACCAGATGCAAAAGCTTTGGAACGACTCCTCCCCTACCCCGTTGCCCCGCCCCCTGGATGTAGAACAAGCGCTTGCCCGCACTAAAAACAAAATTACCGCCGGTTCAAAACCAGTGAGCGCCCGCCGGATACCTATGCAATGGATGGCCATTGCCGCCTCCCTGGTATTGCTCATCGGCGCATTCTGGTTTTTCCGTCAGGACACAGCACTACCAATGGAATCTGTTGCCGCCACCACTTCTCCTGTGGAACAAAAACTGAGCGACGGATCCGTCATTTCCGTAAATCAGTTCTCTCAGGTAGCTGCGCGTTTCAGCAACCGCAAGCGCAGCGTACAGCTAAATGGAGAAGCCTACTTTGCCGTGGCTTACAACCCAGAACGCCCTTTTGTAATTGAAGTAAGAAACGTATCCGTAACCGTTTTAGGCACTAAATTCAATGTCGATAACCGCAGCAGTCCTCAGAAAGTCATTGTAAGCGTTGATGAAGGCAAGGTAAAGGTGGCATCTGCACAAGGAGAAAAACAGTTGTTGGCTGGCGATCAGGCCATTATAGACATTCATACAGGGCTTATTGAAGTGCGTCAAACTACCCCAGCCGAAAACGTAACAGCCTGGGCCAGCCGAAAATTTGCCTTCGAAGACACCCCCTTGTCTAAGGTAATACCCGAGTTGGAAAAAGTGTATCAGGTTAAAATTAATCTGTCAAATCCGGTACTGGAACAATGCAGACTCCATGTACGCTTTGACCAGGAGTCCATTGAACACATCATGCTGGTCATTGCCGAAACCTTTTCGCTCAAACTTCGCGTCATTAACGGCCAATATTACCTGGAAGGAGATGCCTGCTCCGATTAACCTTTTGTCATGACCAGAATCCTGATCTTCCTGTTCATTTTCACTTCTGTCTCACTTTCTTCAGCACAAGCTGTTGAGGTGTTAAGCCGTCGACTTACCATCACTTTTAACCAGACGCCAATCAAGGAAGCGCTTGATGAAGTGGCCCGACAGGCCGATTTCGAGTGGTCATACAATGCACGTATCCTGAGTTCAACCCACCGGGTAACGCTTCAGGCCCGCGATTGGACCGTGCGGGAAATTCTGCGGGAAATGTTGGGTGAAAACTATGTGGTAAAAAGTAGTGGTCGCCACCTCATTCTAAAAAAGGAAAAACCGCCCCAATCTGAACTCAGCGGCGTAATCCGGGCCAATGGCACCGACGAACGCCTGGCCAACGTCACCATCTACGACAAAAAAACGCTCCGGGCTACCACCACCGATTCAACGGGGTATTACAAACTGAAAGTCAAGAAAAAAAGCCAGATTGTGGTTACCCGACTGGGATACCGCGACACCTTGCTGCAAGTGGCATCACTGACGCCCAGGTATCAAAACCTGAACCTGAAAACCGTTGATGTACCCGTATCCGATACGCCGGCATTACAATTGGCCATCAGGCGTTCGTTGCAAAAAGCGGCCACTGAACTTGATTATTTCTTTAATACCCAACTGGATAATTGGCATGAACTAAATGTTCCGGATACCTTTCAGCGCAGATTTCAAATATCTTTTCTGCCGGGACTTGGAACCAATCATGTCCTGAGTGCCAAGGTAGCCAACGATTATTCCATCAACGTACTGGCTGGCCACTCATCCGAAGTGCGCGTTTTTGAGGTGGCCGGATTGGGCAATTTTACCCGGAACAAAGTCCAGGGATTTCAGGCTGCCGGATTGTTCAATCTGAACCGGGGAAATTGCACAGGTGTTCAGGCAGCGGGCATTTATAACCTTACTGCCGATACCCTTACGGGCGTTCAATTGGCAGGGATAATGAATGTAGCGCACTGCAGCCCACAATTCTCCGTACAGGCTGCCGGATTAATCAATATCGTTAGAAACGAGCAAAAATCATCCAGTGATATTCCTACCCCAAAAGCAGTTCAGGCTGCCGGCTTAATCAACCATGCACAAAACCTGGATGGCGCTCAAATTTCGGGATTATTGAATACAGCGAAAAAAGTGAATGGCGCACAGGTAGGCGGAATGTTGAATATTGCATCCGAAGTGAATGGCGTACAGGTTTCAGGCCTCATAAACCATACCAGGCGTATTCGGGGTGTCCAAATTGGTGTGATCAATTCTGCCAAAACAGGTTCAGGTATTCAAATCGGCCTCCTTAATCGTTCCGGCAAACGGGTTATGCCCATCATCAACTGGATCAAAACACCATCCAAATAAAATTATGCAACTTTAAGATGCTGTATTGCATCTTTACAGGAATAAATCATCCAGCTCTTTTATGCAAAAACAACTTACCTTTCTTTGCTGTCTGCTCGGTTTTCAACTGGGAGCACAAACCATTCTGCCTTCCGTGCAGGAAGTTTATCAGATATTTCAAAACAAATGTGCTTCCTGTCATAGTGGCTCTACTCCGGCTGGAGGACTGGATTTGGTTGGAACAGGAGCTACGGAATTGCTTCGCGCACAAAACGTTGCATCCAAACTGGTGAATGTAAATCCTGCTAATTCATATGCGGTGAGTAAAGGGTATAAGCGGGTATATCCGGGGCGGGTAGACCGCAGTTTTTTATTCCGGAAAATCAACCGTGGATTGGAACCAACATTGGAGGCGTTTCACATAAATGAAGGAAGTGAAATGCCTCAAAATTTCCCTACTAATGCCCTCACGGACTCCGAAAAAGAGATCATCAGGCAATGGATTGTGTTTGGCGCCAAAAGCACCGGTACCTTATTTAATAAATCCGTTGTTGAAACCTTTTATAATATTGGTGGTGAAAAGTCATTCCCTGACGGTCCGCCGCCGGCGCCTGCTCCGGGCGAAGGATTTCAAATCAAAATGGGGCCGTTTTTCCTGGCCCCTGATGGCGAAGTGGAATATTTCCAGAAATGGGAGCTCTCTTTGCCAGCTGATGTAGAAGTGGATGGACTTGATTTTAAAATCTCCCCATTTTCACACCATTTTCTGCTGTATAACTTTACCGGCAATGGTGCAAACGCTATACCCGCCGGGCTCCGTTTGGATGCAAACCACAGCCAGATCAACCTGGTAGCTGCTGTACAAGGAGCCACAGATCTCAGATTACCCGGTAAAACTGCCTTTAGTTGGGATAATAACCTGGTACTTGATCTAAACTCGCACTACATCAACTATTCACTCACACAACCCTACCAATGTGAAGCATATATAAATGTGTACACACAAACGCCCGGTACAGCCGACCAGGAGATGTTTGCAGCCTTGCTCGTAAACCCCAATATTCCTATCCCGAATTCAGGAGACCTAGTTACCCACACCAGTTCAGAATTTGAACTGGGTGCTGACAGCATTTACATTTGGGGACTTATGGGGCATACCCACAAATATGGTCGGGGATATAAGGTTTGGAAAAGACAGCCAAACGGACAGAAAGGTGATTTGATTTATGATGCTTCCTGCGGCATGGGAATCCCAGGTTGCCCTTCACCCTGGTACGACTACCAGCATATTCCAATCCGATATTGGGAGCCATTACTGCCGGTGAAGTGGAGTAACGGCCTTATCCATGAAGCAAAATGGGTAAACGAGGGTCCTGTGCCCGTCAATTTCGGCCCAACATCTGATGATGAAATGATGGTATTGATCGCCTTTTATACCGAGCAGCCTTTAACTGTTGGTGCAGCAGAGCCCAAACAGTTAGAAGACACCCAAACGATTACCGTAGCACCAAATCCGGTTAGCGGCACTGCAATCTTTACCCTTCCTGATAATGTAACATCTGCACATGAGTTCAGGTTAATGGATATGACCGGGAAGCTGGTTTTACACCAGAATGATTTGCAGGGCCATATTTTAGAGATCGATCTGACCCGGGTCCTGCCAGGCTTTTATGTATTTGAGGTTGATGGACGGATTGGAAAACTGATCAAGATGTAGCATGGAATCTGGCAGCTTCTCACCTATAACCCAACATCGGAACCCGACAACCAAAGCGCCTTTGACGGAAAAGGAGCAACAGATGCTGCAGTATGAATATCGAAAAATTCTGTCTGAAGCATTTTGGGCCTTTTTTGCATTTACGGCAGTATCTGTAATCGCCATTGGCTTTGGTTTTCGTCATCACACGGAGATTTTTAAGACTTTGGGATATTTGAAAGGAGGATTACTCATACTAATCATAAGTACCAGTCTAATCCTTTTGACATACTTACCTAAAAGAAAAAAACTTTACAAGGATCTTCAGGGCGGGTTCAAAATTATCCGAAAGGTGAAAGTGACAGGTAAAGAACAATCTCATAGTCACAACAAATACTATGTCTGGCTGGGCGCGAGCAGCCCCAAAGCCCGGCACGAGGTGGATTTATCCGTATACGCCGACCTGGAAAAGGGTGACTGGGTAGCTATGGAATTAGCGCCGTTTTCGAGCACCTTGCTCCATATCCAATGGAAATCAGTTTCAAACGGCCCCTAAGTTTGGATATAAATGGCTACTAAGAATCCTTCCAAAGACATCCCGGCACAAAAGCCGGCCCGCCGCTCTACGCTGGATGATTTAGATCTGTTGACCTTGCAACATGAATCAAGCCTTTTCTGGCCAACAACCCTGATTGTCATTCGGGTACTTTCGGGCCTTTTGGCCATTTGGATAGCCATATATGCCATACTCCTGGATAATGATTTGATTGCCCTTTTACGTTTTTGGTTGGTTGGTTTAGGGATATTAGTGTCACTGTCTCTGTTCTTCTGGCTGAAAATGTTGTACAGGCATTTCATGATTAAAAAGGATGTAATAGGAGGCATCAAAATCATCAAAAAACTTCCCATTGTGCATAAGTCTGTCGTTGTCAAACAACAGAACAAAGCCAAATCGCAAAGATTTTTCGTTTGGATTGGAGGGCGAAGACGGAAATTCCGGCATGAAGTAGACCATTCCCGGTACAGTCGGTTAAACATCGGACAAACGGTCACCACCGAATTTGCCCCTCATTCCAATGTCCGCCTCAAAATGCATTGGTACGGCTGATTTTCCGCAATGGAATGATCCTGCGGGTAGCAAAACCCAGTTTTTCATACAAACCAATGGCTGGCGTATTGTGCACTGCAACATGCAAATAGGGAATTTTTCCAGCCTCTAGATTCTTGTTCACCACATGTGCCACCAACTGTTTGGCATATCCTCTTCCGCCAAAATCCGGGTGGGTAACCACCGCGCTTACTTCCGTAAAATCGTCCATGCGCATGCGCTCGCCAGCTGCTGCAACGAGTTTTCCATCCTGGAAAATGCCGAAATAATCGCCCATTGCGCAGGTTTTTGATTGAAAGTACCCCGGTTGCACCAATTGTACCAAATCTACCAGTTCAGACACATGGTCATCATTCAGGTAAATCAGCCTTTCCGATGGCGAAACCGCTATTACATGCTGGCAAACCATTTGAACACAGGGCAACTCATGCAAAAGTTCGAAACCGGGTGGCAAAGGCGGCAAATCGCCTAAAAGGAAAAAGGTGGTACCTGGGAAAATTACATCTGCCAACAGCGCCATGTTTTCTTCACCTGGAGGCAAAATTCCACCAAAAGGACAAACATCCTCTTGATAAAGCCTGATCACCTCATTGCCAACGTTGAAATTCCAGTGAACTTCATTCAGGGAGTGCCAGGCAGGGCTGTCAAGTTTAAAAAACGTTGAAAGGACAGCAACATTCATAACTATATAATTGTTTGGCCTGTAATATCGCCCCATTTTAGGGAGAATTACCCTACCTTTGCGGTCCTTTTTTCAAAAATGGCTACTCCTCGCACTGTTGCATTTCATACGCTTGGTTGTAAACTGAATTACTCAGAGACCTCCGCGCTTGCGCGACTCTTTGAGTCGAGTGGATACTTGCCCGTAAAGTTTGAGGAAGAAGCCGACATATACGTGCTCAATACCTGTTCTGTTACTGAACAAGCCGACCGCGAATGCCGGAAAATCGTACGTCAGGCTATGCGCAGGCAGCCAGATGCCTTTGTTGTGGTAACCGGGTGTTATGCGCAGCTGAAACCCCAGGAAATTGCCGATATACCGGGCGTTGACCTGGTTTTGGGCGCCGGTGAAAAATTCCGCATTCTGGATTATGTCGATGATTTGAGCAAAGCCCCGGGTAAAGGCATGGTGCGAGCTGGAGAAGTGAGGGATGTCAACACATTCACCTCCTCCTTTTCTTTTGGCGATCGCACCAGGTCATTTCTGAAAGTGCAAGACGGCTGCGATTATAAATGCTCTTTTTGCACCATTCCCCAAGCCAGAGGCGCCAGCAGGAGCGACACCGTGGAAAGTGCCATTGCCAATGCCCGCCGCATTGCAGAAATGGGTGTAAAGGAAATCGTGCTCACCGGTGTAAACCTTGGTGATTTCGGCAATGGAACCGCCGTAATTGAAGGCGAACGTCCACGCAAGGAAGCGCTATTCGCTGATCTGGTACAGGAAATGGACCGCCTGGAAGACGTAAGTCGCTTCCGTATCAGCAGCATTGAGCCCAATTTGCTAACAGACGAAATCATAACGTTTGTGGGGAAAAGTGCGCGTTTTATGCCCCATTTCCACCTGCCGCTCCAATCTGGAAACGATAAACAGTTGCGCGATATGCGCAGACGCTACAAACGCGAACTTTACGCTGAAAGAGTGGCCAGCATTAAAAAGCACATGCCGCACGCCTGTATCGGTTGCGATGTGATTGTTGGATTCCCAGGCGAAACAGAAGCAGATTTCCTGGAAACCTACCAGTTTATTCAAAGCCTGGAGGTGTCCTACCTCCACGTTTTCACCTATTCTGAAAGAGCCAATACCCCGGCCGCCGAAATGCCGGGCATTGTGCCCGTGGAGGAACGTCGCCGCAGAAACCAGGCCCTGCGTGGCTTGTCGGAAATGAAACGACGTGCCTTTTATCAGCAACACCTGGACACTACACGCCCAGTGTTGTTTGAGCATCATAAAGACGAACAACTGTTGAGCGGATACACCGACAACTACATCAAAATTGAAGTGCCCGTGGCAAAAGGCCACATGAATGAGATCGGTACTGTACAGTTACTCCATCTTAGCCCTGATGGAGAAAGCGTTTGTTGTGCATAAGTCCGACAAGCGCTGAACCTCACCACGTTTTTTGTGTTAAAGCGCATGATTTTGCGCGCAATTGACCGGGATTTTACAAATTACCCGAATCAAGGTGATAATTTTGCGGCCGTTTGAACTAAAATGGGGGATATTTTCATTTGTGAATATATACATTAGTATATTTGTTCCTTGAATCCCCCCATTCCAATATAATAGTACACAATGACAGACCATACTCCTGTTTTCAATGCCCATCCGCAATACATAGAGACCATGTATCGTAGTTGGCAAACCGATCCGACTTCTGTAACAGAAGACTGGCAGGCTTTTTTCCGCGGATTTGATTTTGCACTCACGAATGGGGCAGGTTCAGAATCCGGCGCTTCACCTGCATTTTCTTCCGACGATATCCGGAAAGAATTCGCCGTAGTAAACCTGATCTATGGTTATCGCGACCGCGGCCATACTTTATCTACCACTAACCCGATCAAACAGCGCAAGGACCGCAAACCTCGACTTGACCTTGCTGATTATGGTTTAACAGAGGCCGATTTAGACAAACAATTTTCCGGTGGCTATCAATTAGGTATGCCCAATGCTACCCTGCGTGAAATCATTGATCGTCTGAAATTCATCTATTGCGGCAATATTGGTTTTGAAAGCACCCACGTATTCGACAAGGAAAAACGTGAGTGGCTCCGCAAGCGCATTGAACAGCGCGCCAATGCACAGGATTATGGCTTCTCGCTTGATAAAAAGAAACGCATTCTTGAGAAAATCAACGGCGCCGTAGGCTTTGAACAGTTTTTAGCCACCAAATTCGTGGGTCAAAAACGCTTCGGTCTGGAAGGTGGAGAATCCACTATTGCCGCACTGGACGCTATGATTAACCGCGCCGCTGAACTGGAAACGCCGGTGGAGGAAGTGGTTATAGGTATGGCACACCGCGGACGCCTTAATGTATTGTGCAATATTGTTGGCAAAACCTACGAGCAGATTTTCTCTGCTTTTGAAGATAAAAGTATTCCTGACCAAAGTTATGGTTCCGGTGATGTGAAATACCACCAGGGTTACTCCTCCCAAACAGAAACCCTGAACGGAAAAAAAGTGTACGTGAAACTCCTCCCAAACCCATCTCACCTCGAAGCGGTGGATCCGGTGGTGGAAGGTTTCAGCCGCGCCAAACTGGATATTTTGTACACCGACAATTTCGACCGCCTTCTGCCCATCCTTATCCACGGTGATGCGGCACTGGCTGGACAGGGCCTCGTATATGAAGTCATTCAGATGATGAACCTGGAGGGTTATAACACAGGGGGCACGGTGCATCTGGTCATCAATAATCAGATCGGTTTTACCACCGGCTGGGAAGATGCCCGCTCTTCCACTTATTGTACCAGTGTTGCAGAAGTGGTACAAGCGCCTGTATTCCATGTGAATGGCGACGACCCCGAAGCTTGCGTTTTTGCCGCTGAACTGGCTATTGAATATCGTCAGGCTTTTAATACCGATGTATTCATTGACCTGGTATGTTACCGCAGAAATGGGCACAACGAAAGTGATGAGCCGCGTTTTACACAACCGGCCCTCTGGAAAATCATCGAAAAACACCAGGACCCTCGTACCCTGTACAGCCAGAAACTCATTGCTCGTGGCGATGTAGACGAAAAATTGGCCAAAGACATGGAAGCACAGTTTAAGGCCGATTTGCAGGCCCGACTCGATAATGTGCGCCAAAAACCACTGCCTTACACCTATCAGGAACCGGAATTACACTGGAAAGCCCTGAAAAAAACCAACGCAGACGAAGATTTTCAGGAAAGTCCGGAAACTGGCCTTCCCAGGAAAACCATTGACAAGTTACTCAACCATTTGCTCAATTTCCCGGAAGGTTTTACGCCAATTCCGCAAATTGCCAAACTTACAGAAGCTAAAAAACAGCTGGTGACCAGTGGAAAAATTGACTGGCAGTTGGGCGAACTTATGGCTTATGCCTCTCTCCTTATAGAAGGTAAAGATGTACGGATGAGCGGTCAGGACGTCAAACGAGGCACCTTCAGTCACCGCCATGCCTGTGTTATTGATGCACAGACCTTTACAGAGCTAAACCGCCTGGAAAACCTCGGGGAAAACCAGGGTAAATTCCGCATTTTTAACTCCTTGTTGAGTGAATACGCCGTACTTGGGTTTGAATATGGTTATTCCATGTCTACACCGGATGCACTCGTGGTTTGGGAAGCACAGTTTGGCGATTTTGCCAATGGCGCCAGCACCATTATCGACCAGTTTATTTTTGCCGGAGAGAGCAAGTGGCAGCGCATGAGCGGACTGGTTATGCTGCTCCCACATGGATATGAAGGTCAGGGGCCGGAACACTCTTCAGCGCGTCTGGAGCGGTTCCTTCAGGGTTGCGCAGAAAACAACATCACAGTGGCTAACGTAACCTCAGCCTCCAATTTTTTCCACCTGCTGCGTCGCCAGCTGGCACGTCCATTCCGCAAACCGCTGATCGTGATGTCGCCCAAAAGCACCCTTCGGGCGCCATTCAACCTTGGAGAGATCAAGGAACTGGAAACCGGCAACCGCTTCCGCGAAATCATTGACGATGCCAATGCTGATGCTAAAAAGGTAAAACGCATGTTAGTTTGCTCCGGCAAAGTGTACTACGACCTGCTCAAAAGGCAACAAGATGAAAAACGGGATGACGTTGCCATCGTTCGCCTGGAACAGATTTATCCGTTCCCGAAAAAACAATTCGATGCTTTGCGTAAAAAATACGCAAAATCAGATCTTGTGTGGGTACAGGAAGAACCCCGCAATATGGGCGCCTGGAGCCACATTGCCACCAACCAACCCGAATACAGCTGGAAATACGCTGGCCGAAAATCTTCTGCCTCCCCGGCAACCGGCTTCCCTAAGGCGCATGAAAAAGAGCAAATGGATCTGGTAGAAATGGCCTACACTGTGTAAAGGCACGAAGAGGAGGTTGAGACGAAGGCGCTAAGACACAAGGACGCTAAGGCGTTAACATGAGTCATCCCGAATTTTGGGGTGACTCATGTTTTGTTTTTGGCTATGTGCGGTAGACCTCGGCGGAGGTCTAACCTTTGTAGCAGAATGGTTTAGATAATTTTAGGACCTCGCAAGAGGTCCAACCTCGCTGCGTCAGTTGGACCTCTTGCGAGGTCCTGGATGCGATTTGCGTTTAATGTAGCTACAATGGTTTGACCTCTTGCGAGGTCTAGGGCACTTTTTGATCCTGCAAATAGGAGAAACCCTGAAAAATTCGGAATGACTCATGTTTTCATTTTAAAATAAAATAACTGATTTTAACCAGCGATAATTTTCTTCATAGCCCCTAACTTTTGCATCAACACTAAGGCTTCTTCATAGGATACTTCAAAGGCAGCATCATCGATTCTTAGCAAATAGAACCAGTTTGATGCCCCAATTTGTTTATATATTAAGGCTATTAAAAACCTGTTTTCAACGAGAAGTTGCCATGAAGTTTCTGCCGTAGGTTTTTGAGATGCCTTAATCGCAATGGATTCATTCAAAAAATCGATAAACATTAAAAAATCAGATTCACTCATTTCAAATACACCCTTTTTGTACTCATTTTTCTTGATTTCAGTTCTTGAAAAAACAGCATCAAGGGCTGAAGAAATAGAAATACCTGTTGCAGTGCCTACCCCCACCAATTGTTTATTCGTAACTTCAAAAGAAACGGTCTTTTTTGACGTTTCTGCTTGAATCAGATGAACTAAAGCAACCTTAAGTCCCTGTTTTTCGCCTGTCCAAAAGTTTTTATAGGTACCTTCGTAGCTTTCCAAAATTTCAATTTTAGATCTTACAAAGGTCTTTTGAGCTGCAGCAATAGTTGGAAATAACAATACAAGAATAAAATATTTCATGTGAATTAACTTTTGATTTTAAAAATTAGTCACTCAAAATTAGTTTAATTACCGATTACTGCGTGTAACAAAAGTATCTTTCAGACCAAATTCAACGCATCAACCAAGTCGTACATCGCAGGTCGTAAGTCGCATGTCCCGAATCCTCCTCACCCACTCCTATTTCTACCGCTTTGACCCAAAGCAGTGGAAAGCAGCGCAGCCCTATCCACCGTACGGTGCTTTGAGTGCTGTTTCGGTTCTGCGCAAAGGTGGATTCGAGGTGAGCTTTTTCGACAGCGGTTTGGCGCACTCGGAGGAGGAACTAAAACCAGTATTAGAAAGGGCTCACCCCAGGTATCTGGTATTGTACGATGATGGGTTCAATTACCTTACCAAGATGTGCCTCACGCGCATGCGTGAAGCCGCATTTGCCATGATCAGTATGGGAAAGTCTGCCGGCTGCACCGTTATCGTGAGCAGCAGCGACAGCACAGATCATTTTGCCGATTATCTGACTCAAGGAGCAGATTTCATTCTGCTTGGAGAAGGAGAAATAACGCTCCGGGAACTGATCATGGCCCTGGAAAATCCTGAAAAAGTGGACTATTCCGATATTCCAGGTCTGGCATACCGGCAATCAGGCAGTTCACCTGAGGTTATCAAAACGCTTCCAAGACCCGTGCTCACCGATCTCGATATTTTACCCAACCCGGCCTGGGATGTGGTAAACATGGAGGCCTATCGGGCTATTTGGATGAAACAACATGGATATTTCATGTTGAATCTGGCCACCACCCGGGGCTGCCCATATAAATGTAACTGGTGCGCCAAGCCCATTTATGGCAACCGCTACAATTCCAGAAGTCCGGAACGAGTGGTGGCCGAATTGGAATTTCTGGTAAAAACCCATGGCGTCACACATTTCTGGATGGCCGATGATATTTTTGGACTAAAACCATCCTGGGTACAGCGTTTTCGCGACCTTATTCAGGAAAAACAACTTAAAATCCGGTATAAAATCCAGAGCCGGGTAGACTTGTTATTAAAAGAAGACACCATCGAAGCACTGGCCCAATCCGGCTGTTATCAGGTATGGGTAGGCGCAGAAAGTGGTTCCCAGAAAATACTAGATGCTATGGATAAGGGTACTACCCTGGAGGAAATTGCCACAGCAACCAGGCTACTGAAGTCCAGAGGTATTCAGGTTTGTTTCTTTCTTCAGTTTGGATACCTCGGAGAAACACGTCAGGATATTGAAGCCACCCTGCTAATGCTGAAGCAATTGAAACCGTACGACATAGGCATATCAGTTTCCTACCCATTACCTGGCACCAAATTCTACGAAAATGTTAGGATTCTCCTCGGCAGCAAACAAAACTGGGAAGACTCCGATGACCTGGCCATGATGTATCCGGCCACCTTTTCAGCTGCCTTTTACCGGCGCCTGCACCGGCTTACCCACAAAAAATTCCGTCTGCAACAAGGTTTGAGCGCCTGGAAATTATGGCTCAGTGGGAAAAAAGCACCTTATCTCAC
>JAEUUS010000157.1 GCA_016787545.1 Saprospiraceae bacterium
AATCCCATCCAGGCACAACGCTGGCACCTGGAAACAAATGCTTTTACCACCACCGGTTGGCAAAAGCGCAAGGGTGTCTTTACCATTCAGGACTGACTGGATAATATCTTCCTGCAATGGGCGAAACGAATCGAATCCCCAGTATTGTTTTAATGTTTCCTGTGGCGACATATTTCCCTAAAACCGACGCACAGATTCAATGATATACAGCGGACGGTTTTTAATCTCACTGTAAATATTGGAAAGATAAATGGACATTACATACAAGATCAGACAAGTTAATGCAAAAAAAACAGACATTAATACGACTAAAAATGCCCATCCTGAAAGGCTTTCAACCTGTTCACCAAATATATCCACACTGGTGAATTTCACCTTTACGGCATTAAAAACAGCCACAGCAGCCACTAACACGGAGAAGAGAAAGATCCAAAGTAGCAGACTACGAAGAAACGTTGTGAAAGAGGTAACCGCAACTAAAGCTGTCCTCACCTGCTCCGAAAAAGTAGCGGAAGGATCGGGGTGCAGAGGCTCTGCCACCTGAATACTGGTATTGGTATAACCGACCAAAGCGTAGTTTGCTTTTAAGTACCGGCTGTTTTCACGAAGGCGTAAAAGTGAATTCAATGCCCTGCGGCTTACAAGTCTTGTATGGTGTGCCCAGGGATCAATTCTAAGCGTCGAATACCGTTTCAAAATGAAGTAGAACAATTGATACAGTATTCGTTGTGAAGCAGGAAGCCTGCGTTGCTTTGCCCGGAGATAAACAATGTCAAATCCTTTTTGCGATTGCTCCCACATCTCTGTGACCAGTCCAGGTTTTTTTGCAAAATCAAATTCAAAAATGGCTGTATAATCTCCGTTAGAACGATCTAATCCGGCAAGAATAGCATTGTCTCTGTTTACAGGAGCACTCAATTGTAAGAGAAAAATATTCTTTCTGAGGGCTTCCGGAAGTGGTTTTATGACTTCTTCGACAGCTATTTGATCACACCCGTTATTGACTAAAACGAATTCAAAATGGCTAAACTGTGTTTCCATCTCCTGATACAACCCTTCCAGCCATTCGGGTAGCATCCTGACTTCATACTGCGTTTGCAGTACTCCAATAATAGAAACAAAGGATTGACGTACAGCCATTTGTATTTTTAGAACACTACAAATCAGTGAAAAACTGTCGAAGCAAAGTTGCATCTTTTGGTTTGATTCTACCAGAGAGAATCAAACGCAACTCCCGCCTCCTGGCAGCACTGTCGAACAATTGTTGTTCCTCATTGGAAAGCGGCAGAACCGGCGGAACCTGAACCGGATTTTTCTTCTTGTCGTCCAGAGCAACAAAGGTAAAATAAGCGTGGTTGCACCGTCGGGGCTGCTGACCTTTTATGTTGTTGGCGAATACCTCAACGTATATCTCCACCGATGTATTAAACGCCCTTGTTACAGAGGCTTCCAGGGTAATTACATCGCCAAGATAGATGGGATTTTGAAAAGAAATGTGGTCAACAGCTGCAGTAACCACATGTGATTCGCAGTGTTTACCCGCACAAATAGCACTCACAATATCCATCCAACGCATGAGGTATCCACCCATTAAATGGCTCATTGGATTGGTATCGTTTGGCATGATCAGTTCCGTCATGACGGTTTTACTGTCAGCCACTTTTTTCGGGGTAAGATTGGAAGTTTTGCTTGTTGCTTTTGCCATGGTTTGTGGATATTGCCTCAATTACTTTGTTCTGCGGAACCGCTGACAGCGTCAAATTGTAATTTTGCCAGACTGGAATAAGCGCCATCTGGCTTAGCGGAAAGGGCGTCGTGTGTTCCTTGTTCAATAATTCGGCCGTTCTCCAGTACATAGATACAATCAACTTCACGAATAGTTGCCAGCCGGTGTGCAATGATGATACTGGTGCGACCTTCCATAAGGCGATTCAAGGCTTCCTGAACTACCTTTTCAGATTCAGCATCCAGGGAAGAAGTAGCTTCGTCGAGCAATAAGATGCTCGGATTTCTCAAAATGGCCCTCGCTATGGCAATTCTTTGCCGTTGGCCGCCGGAAAGTTTAATGCCTCTCTCTCCTACCACAGTGTCAAGATTTTCCGGGAACATGGAAATAAAATCCCAGGCATTGGCTTGTCTGGCAGCCACCTCGATTTCAGCATCAGTTGCGTTTGGATTACCATACAGGATATTTTCCCGAATGGTACCACCAAACAGAATCACTTCCTGTGGTACAATAGCAAAATTATGCCTGTACGATTCCAGATCATAATCATAGATCGGCTTACCATCCATTAAGATAGCGCCGGACTGCGGAAAATGAAATTGCAATAGTAGTTGCATGATGGTAGATTTCCCAGCACCACTTTGACCTACAACTGCAACCTTTTTACCCGCAGGAATTTCAAGACTGACCGATTTTAGCACCTCTACATCCTGACGAGTTGGATAAAAGAACTGAATGTTTTCAAATGAAATATGACCTCTGAACCGACCAGCCTGAACTCCGCCCCGAACCCGATCTTCTGATTCAGTGGGAGATTTCAGGATCTCACGGATACGCTCTGTGGCGCCAACGGCCCCCACAAGCTCTGTATAAAAATTGCCCAAACTGGCAATACTTCCCCCGATAACTGCGGTATAGGTTATAAACGCAATTAAATCGCCACCGGTAAACTTACCCGGCGTACCTGGAGGCAAATGTGCATCCAGCTGAACCATGTGCATACCATACAATATGACGAAAAACAGGGCTCCGAACAACATGGTTATAATAAATACCGCAAAAATGGCACGGCCCTTCGCATAACGCATAGACACCTGCACCACATCGGCATTCGAGCGACTGTAGCGAAGACTTTCAAACAATTCATTGGTGAAGGCTTTTACCGCGTGAATGCTTTGAAGCGTTTCATCGAGAATGGTATTGGATTCCGCCAATTTTTCCTGCCTTTGTTTGGATAATTTCCGAACCCAGCGACCAAAAATCATCGCGCCAATTACAATGACCGGAAAAGTGGCAAGCATCACCAACGCCAATTGAGGCGACATCCACCATAATACTCCAATGCCGCCAATCAAAATAATGATCTGGCGTATGAACTCTGCGAGGATAAAATAAAAGGTGTTGTACAGTTTTTCGATGTCATTGGTCAATCGACTAACCAACTCCCCTACCCTGCTTTTTTCGAAAAAAACAATGGGCAAAGAGATGAGTCGCCGATAAAGAGCGACCCGGATATCCGCGGTTCCTCGCTCACTTACCTGAGCAAACATCATAACCCTTAGGTAGGAAACAATACCTTGAAAGGCAAGTATGGCAACCAGCCACATACCAATTTCCATAAGGTCAAGGTCTTGCGGAATATTGCCCTGGGCAACGTCAAGGGATCGACCAATTAATGCCGGGAAAACCAAAAAAACCGAGCTACCGAGAAACAACAAAATCAGTCCAAAAATAAATTGAATCCGATAAGGGCGTATGTACTCGAATATTTTAAGGGCTTCACGGACACTCTCTGTACTAACTTTC
>JAEUUS010000220.1 GCA_016787545.1 Saprospiraceae bacterium
GGTCACCAGTTCAACTCTGGTCAGCCCTACTAAATCCTGAAAAAGTTCAGGATCTATCATATCGGGGGGATTAGCTCAGCTGGCTAGAGCACCTGCCTTGCACGCAGGGGGTCCTGGGTTCGAATCCCTGATCCTCCACAAAAAGCGGTTATGACTTCGTGTCGTAACCGCTTTTTTTATTTGCCCCAATTCACGGAATTTTGACCAAATGGGATAGTCATTTTCCTTCCTTCGTCGGCTATTTATCCCGAACATCCCGCTTCCATCCCGTTTTTTGCTACCATTGATCGAATATTAACCCAAATGCTTCTATTTATTTTATCAAGCCCCTCCCCCTTTTCCTACTTTTGGCCACATTCCCCACATTAACCACATTAACCACATTCCCTCACCGTGCCCTTCTCAGAAATTCTCAGCCAGGCATTAAGAAATATCCGGGCCAATATGCTTCGCTCGGTGCTCACACTGCTCATTATTGCTTTTGGCATTATGGCATTAGTGGGTATTCTGACGGGTATTGATGCCATTGCATTTTCCCTGAGTGATAACCTCTCCAATCTGGGTGCTAATTCCTTCAGTATTGAGCGGAAATGGGGCGAAGTGCGCAGTAATCGTCACGGACGAAAGCAAAAGGTAGCTCCGGCAGTTACCTATAAACAATCCATGGAGTTTAAAGAGCGTTTCACCTTCCCGGCTAAGGTGGCTGTAGGTTGTTATGGAACCGGGAGTGCAACAGTCAAGTTTAACGACAAAAAAACCAATCCCAATGTAACCTTTAACGGCGCAGACGAGAACTTTATGGACGTAAAAGGAGTGGAAATAGCTCTGGGTCGCAATTTTTCCAAGATGGAAGTGGAAAGTGGCGCCTCCGTCGCCGTAATCGGATCTGATATTGTGAAAACGCTGTTTGATGGCAAAAATGAAAAAGCGCTGGATCAAATCATCACGGTCAATGCGCACCGATATCGTGTGGTAGGAATCATGGCAGAAAAAGGATCTTCCATGAACGAATCCGGCGACCGCAAGGTATATGCTCCATTAGTGAATGTGAAAGCCCTTTTTGGCGCCGGCGATGATCGGGACTATTTCCTGATGGTGGCAGTGCCGGATGCCAATAATATGGAAATTGCGCAGTCGGAAGCCACCGGACTGTTCCGCCAAATCCGCGGTTTGCGACCTGGCGAAGAAGAAGATTTCGAGATGTTTGCCAGCGATAGTATTGTGGCTATTCTCAAAGAAAATACCGTTACGCTCCGCCTCGCCACCGTAGCCATCGGATTAATGACGCTATTAGGCGCAGCAATTGGATTGATGAATATTATGCTGGTGAGCGTAACCGAACGCACCCGCGAAATTGGCATTGCAAAAGC
Source organism: Saprospiraceae bacterium (assembly GCA_016787545.1). Classification (GTDB taxonomy): domain Bacteria; phylum Bacteroidota; class Bacteroidia; order Chitinophagales; family Saprospiraceae; genus M3007. The sequence goes on from JAEUUS010000220.1 coordinate 1,371, forward strand.
CCTGGGAGCCACCCGCAAAAGCGTACTCCTTCAGTTCCTGACCGAAGCGATAGTAATCTGTCAGTTCGGCGGTATCGTAGGCATTATCCTGGGCATCCTGATGGGTAATATTATGACCCTTATTCTCGGTGGCAGCTTTTTGATCCCATGGGGCTGGATGTTTCTGGGTTTCAGCCTTTGCATGATCGTGGGAATTGTTTCCGGATTTTACCCTGCTATGAAAGCAGCACGCCTGGATCCGATTGAATCGTTGCGATACGAGTGAGGACGATGGACGATGGGGGGTGAACCTACATTTGGAAATGGATGGCAGAAATGGATAGAATTGTTCGGATATTCTATACATTTGGATAAAATTTCCACCGTCCACCGTCCACCGTCCCTCATGCTCCAACTCCTCTTTTCCGGTCGCGGACGCCTGATTACCCACCTTACAGGTTGGGCATTGGTAACATTGGCTACCTACTATTTGGTGTTGGGTATGATGCCTGCAGGAGAGGCTTTTGCCCGTACGGTCTTGTTTATTTGTTTTCCCATAATCTTGTTTTATACCAATGCCCGTATTCTGACCAACCGTTTTTTTGAGGCGCAGAAATACGGGCATTGGGCTGTACTTGCTGTATTGCTTTGGCTGGGGATGGCGTATTTACGGGTACAAACCGAGCTGGCGGTGTTTGGAAGTACCGTGTTCAGCAACAAAGAAATGCCGGTTGATGGAGGCAGGAATGTGTTTATGGTAACCGTGGTGATCTATTTTGTGCTGATGATATTCAGTGGGTTGTATCAATTGCTGGAAAACCGGCGGGACCTGGATGCGCGACATGCCGAAGCACAGTTAAGTTATTTGAAAGCGCAAATCAATCCACATTTTCTGTTCAATACCCTCAATAATATTTACGCGGCCGCTACCCTGCAACACCCCCGAACAGCAGATATGGTATTGCGTTTGAGCGATTTGCTGCGATACGTTACCTATGATGGTCAGGCACAAACGGTGCCACTGGACAAAGAAATTGGCCAAATTCGCGCTTATATTGAGTTGTTTCAGTGGAAATCGGAACACCCGTTGCCCATCACCTTCAACATTGAAGGTGATACCGCCGGACATCCTATAGAGCCGCTCCTGCTGCTGCCTTTGGTGGAAAATGCCCTCAAACACGGCAATCTGGAAAGCGCTACCGAGGCCTTTTTGCATATTTCCCTGCAATGCTCGCCTCAACATTTGCTCTTCACCGTGGAAAATTCTTTTGACCCCGACAATCAACAAAAGGACGAACAGGGCGGGGTTGGACTGGAAAATGTGCGGCAGCGACTCTCCCTGGGCTACGCCGGCAGGCATCAACTGACGGTTCAATCAGAAGGACGTATTTTCAAAGCTCAGTTGCGTTTGAATACCTGAATGACGCAGGTTAGCCAAAAAACACGCATTGCCGGTCGGTAGCAGGCAAATTTTTCCCTTAATTTTGTTCGAAACCTGTTGCTTTTTCAGGCAAATCCAACTTGCCAACCTGCTCATGAACCGACTTGCCTTATCCCTGCTTATCCTGGCGCTTCAGCTCCCGGCATTCTCCCAATCCGTATACCACCCGATGCTGGTAGAGGGTCGCAACTGGGACGTGTTTGTGCGCCCCGCAGAGTTTCCCATTTGTACTTACGAACAAGCCTCGCATTATTACCTCGGGCCAGATACGCTCCTGAACGGAACACTGTACAAACCGCTGGTGCTGCAAGCCATTCGTTCCAATCCGCCGGCGCCTTTTTGTGGCGGGTTTTACCGGGATACCAGCCAGTCGTATTCGGGTGGCTGGCTGCGCGAAGACACCCTGCTGCGACGGGTATACAAACTGGAACCGGGCGCAGTGGCGGAGGTGCTGCTGTTTGATTTTTCCCTGCAGTCGGGCGATACCCTCTGGTACGATCATGGCGGTTTTGCCATTGATAGCGTTTATCCGGTTACCCTGGAAAATGGCGAGGTACGCCTGGCGTTTGATTTAGACGCAGAGAACGGTTTGCCGTTCGGAATCAATAAATACGTGGAAGGACTGGGCTATTTGATGGGTGCATTTATACAGGTATTTCTGCCATTTGAAGGCTGGAGTGTAACCACCTGTGTGCGCGACGGCGAAACCGTTTTGTATCAAACCGGCCCGGGCTGCATAGGAACGGTTTCCGGAGTGGCTGAACAACCCGAACGGGCTTCCATAAGGGTATCGCCCAATCCCTTTTCCAGCCGTCTGCAACTGCGCATGAACCCACAGAATGAGGAACTACAATTCTCCCTGCTGGATGTGAACGGGCGGATACTACTGCAACAACCCATACCGGCCAATACAGAACAAGTGGAACTGCTTGTACCAAACTTGCCTTCCGGCCTGTATTTTTGGGCCGCCCAAGGCGTTGTTTTGGGCAAATTGGTATCCTATGACCCATAATTTCCGTTGCCTGCTGGTTGACGATGAACACCTGGCCTTGCAATTGCTGGAGAAATTTGTGACTGATACCCCAGGTCTGGAGGTAGCAGCCATCTGTAAAAGTCCAATTCGTGCCGTTGAAATCCTGCAAAGCGAAATCATTGATTTGTTGTTTCTGGATATTCAAATGCCCATTTTGAGTGGTTTGAACCTGCTTAAATCCGTTTCCCGCAAGCCGGTAACCATTTTTACCACCGCATACCCGCAACACGCATTGGAGGCTTTTGAACTGGATGCTGTGGATTATTTACTCAAGCCATACTCTTTTGAGCGGTTTAGTCATGCCGTGAACAAGGCTATGGTGGTACTTCGCCAAAAATCCGAAACGGCCTCAGCACTGCCTGAAGGATTTCTTACCGTAAAAGCCGACAGGCAGTGGGTCAAAATACCCGTTGCGGATATCCGGTATGTAGAAGGCTGGAAAGAATACGTTAAAATTTACCTGGAAAAGGAGAAGATTATCACCCTGGAAAGCCTGAATAATCTGGAAAATACGTTGCCTGCAGCACATTTTTTACGTGTGCATAAATCCTATATCGTTGGTCGCCGCTTTGTACAAAAAATGGATGGAGAATCCCTGCAACTCACAGGTGATGTGCGTGTACCTGTTGCACGCGCGCGAAAGAAAGAGGTGATTGAAAGTTTGTTTAAATTGGAAGATTGAGTGGAAAACACCGCTCTTCAATTATTTCTGTTCCTTCCTGTGTAACAAAAA
>JAEUUS010000234.1 GCA_016787545.1 Saprospiraceae bacterium
TCGCGTTTTACCTACCTGAACGCCGCCACCATCGGGCTGGTGATGCAGGAATATGCCTGGACGGAAAAATTGATCCGGGAACAACAGGCGTTTCTGGAGCCCGCCTTCCGGGAATCGATGTATGCCTTTAACATGGCCCGACTGGAGTACCAGCAAAAAAACTATGGCCCGGCGCTACAACTGCTGCAACGCGCCGAATACAAGGAAAGCATGATGGCCCTGGCCGCCAAAACCATCCAACTGAAAATCTATTACGAAACCGAAGAGTTTGACCTGCTGGAATCGCATTTGCAGGCCATTGCCGCTTATATCCGCAGAAAAAAAGTGATTGGTTACCAGCGGGAAAACTACCTGAACCTGGTGTATTTTGTGCGGAAAATGCTGGAAATCAATCCGCTGGATAAAAAACAAAAACAACAGCTTCGGGAAACTATCCGGCAAACCAAGGCATTGGCGGAAAAAGAGTGGTTGCTGGAAACGCTGTGATTTATCTTCACCGCTGAGGCAGAGCGCTGCATTCCTCCGCCTTAACGGCAAAATGGCCTACTGCCGGGAATTTGAAAACCTGTCAAAATTATGAACCGAATTGATCGATTAATGGGTATGATTACACTCCTGCAAGGCGGCAAAAGTCGCACGCTTGTGGAGTTAAAGGATCATTTCGACATCAGTGAACGCACTGTTTTTCGTGATTTGCGGGCCATTGTCGAAATCGGGGTGCCGGTAGCGTTTGAGCCGGAGAAAGGTTATTCCATAGGGAAGGGATTTTTTTTGCCTCCGGTTTCCCTTACACTGGAAGAGGCCAATGCACTCTCCATGGCTGAACCATTGATCATTCGTTTTGCAGATAAATCCATTCAACAGCATTACGCCCTGGCGCTTCAGAAAATCAAAATGGTACTTGGGCGCACGCAACGCGAGGGAATGGAACAGGTTCAGGCGCAAACAGCTCATTTTATCCCGGATAAATACGAGCACCTGATGCCGGCTACGGATTACCTGACCCCCTTGCAGCAGGCTATTGTACAACAAAAAATAGTGCATATTACTTACGAAAACGCGCATGGCGAACCCAGTCATCGTGAACTGGAGCCCATCGGACTCACGTTTTATTCCCTGAATTGGCATCTGGTGGCCTGGTGTCACTTGCGCCACGAATACCGTGATTTTCGGGTGTCGCGCATCCAAAAATTGCGGGTGAGCCTGGAGCCTTTTCGGAGAAATGACCATATCAGCCTGCAGGAATACCTGCAAAATGCCCAGCAGGAAATTGAAAAAAATCCGAATCATCCACTGACATAGGGTTGTCAGTAGCCCTGGATTTCTTTGCTGCTGAAATCTAAAACGATATGGCATTCACAGCAAAAATTCAACGAACCATCCACGCGCCGGTATCCAAAGTCTGGGCCGGTCTCACGCAACCCGAACTGGTTAAGCGGTATTTTTTCGGCTCTGATCTTGTAACCACCTGGCAGCCCGGCACGCCCATTTATTTTCGTGGAGAATGGGAAGGCAAACCGTATGAAGATAAGGGTACCGTATTGCAGTATCAAGCCGAAAAAATGCTCCGCTACGATTATTTCAGCAGCTGGTCTGATCTCGAAGATCGCCCGGAAAATTACCAGGTGATTACCTACCGGGTGAAAGCCAAAGGCAATAGCACGGTACTCAGCCTCGTTCAGCAAAACATCGATTCCCTGGAAAAAAAGGTTCATTCCGTGCAGAACTGGGGCGCCTTGTTTGACGCTTTGAAAAAAATGATGGAGGAATAAATGTCATGCACACCACTAATTATTACAACACTTTCATTGAACTGGCAGAAGACTGCCCGGTGCAAGAGGCCGAAGTGCCGACACAAAAGGGGGAAGACAAAACGGTGGCCGTATTGCAATTCGAGATGATTCTGGATCAACCGTACCATTTCACTTCAGATGAGGTGATTTTTCATGCTTATTGCGTAAAAAAGGGTCTGGAACACCATCTGGAGGCGGAACGGGAAGCATTTTTCTCCAAAGGTCAGGCTTGCCTGCGCGCATCCCCTTTACCCAAACGTTATGGATGGGGAATTCACCACAATGCCGAAGGAAAAGTGGCGTTATATCCGGCAGAATCGAAGGAGTATGAAGGGTTTATAGCTGATGCCTCAGTCAAGAAGATAAAAGCTATGCGCTCAAAAAAGAAGTAGGGCTTCCCATTCTGCCCCCGAATGCTGCTACCTTCGCAGTTCAAAATCGCCTGAAATGTCAAGCGCAGCACGAATTTTACTTATCTTTTTTACCCTGTTATCATTGGGCGCCGGCGCCCAAAATCTCACGGATGCCCGTCGCAACGGCGAGCGAGCCTTTGCCAATGGCCGTTGGGCGGAAGCGGAAGCCCGGCTTGCAGAGTACCAAAAAGCCAAACCCGGCGATCTGGAGGTGCTCAGCAAGCTGGGTATTGCTTTGTTTCAGTTGCGGCGTGGCGAAGAAGCCAGGCGCTACCTGGAATATGTAGCCGCCAAAGATCCGGACCGCAAAGACCCTGACCTGTTTTATTATCTGGGCCGGGTTCGGCACGGGCTGGGTGATTGGGACAAAGCCATAATTGCCTACAAGCAATATTTAAGGGTGAGTGGCGACCGTCACCCCCTGCGCGCGCACGTGACGGATAACATCAAGCGTTGCGTAACGGGCATACAAGCCGCCGCCAATCCGCAAATTGCGCTGGTGGAAAACCTGGG
>JAEUUS010000239.1 GCA_016787545.1 Saprospiraceae bacterium
TGTTGTTTGCAAAAAGCCCGCGTCTGGGAAAGAGATTTGCCTGCCGGGTATTTCGACTGAACCACAAGCAAAGTATAGGTAAGCATGATCGACGCGGGCAAAACCATGTTCTGAACTGAGGAACTTTACGGTACAAAATTCAGTCAAAATGGGGCATAAACGCGTTAAGCCAATATGAAGTTAGGTTTAATTTGAGTGTGGGAGTTTGGGAGTGTTTGAGTTGGCGGGCGGCTGCGTTTCACCACTAAGGCACTGAGGACACTAAGAGAGGTTCATCTTAGTGTCCTCAGTGCCTTAGTGGTGAAACCCTCCCACCAACTCGAAAACTCAAACACTAATTAAAAAACCCGGACAACTTGCGTCGCCCGGGCATTCGTAGTAAAGTTCCTAACCTTTAAACTACTAAAATCTGTATCCAAATTCTTTATCGAGTGTTTGAGTTGGGGAGTGTGGGAGTTTTTGAGTTGGCGTGCAGTTTGGCTACCCTCGGAGTCTTCCGAAAAAGGGCGGCGCCATTCGAGCCGCCCAACCGCCCGCCAACTCAAAAACTCCCAAACTCCCAAACTCAAACACTAAAATTTATATCCCAATCCCAGGGTAACCGTGCTTCCGAAATTGCGGCGTTGCATGAGGTTATCTACGTCGGCTTCGTATTTGTGGGTTGAGTTGTTGTCTTGATAGTAGATGAAATCCGTGCGCAGGATATCGCCCCAGGTGAGTTTTACCTCGCCGTTGCGACCCAGTTTTTTGCTTACAGAAAAGTCGAGCAGGTTGCGGTGACGCTCGTAGATGTCGGCAAAGTTATCGGTACCTACATAGGCTACACGGTCGCCAATGATGTTGTAAGCCAGGGTAGTGCTCAGATCCCATTTCGGGAGATTGGCTGTGAGGCCGGAGTTTACAATGTATGGCGACTGGCCCTGGAGTGCGCGTTTTGGATCGTAAGCATCCACATTGGTCAGGTCGATGGTAGAACCGATGAAGGCTACATTGGTGAAAATCAACAGATTCTCGCCCCATCCTCCCAGGAACGCCAGGTTTTTGCGACCTTCCACTTCCACACCGTAGTTCTGGGCGCTTGCTACATTCTGGTAGCTGAAGCTGGCTGAACCGCCACCGGAAGAGCTGAAGTTGCGCTCAATGGGGTTGGTGAAATCTTTGTAAAACAGGCTTACGCTGAACAACTGGTTTTGACCCGGATACCATTCATAACGCAGGTCGTAATTGGCAATGGTGCCGCGCACCAGCATGGGATTACCCTGCACAGAAGCCTCCTCTTCGTAATCGTAGAAGGCAAAAGGCGACAGCTCGCGGAATTCCGGACGGCTAAGGGTTTTTGACGCTGAAACACGCAGCTGGTGCTTATCGTTCAGGGAGTAGGTAATGTTGGCAGAGGGCAGCAGATCGGCGTTTTTCAACACAGAATTAACATCCTGACCACCGAAATACTTGCTATTTACCTCCATATTGTAGTTTTCGAGGCGCAGACCAGCCGACAAACGCAATTTTTCGATGAGTTTGAAATCGCCCAATACATAACCTGCCGTCAAATCAGCCGTGGCCGAATAGGCATCGCTCGGGTTGGTAATATCGCTGATAATGAATCCATTAGAGGCTTTGATATTTTCCGGAGCAAAGATTTGATCCTGTGGCAGGGTGAACAAGGCTGCCGGGTAACCTGTTGCAGTGTAACCTAATACGCGGGCACCGAACTCACGATCGCGTTGTTGGTACAAGCCGCCCACTTTGATGGTTTGTTTTTGACCCAAAACAGAGAATGGAATGCTCAGGTCCAGGTTGCTGCTCAGGGTGTTTTCAGCCAGGTCGGAGTAGAAACGGCCGCCCAGGTTGAGGTTGGCAGAGCCTGGCTGGATTACCGCATAGTATGGGTCGCCTTCTTCTGAATCAAAGTTCTTGGCGTAGGTCATCCGGCGCAGGGAAGGGATGGTACGAGTGCTGTGGTTGTATCCGCCGCCCCAGCTTAACTTGATACCGCTCGGGGTGAGCAGGTGTTCGCCTCCGATACGGGTGGTGAGCAGGTGGTTTTCTGTGAATTCAATAGCCGTAAATCGAATGTATTGCTCGCGGTCAAAGTCGCTGCCTTCCCGACTGTTGATGCTGTTATTCGTGTTGGTGGTGTATGAAGCCTGAAAGATAAGCTTCTGGGTGTTGCCGATTTTCAAAGCAGAATTGATCAAACCACCCCACAACACGTTGTTTCTGAATTGTTTATCGCGGTATGCCACCAGTTGACGCTGCAGGTCAAAGCGATTGCGCTCTGCATCCTGGATACGGTTTTGGTTGGAATAAGACAGTGCAATGGTGGACCCGAACTGCACTTTTTTGTTGGTGTTGGTTACCAAACCGCTGGTAATCTGGAAAGAGGTATTAGGTGCAGCGCTGCCTTTCTCTGTAATAGTCCAGTCGTTGGGAAGCATTTGAGAGAACCGCACTTTATCTACCGGTACCGCTGCATTGTATTCCTGTGTGGTAGGGAAGTCGGAAGGCAGTGCGCGGGTTCCGTCGTCGGTGCCCAGCCAATCGGTGTTGCCGTTAGTAGCGCTGAGGTATGGTTTGAACGTGGTGATATTGTTTACACCGGCGCTTACGTTGACGTTGAGGTAATTGGATTCGGGGATGTCTTTGGTATTCACAATGATGGCGCCTCCGGCAAAATCGCCAGGCAGGTCGGCGCTGGCGGTTTTCATCACCACCAGGTTGTCAATCATGGAAGAAGGGAACAGGTCGAAGGAAAATGCCTTGCGATCGGCTTCCGTGCTGGGCAACAGCGAACCATTGAGCATGGCAACGTTGTAGCGATCGTTCAGGCCGCGGATCACAGCAAACTTGTTGTCCTGAATACTTGCGCCACTCACCCGGCGGATCACATCGCCAGTGGTGCGGTCTGGCGTGCGTTTGATGGTTTCGGAGCTGATACCATCAGCAATGGCAATGCTGGTTTTCTGGAAAATAGTGAGGGCTGAAGTGCTTTCCTTTTTGGCTTTGGCCACCACAACTACTTCGGTAAGCGTCTGCGCGGCAGGCTCTTCCAAAACGATGTCTACCGTAGCTACTTCACCGGCTTTTACCTCAATTTCTTCTACGGTTTTAGGTGCATAACCGGTGTAATTGAGGGAAAGTTTGTGTTTGCCCGGAGCCACATTGCTGATCCGGAAATTGCCATCGAGATCGGTAATAGCACCGCCGCCATTTTCCAGACGTACAGAAACCCCAATCAGTGTTTCAGCGGATTTGGCATCAATCACTTTACCCGCGATGATGCCAGTTTGGGCAATGAGAAAAGAAGGAAGGAAAAAAAGAAGGGCAAGAATGCCAGCGTTATATGTGTTCTTCATGGAAGGATACAGAATTTGCTGCAAAAGTCCCCCACCAGTGTAACCTCTAATTTAAAGGAATATGAAGTTTGTGTTAAGTTCGAAGAGGGGTATTTGGGGTCATTTGGGGGGCATTTATTGGTCATTGTAGGTCATTTAAGGGTCATTTATTGGTCATTGTGGGTCATTTAAGGGTCATTTATTGGTCATTGTGGGTCATTTAAGGGTCATTTAAGGGTCATTTATTGGTCATTGGAGGTTATTTAAGGAGTCATTTAAGAGGTCATTTAATCAACATGGATTGTCATCCAGAGCGCAGCGAAGGACCTACACAAGCCAGGCTATTCGGATAAATCGGGCCAAGGCATTTCGGGAGCCGGGCTTGTGTAGGTCCTTCGCTGCGCTCTGGATGACAATCCACGTAGGGTAATGACCTCAAATGACCTAAATGATCCTAAATGACCCCAAATGACCTCAAATGACCCAAATGCCCCCAAATGACCCCCAATGACCCAAATGACTTTTACTACCTTTGCCGAAAATCCTGTATGATGCGCATTTTCTTCCTGATGTTGTTCTGGATGGCCTGGAACAACCTTTCTGCCCAAACCACCACTCCGGCAGCTGATTCCACCCGGGAACGCCCGGCTTTTATCATTACCGACCCCAAGGAAGTGGCTAACCATGAAGGCGAACTCATTTCCATTGAGGGCTGCATCGTTAAAGCCAGTTTCAACGAGCGACTGAAAGGCAAACCCATTTTCCTCGATATGTTTGCCTCTTACCCCAACAACCTGTTTTCCGTTGTTATTTGGGAATCCAACCAGGCCGAGTTTCTTCCGGCACTGGAATACAACCAAAAAACAGTGCGCATCACAGGTCGCCCCATGCGCAAAAAAAATCAGGAACGCCTCAGCATCGAACTGCACAACCCCAAACAAATTACCATCCTGGGCCCCTGCAAATCCTAAACCTCAGGCCGTTCTCCGTAGGCCGTCCACCGTCAACCGTAACTATGTTTATATCAGGCATTCAACAAATGGGCATCGGCGTGAGCCAGGTGCATGAAGCGTTTAAATGGTACCGCCAGCATTTTGGCATGGATGTACCAATTTTTGAAGAGGCTGCCGAAGCCGGACTGATGCTGCCGTACACTGGCGGTCAGCCTCAATCCCGTCATGCCATCCTGGCGCTCAATATGCGCGGCGGCGGTGGCATGGAAATCTGGCAGTACACCGGTCGAACCCCCATGCCCCCCGCTTTTCAGCCGCAATTAGGCGATCTGGGTATCAATATCTGCAAAATTAAATCGGCCGATGTTCAGGCATCTTTCCATTACCTGCGCAAACGCGGCGTCAATATTTTGTCCAACCCGGTAGCACGCCCCGATGGCACAGAACACTTTTTTGTAAAAGATCCCTGGGGCAATACCTTCGAAATTGTGGGCGCCACCAACTGGTTTGCGGATTCCGGAAAGCTCCACACCGGCGGCGTGTACGGCGCTTTTATTGGTGTAACTGACATGGATCGGGCCATCAAGTTCTATGCGGAAATTCTTGGCTATCAAACCGTTGTGTACGATCAAACGGAAGATTTTGCCGACATGCACGGCGTAGACGGCGGCTTTGGGCGCTACCGCAGGGTACTGCTCCAACATGCCGAAAAACGCCAGGGCCCCTTCAGTCCATTGCTCGGCGACACCGAAATAGAACTGGTACAAAGCCTCGAACGCAGTCCGCGCAAGATTTTTGAAAACCGCTACTGGGGCGATCTCGGCTACATCCACCTATGCTTCGACATCACAGGCATGGCCGAGATGAAAAAAATGTCTGCAGAAAAAGGCCACCCCTTCACAGTCGACAGCAGTGGCTCTTTTGATATGGGCGAGGCGGCCGGATATTTCTCCTACATTGAGGATCCGGACGGCACGCTTATCGAGTTTGTGGAAACCCACAAAATTCCACTCTTGAAAAAAATAGGCTGGTATATGGATCTGCGCAAACGCAGCAACCCCGCCAAACCACTGCCCCGGTGGATGTTAAAGATGCTGGGAATGGGGAAGGTTAAGGATTAACGATTTACGATTTGCGATTTGCGATTTACGATTGGTGGGGGGGGGGGGGGGTTTTGGGTGGGTTGGAGCGCCCCCCGCCCCCAAGGAACAAGCCACAACCCAAACGAAAAAAGCCCACGAAAGACCC
>JAEUUS010000261.1 GCA_016787545.1 Saprospiraceae bacterium
GTTTCAGCACAACGACATGCTGAAAAGTCTGAACGCGCAATCGCTCACCCATCCCAAGGTAAAAGTGATCAATGCCGATGCTTTTATCTGGTTAAGGGAAAACAAAACCCCGTTTGATGTAGCCATTGTAGACTTCCCCGACCCTTCCAACTACAGTGTGGGCAAATTATACACCCGCAATTTTTACGAAACCTTGCGCGCGGCCATACGGCCGGAAGGCATTGTGGTGGTACAAAGCACCTCGCCTTTCTTTGCGCCACGGTCTTTCTGGTGTGTGGAACGCACCATGCACACGGTATTTCAGGAAGTGCGTCCGTACCATATATATGTGCCCAGTTTTGGCGAATGGGGTTTCATGCTGGCTGCGCCGGAAACATCTATTGTACACCGGGCGCCCCTGCGCAGGGTGGACGGCCTGAAGTTTTATGATTTTGAGCTGGGCAAATACGATGATTTTCCGGCGGACATGCAGAAAAACGATGTGGAGATCAATCGTTTGGACAATCAAATCCTGGTACGCTATTTCGATGAAGAATGGAGTAAATATTGACCCGGGGCGCAGGCGATTCCTGAAACAGCTTGGTCTGCTGGCCCTCGCCGCCACGTTCTGGACCGCCTGCAAACAAACTGCCCGGCGTTGGGTGGTGCGTTTTTCCGGCGCACCGGCCACATTGGGGCATCGGCTTTGGGTGAAGGATTTTCCGGCGGTGAGCAGGGAGGAGCGGGTACGCTTTCTGATTGTTGGGGGCGGCATCAGTGGCTTGACCACTGCCATGGCCCTGGATAAAAAAGGTATTCAGGATTTTTTGTTGCTGGATATGGACGAACAACCCGGTGGAAATTCCCGCTCGGGCAGCAACGAGCACACCGCTTTCCCGTTGGGTGCGCATTATTTGCCCATACCGAATCGGGAAGATGAAGCATTGATTCAGTTCCTGCAAATGCATGGTATTGTAGAAAGGCTGGATGATCGGGGCAACCCGGTTTACCACGAACGGGCACTTTGTGCCGCACCTCAGGCGCGCCTGTACATACGCGAGAAATGGCAGGAAGGCCTGATCCCGCAATACGGGGTTTCTGCCGAAAATCAGGCGCAAATACAGGCTTTTTTCCACAAAATGGGAGAATTCAAGGCTCGCCGCGGCGCCGATGGGAAATACCTGTTTGATATACCTCTGCGAAAGTGTTCCGATGATCCATCTTTTCGGGAGCTGGACCAACTGAGCATGGCGGAATGGATGCAACGGCAGGGGTTTTCTGCCCCGGAATTGCTGGAGCATGTGCGTTATTGTTGTCTGGACGATTATGGGGTTGGGCTGGAGCGGGTATCTGCCTGGGCGGGTATCCATTATTTTGCGGCGCGCAAGAGTCATCAGGACAATGTACTCACCTGGCCTGAAGGCAACGGGTATCTGGCAAACTTGCTTGCCGGGCATTTGAAGGGTCGCGGGAGAACGCAGCATCTGGCGTACGAGGTAATACCCGGCGCATCGGAGGTTGCGGTAAAAGTATTTGATGCGGCAAAAAACGAGTCGGTGCTCATTAAGGCTGAAAAGGTGGTGCTAGCCACGCCACAGTATGTGAATAAACACCTTTTGCCCAAAGCAAACGCCCAGCCGGAGGCTTTTCATTATGCTCCCTGGCTGGTGGCAACGCTCGTGCTTAGGGAAATGCCGGCGGGGTCTGGCATACCATTGTGTTGGGACAATGTGATTCACGGCGCCAAAGGGCTTGGGTATATCAATGCACAGCATCAATCCTATGCCCTGCAGCACGCCAAACAGGTCATTACCTATTATTGCGCTTTCGACGGGCCGGATGCGCTGGCCCTGCGCAGGGAGTTGTACACCCACGACGAGGCGCATTGGCAGGAATTTGTGCTGTCAGACCTGCGTCAGGCCCACCCGAATATTGATGAGTGGCTGGAGAGCATGACCATTCAACGCTGGGGACATGGGATGATTAGTCCGGTGAAAGGATTTTTATCCAGCCCGGCATTGCGGGCTGCCCGGGAGTCGGTGCATCCACGTATTATACTGGCACACACCGATTTAGCGGGCATGTCGCTCTTTGAAGAAGCCTTTCATCAGGGTATCTTCGCGGCAGACAGGTGCCATGATCTCCACTAAAAACGACTTATTTTTCATTTCCATTTGGAAGTGTCAAGTAATTGCTATTACCTTTGCAGCCGCTAAATCGCGGAGTGGAGCAGTTGGTAGCTCGTTGGGCTCATAACCCAAAGGTCGTAGGTTCAAGTCCTGCCTCCGCCACACAGAAAAGAGCCCTTGACTTTTACGAGTTGAGGGCTTTTTTATTTCCCCAGCAATGTATTGGGGCTACAATCCTCCCCCCTCAAACCCCCTTCAAACCCTTCAAACCCTTCAAACCCCTCAACCCCTTCAACCCCCTCACCCCCCTTCAATCGGCGGCTGAACCCGCCTGTACCTACCATCATGTCCTGGCTATCCATACACTTCTACCCGCTCGAACATCAGGATGTTTTTCTGGTGCGCGGTTTGCGGCCATTTTTACAACAATATATTTGGGCCAACCGCGGCGCGCGGGCGTTTTTTATCCGGTATCAGGATGAAAAAGGGCAGCACCTGCGGATACGCATGCGCGGGGAAGAGACCTGGATGGAAGAAACCCTGCGTCCGGCGTTTGAGGGCTGGATGGAGGGGCGTGGGGAATGGCAGGAGCAGGCATATGTGCCGGAGGCGGACCGGTTTGGCGGCGAGGAGGCATTGTCTATGGCAGAATCCTATTTTCATTTGAGTAGCAGAGTCATTCTGGACCGTTTGGCACGGGATCAATATACCTATGGAGATGCTATGTTTGATGCCTTAAGGATGCATGTGATAACCGTTCATGCAGCAGGGTTAAACTTCAAAGAGGCCAACAACTATTTTGAACAGCTAACCCGGCAATGGCTTCCCTTGTTTTTCAGTGGTGAAGCGAACATGCCAGCAGAAGATCAGGAACTCATCCTGAATAGCTTTGCCACTAATCTGGAGCCACAACTGAAAGATTTACGCGCCACACTTCAGGAACTCTGGAAAGCCCTGGATCGCGACAAATTTGATAAGGAACAGCCAGAGTGGTCGCGCTGGGCAGAAGGCAATCGATTGATTTTCAAGGAATACGGTCCAAAATTGGATATGGCACTGCCCAGTCTGCTGCACCTCAGTAACAACCGCCTGGGCTTGCAAAATCCGGATGAGGTGTATGTGAATTTTATATTGTCCAAGGTTTTGGGAGAATGATAATGGGACGATAGAGGGTTAACATAAACATTATAGATGTCCGGGTAAAGCGATAATTAAAACTTTTGTTGTGGGTTTAATGCCTTTGTCCAGATGGTATTGGCTTTTAATACAACGTGGGTTGTCATCCCGGGTACCGGGACCTACACAAGCCAGGTTTCGTGGTTCTCCCTTTGCTCAAGTGAATTGTGCGTAGCCTGGCTTGTGTAGGTCCCGCTGCGCGGGATGACAACCCACGTTTATTTTGAATGCACAACCTTGCTATGCCAAATAATCTCTCAAACATTTCTAATCATGCCCTTCCTCCTCTTTTACACTACCCACCCCGACGAAGCTACCGCCCGGCAAATAGCCAATACACTGGTGGAGCGCAAACTGGCAGCATGCGCCAATATTTTCCCCATCAGCAGTGCTTACTGGTGGCAGGGCGCTGTGCAGCAGGATGGTGAGTGGGTATCTATACTAAAAACCCGCCTGGAACTGGAAATTGCGCTGGAGAAGGCTGTTCAGGAATTGCATCCTTACGAAACGCCCTGCATCATGCGCCTGGAAGTGAGGGCCAATGA
This sequence comes from Saprospiraceae bacterium, assembly GCA_016787545.1. Taxonomy (GTDB): domain Bacteria; phylum Bacteroidota; class Bacteroidia; order Chitinophagales; family Saprospiraceae; genus M3007. The sequence continues at coordinate 3,830 of JAEUUS010000261.1, forward strand.
GGCCTATGAAAAGTGGGTGGAAGACAGTACCGTACCGGCTGCTTCAGCTGCCGGATAACGCGGATATTTTCGACAGCTAAAGCAGCCGATACGGGGAAGTCCATTCAGAATCAAAAGTTTGTGAATCAGGACTGATAGTGCCAACCTCAAAATTTTCTTTGGCACGAAAAAAAGCCGTTACAATGCTTTTTTTACCAAAAGAATCGTACTTTTGCGCGGCTTTTTGAAAGGGGCATCCATTTTCCGGTCGCCGGATGCCACAAAACCTGCACCGGATACCAAATTTAATTCGCAACTATGGCAAATATCGGTCGTATCAAACAAATTATCGGCGCCGTTGTGGACGTTGACTTTAGCGGTCCAGACAGCAGCCTGCCTGAAATTCTTAACGCGCTTGAAATCACCCGCGCCGACGGCACCAAACTGGTACTCGAAGTGCAGCGCCACCTCGGTGAAGATGGCGTTCGTACCATCGCAATGGACTCTACCGACGGTCTGATGCGTGGCATCGAATGTGTTGACACCGGCGCTCCTATCGCTATGCCTGTGGGAGAAGAAGTGCGTGGCCGCCTCTTCAACGTAGTAGGTGAAGCCATCGACGGTATCGGTCACGTGGAAAAAGGCAAAAACGCCTACGTTATCCACCGCAAACCACCGGCGTACGAAGACCTCTCTACCGAGCGTGAAATCCTGTACACCGGTATTAAAGTTATCGACCTGATCGAGCCATACGCAAAAGGTGGTAAAATTGGTCTCTTCGGTGGCGCCGGTGTAGGCAAAACCGTATTGATCATGGAGCTCATCAACAACATCGCTAAAGCGTACGACGGTATGTCCGTTTTCGCAGGTGTGGGCGAGCGTACTCGTGAGGGCAACGACCTCCTTCGCGAGATGATCGAATCTAACGTAATCAAATACGGCGAGGACTTCAAGCATTCTATGGAAGAAGGCGGTTGGGACCTCTCCAAAGTAGATAAAAAAGAACTGGCTAAATCTCAGGCTACTCTGGTATTCGGTCAGATGAACGAACCACCAGGCGCACGTGCCCGTGTAGCGCTTTCCGGTCTGACCATGGCTGAGTACTTCCGCGATGGCGACCTGAAAGACCC
>JAEUUS010000282.1 GCA_016787545.1 Saprospiraceae bacterium
ATGAAGCGCGATACTGCAGGAGGCGGAACCAACGCTGATGGCTCCAAAAGTCTGATATTCTGTTCACATTGCTGGGAGAACGGGGCCTTTACCAGGCCGGATATTACTGTGGAGGAGATGAAAGTGATTGTCAAAGACAAGGTCAAATCTTTTGGTATTCCTGGCCTGTTGGCTGGCTTATTTACCATGAATATCCCCAAACTGGAACGCTGGAAAAAATGACCACCGAACTCACCGAATTCGCCGAACAAACAGCCCGGCATATGGAAATGAACACGCCACGCATAGCAAAATGCCTGGCGGAGCTCAGCGAGGAAGAACTCTGGCAGCGCCCCAACGCGGCCTCCAACAGCGTGGGCAACCTGATGCTGCATCTCTGCGGAAACATTACTCAATACGTATTGTCTTCGCTGGCTGGTCAGCCGGATCAACGGGTGCGCGATGCGGAATTTGCGACTGAAGGCGGGTACACCAAAGCCGAACTTCTCCAAAAACTGCAGGAAACCGTAAATGCGGCCACGCAGGTGATCCGACAAGCCAGTCAGGAGGAAATGCTGCGCGAACGCACCGTGCAGGGTTTTCAAATGAGCGGTATCGCCATCGCCGTGCATGTATGCGAACACTATTCTTACCACACCGGACAAATTGCTTTTTGGGTAAAACTGCTCAAAAGCAAAGACCTCGGCTTTTACGCCGGTATAAACCTGAATGCCAAAAATGCGTAGCGCCCCCCTTCTTCTGGTTTCGGCGCTGCTTTTGGTGCAGTGCAATGCTCCAGCCGACCGCCTGCAACGGGCGCAACACGAGTTTTGGGAGAATTTTGCCCGAAAAGATTTTTTCGAAGTGCGCCTGAAAAAGGAGACGCTGCACTGGCCGCTACCGCCACTAAGCGGAGATGCCGCCTCCAGATTGGCCAAAGCCCGCGAACTGGAAGAAACACTGGCCGCCATTGATTCTACGCAGCTAAAACCGGAACAACAAAAACAACTCACGCAACTCCGCGCGGCGGTTCACGATTGTGTGGCCCGACAAGGCAGTGTGCTGTTTGATCCAACACGCTGCGATGTGCTGGCAGATTTACAACGTTTGGAAAAACACCCTGAATGGCCTGTTATGCTGCAAAAAGTGCCGGAATACTATCAGGAAATAGAAAAACGCTGGCAAACACCGGATGCTGCGCTGGTAGAACCGGCCGTTTCGCGCGCGCAAAACACCCTGGATTTCCTGCGCACCAGGCATCCCGACGATGCGGTAGTTGCCGCTTCAGGCGCGGTCAAAGATTTTATCGGCCTGTGCTGGAGCGGGTGGTTGTGATGATTTACAACTTGCGAAGGGTTTAATACAAAGATGTTTTTACCACTAAGACACGAAAGGCACTAAGGTTTTTTTTTGAACCACAAAGGCACGGAGAACACAAAGGGAATAAACTTAAAATATCCTTTGTGTCCTCTGTGCCTTTGTGGTTCAAAAACCTTCTTTGTGTCCTCTGTGCCTTTGTGGTTCAAAAACCTTCTTTGTGCACTCCGTGCCTTTGTGGTTCAAAAACCTTCTTTGTGTCCTCCGTACCTCTGTGGTTCAAAAAAACCTTTGTTGTTACAAAAGCCTACACGGACTTAGCCTGGTTCTTGTCGGCAATGATGTCTTTGAGTTCTTTCAGGAAGGCGTATTGTGCGGGGAGCACGCGTTTGAAGGCCTCTTTTACGGCCACATAAGTTCCTTTTTCAAAATCGTCGGCGAAGTGCTTAAGGTGCAACTTGGCTTTTTCTTTGGCTACACGGTAATCCTCGTACACGAGCGCGCGCAGGGAAGGGATTTCGTGCCAGTCGGCTTCAATGGCAATAGCCTTGCGGGTTTCGCCATTGGCATCAGCCACAGGATCGAGCTCAATGCAATGAGCGGTAAGTCGCTCCGGAGCGCCTGGATCGGTAAATGGCGCTGAGAGTGCGCCTTCTGTACCCTGATCTACCAAAAACACTTCCAGGCCGCTTTCGCGTACCCGGTAAATGATCACATCTACTTGTTCGTTTGATTGCACGGCCGTTCTGTTTAACTTCTACAACAATATCGTTCCACAAAAGTTGCAAATACCTTGCACAAAGGACGTAAATTTTTTCTGTGATTTCATGCGAGCGTCTCAAAAGTCTATTTTTTCACCGCAGAGACGGAGAGGCGCGGAGATAACGCCCTCTGCGCCTCAGCACCTCTGCGGTGAAAAAAACTCCTCTCCTCTCCAAAAAACCGCCCTAAAATGAAAAGCCGCCAGAACGCTTGCGCGACTGACGGCTAATAAACCCCAAAAAACCAAATGAAAACTGATGCAAAGGCCGGGATTTTTTTTGAAACTGTCAAGAGTTTTAACAAAAAAATTTCTCAAACCGCACCTTTTTTTTTCAACAGGCTGTGGAGAGCCTTCGCATCGGGGATCAGAAAGTCTGCCCCGGCGGCCTGGAGTTTATCGCCGTGTCCGTCGTGTATATGAGTGGCAGCCAGGAATCCAACCACCTGAATACCAGCACTTTTTGCAGCCATAACGCCCGTCACACTGTCTTCCACTACCAAGGTCTCAGAGGGCTTCAAACGCAGGATTTCCAGGGCATACAAGTACACATCGGGCGAGGGCTTTGGACTACCCACTTGCTCCGCTGAAAAGATGTGTCCGTCTACTGCACTGCGCAATTTTACCCTTCTCAAACAGGTATCCACATGCCGGACGCTGCCATTTGATACCATACTTTTAGGAATTTTCAAGCTTCGGAACAGGGAAGTCATGCCCGGAATAGCCCTCAACGAGCGATGAAACTCCTGGTTGTGTTCCTCATGCACCTGATGAATGAAATTTTCCGGCGGCATAAAACCCTCTTCTTCCCGTAGCGCTATCAAAATATCGCGGGTGCGCAGACCCGGAAAACGCATATTGTATTCCGGCTCTGAAATAGAAAACCCGTGGTGCTTCAAATGCCGGAGCATGATCCGGGAAGCAATAATCTCGGAATCTACAATGGTACCATCGTTATCGAAAAGGATGTGTTTAAGAGCCATGGAAATGTGGGGAATGTGTTTAATGTGGTTAATGTGGGGAATGTGTTTAATGTGGGCAAAAACAAAAAACCGCAACAGAGCCGGGCGTCTCTTGCGGTTCTAAGAAATAATAGCCTGTGGCGTATTAACGGCCGAAGTCCAATACGGAACTACGGTTGTAGAGCATGAGAATCACAGCAGTGAGGAAAAACAAGCCCATAAGGATGTAGAGAATGCAGTATCCCTTGCCACGCGAGTTTTTAATTTCGTCCATATTGTCCTGCAAATTTTTGTGGTGCTGAATAATGGGGCAAAAGTAGAAAAGCCCGGTACAGATTCTGCTTGCCGGACGTTTTTTTTCAGCATTTCAGAAAGGTTTTAAAGAAGCAATGTCCTGAAAACGGCTTTTTTTCGTAAAAAACAGAAATTTTTTCAACTCTAATTCCTTGATTTCCAAAAAGTTTAGAAATTTGTCTGAACGAATACCCCTATTTTTCATCCTTTTTCCGCTCAAAGGAAGTACCCGCCATGGATTTCATTGCCGATGATCCGATCTTTTTCTGGCTGCTGTTTGGCGTTGTCGCCATGGCCGGGGTGGTCTTTGGCTGGTCGCTCCGCGGTGGCACGTATGAACGTGACGTACGCGCCGCATTAGGCAGAATGGAACAGGAGAAAAACACACTCGCGCGACTGTACACGCACGTAAAACACCAGCACGATCTCCGCGAAGCCGATTTCCGCCGGGCATCTCTGGAGGTGGAAAAACTGCGCACCATGGTGCATATGCTGGAAGAGGAACGCGCTACGCTGCTGCCGGATGCCCCGCTGAATGCTGCCCGCATCGCCGACGCAGAAAATGCCGCCACCCAATACGCCCAAAAAGTAACAGCCCTGGAAGTGCTTACCAATAGCTTGCGCGCCCAAAATGGCGCCCTTTCTGCTCAGTTAGCCTATATAAAAAAGGAAATGGGCGATTGGGATGTTTTGTACCAGGGCTTCAAACAAACCCAGGAACGCCTGGCCGAATTCGAACAAAAGTCCATTGCGCTCGAACTGGAACGCGATGCCCTCCAAATACAACTCGCTCAGGCCCGCACTGAAATGGAACAGCTGCAAGCCGAACTGCTCCAACGCACCGAAGCACAAACCGCAAAAGGCAAAGGTTCCCGGAAAGGCGGCGTTGCAGCTCCTCAGGTAGACGACCTGAACAATATCAAAGGCATGGGCCAATTCGTGGAGCGACTCCTGAATATGGG
>JAEUUS010000289.1 GCA_016787545.1 Saprospiraceae bacterium
AACACACCAAATCATGGATAAGAACATAGCAGGCGTAACCATTCAGGTAAATGAAGAAGGTTACCTCACCAACTTCCAGCAATGGAACAAAGAAATCGGAACCGCACTCGCCCAGGAAGCCAATGTAGATATGGGCGCAAGGCACTGGGATGTGATCAATTACCTCCAAACCGAATTCAAAAACGATGTTCCCCTCAGCATTCGTAAAATCGGTAAAAGCGGCGTAGTAGACATCAAGGAGTTTTACCAACTCTTCCCGATTGCCCCGCTCAAAACGGCTTCTAAAATTGCCGGTATCCCCAAACCAGCCAGTTGTATTTAATAACGGCCTACGGTTGACGGCTTACGGCCTACGGTTGACGGCCTACGGCTTAAGCACACCGTCCACCGTCTACCGTCCACCGTCCACCGTCTAAACATTCAAAGTCATGAACGAAAATAACGGCGACATCAAAAAAATGATGATCATCCTCTCCAAGGCTACTTTGGAGAACGTATATGCGGCTTTTGTACTGGCCAATGGCGCTCGTATGGAAGGCATTGAAGCAGAAATGTTTTTCACCTTCTTTGGCCTGGAAGCCATTCACAAAGAAAAGCTGGAACACCTGCATATTGCCACGGTAGGTAACCCTGCCATGCATATGCCAACACTTCTGGGCGGTTTGCCCGGGGTAGAAGCGCTTGCTACCCATATGATGAAAAAAGAAATGGAACGCATTGATATGCCGGATGTCCAGGAGTTTCTGGAAATTCTGTCGGCTTCAGGCGTAAAGCTCTGGGCCTGCAAGCTGGCCATGGATATGTTCCATTACAAAAAAGAAGATCTCTACGACGGGGTTGACGGCGTGATTACCGTTGGCGATTTCTACAAACAAGGCAGTGGGGTAGGGACTCACATGTTATTTATTTGATAAGTTTATGCACCGCTAAGTACGCAAAGTGCGCAAAATTGGCAATTTTTAATCTGATTTCGCGCACTTAGCGTACTTGGCGGTGACCTCTCTATTCGGGCACTTAGCGTACTTAGCGGTGAACCCCTTACCTTTCAGGCTTATGTCGCCAGAAATTGCCAGTCTCCGATCTGACCTGGAACGTATTTACGAGAACCAGGTTGCCGCAGAGGAAAAATTCAGAAACCAGACCCTCGTGCTCCCGCGCGCGCAGCAGCTTAGTTTTCGCAATTTGTTGCATTATCTGGCCCTAAGAAAGGAAGATTTGCGCCCACTTCAGGATTCTTTGCACGATGCCGGATTGTCGTCGCTGGCCAGTGCTGAAAGTCATTGTATGCGACAGGTTCAGGCAGTGTTGCAACGGCTGGGGTTTCGATTTCCGGAAGGAAGTTTGTCTGAAATTGATGCCCATTACGGGGTACAAAGTATTCGGAAACGGGCCGCGGCCTTGTTCGGAGAAAAACCGGACGAGGCTATTCCTCATTTAATGGTCACGTTTGAAAGTGCGCTGGCAGAGGATTATGCTGCTGTAAAATCGCTCTTGAAAGCGGGTATGAATATTGCCCGTATCAATGCTGCTCATGATGGTCCGGATACCTGGGCAAAAATGATTCATCATGTTCGCAAAGCCGCTAAATCCTTGAACAAACCTTGTAAGGTGTATGTGGATCTGGCTGGTCCTAAAATTCGCACCAGCATTTTGGGAAAGGGTTGGAAAAAGGAACGTGTGAAACTGCGAGAACGTGAGCGATTTTTTCTGGCAGAAATGGATGCTAAAATAGATCGCCGGGAAAAAGTAGTGGGCTGCACCCTGCCCGGAGTGATAAAAGATTTGCGCACCGGGGATCGGGTATTATTCGATGATGGTTTGTTCGAGGCAGTAGTGGAAACCTCCGGCGAACAGGTTGCAGAATTGTATATGCTGAGGGTTTCTGCCTTAAAACCCCGGCTAAAAGCCGAAAAAGGTATCAATTTCCCGGACACCCACCTTTCTGTTCGGTGTCTCACAGATTATGATCGTTCGGTGATTCCTTTTGCTGTGGCCCATGCGGATATGTTGGGGTTTTCTTTCGTAAGGACTGCTGAAGATGTAGCGGAATTACAACAGATATTATCTAATTTTGGCAAGCCGGCATTACCCATTATATTGAAAATTGAAACGGCTGAAGCGGTGCAAAACCTGCCTTCTTTGCTTTATCAAGGCATGCACGAGCGGGTGTTTGGGGTCATGATAGCACGTGGAGATCTTGCTGTGGAAATCGGCTTTGAACGGCTCAGTGAAATCCAGGAGGAGATACTGTGGCTTTGTGAAGCAGCACATGTGCCTGTTATCTGGGCCACTCAAGTGCTGGAAACCCTCAATAAAAGCGGCATCGCCACCCGATCGGAAGTGACGGATGCTGCCCGTGCCGCGCACGCCGATTGTGTGATGTTAAATAAAGGCCAATACCTGCTCACGGTGTTGGCAACGCTTCAGGATATACTGCAACGCAGTGGCGGTCACCATACTAAAAAGCGCTATATATTCCGGCCGTTAAAGATTGCGGAGCGGTTTCTTGGGTAGGTCTCTGAACAAAAATGACAGATTATGACCATATCAAAAGGAGCCATTACAGCATTGCTCAATGGATTAATATTAATGGTCTTAACCCTTGCTGAATTCTGGGGTCTACTTCCATTCCATCTGCTGCTTTCTTATCAATGGCATAAAATACTACATATTTTTGGGGTAGTGATGTTCATGGGCAATATGATAGCAGGGCCGGTTTGGTTTTTGTTCGCCTATTATTCCGGAGACAAAGCGCTTTTATCCTTCGCAGCCCGACTCCTGTACCTAACAGATCTGTACCTCACTGTTCCCGGGATTGCTTTAACAGTGATCAACGGCTTGTTTTTGGCGTCTGCTTTTGGGGGAACACACCAACAGCCCTGGCTTTTTTATTCCATTATCCTGATGATCGTTATGTGGCTGCTATCCGTACCACTCATCTTCCTGCAGGAAAAAATATATGCAACCATTCAAAATGAGCCGGATAACGCATTGAAAATGAATAGATTAATGAACTGGTGGGGTGTTTTGGGCACACTTGTTTCCCTGCCTCCTATAGTTATATTTTACCTGATGGTGGCAAAAAGCATCTGACAGACTTTATGGGAATCATTCCGAAACCCGCCATTCCACGCCCCTCTGTTTGAGGTAGTTCAGGATAAAGTCAAAACAGATTTTATCCCTGCCTACGTACTCCGGTGGAAAAACCCCTTTGTCGGTGAACATCCTCCGGGCAATCAGATTGGCAGCAGCAGTGCAGGTAAAACCGGTGGTGCGACTCATTGACGACATCTCCTTGTTTTCATCGTAACGATCCATCAGATCATATTCCACGCGCTTGTGCGTTCCATCCTGGATTCCTTCCACAATCACTTTCATAACCGTCAACTCCTCCTCCGTTGGTCCCAGCTTCCATTCTTTGAACAAGATGGTAGAGGAAAATTCGAGTGGAGAAACATCCACTCCATTGATTTTTACAGGTTCTTCAGAGAAAAACCCGCTGTCTTTCAAGGCTGTAATAAGGGCAATATGACCGGGGTAACGCAGTGTTTTTTCCTTCAGGTTGGGAATATG
>JAEUUS010000292.1 GCA_016787545.1 Saprospiraceae bacterium
TTTTTGTGGAAATTATTTTATGAAACCGATCCACGAAAAAGACTACTACGGGATATTCCAGACAGGGTTACTCATAGCGCTTGAAGTATTAGGGATCAAGCAGGCACAGCTCGCCGTTGTGTGCGAGATCAGTGAAGGGTATTTATCCAAGTTAAAAGGATGGAATTTGAATCAGGAAAGTGGGAGGCCGTTGTTGAGGCCACATAGTACCAATACGAATTTCAAGCGATATACCATTCCTTTACTTCAATTTCTTGAACAGGAACATCAAATTCGTTTTAACGAAGGCTATTTTATTACATTGCCGGAAAATACCATTGCCGGGAAATGGGGGGATTTAAATACGATTCAACTGCAAGCCCGGCCGAAACAAGAAAAGTTTGCAAAGTTGGCGCCACCCATTCTGGAAAATCTGATTATTCCGGAGAAAGGGGAGCTAATTATTGAATTATCTAACCAAAATAATATTCAGGATTTATTGACTTTGCTTGACTATCTGGCTGGATTGAGCAATACCCAATTAAAAATTAAAATATTACTTAATAATAACCAGATGCAACCCAGTAATGGTGATAACCGCTTTCAGAGAGTGAGCGGCCGGATCCCTATAGACCCTCTGAGTGCCCTTAGGCGTAATAACTATACCGCACGAAATATTAATCTGCAAATAGAAAGTAGTGGCAACAGATTCTTTGATCTGATTTCCATTAATGATGTTGACAGAGGTGTCAGACAAGAGCAATTTTGCGACTATTCAGATTGGAAAACACTTCATCGGGAAGGAGATTGGAATATAACTCCTCAATTCCATATTATACAAGGCAGCGGCATGTATCAATATTTATTATCGCGATACGATTACGGATCAGTTGCTTTCAGTCTCTATGCCGTTATCCAATTTAACGGCTATGCCCAACATGCCGAAATGGGTAGTGAAACGGCAAACGCAGGCATAATTCTGGGGTGGAAACAGGTGGAAGACCGCTATCAATATTATAATCTCTTATTAGACGGGAAAACCATGCTGCTGGAACAAGTTGGAGCCCGCACAGGCGATCATTGGGATGACTACCAGCACCTGGATTCAGGTGTGCCTTTTGCTATTGAGGAAGGTTCGGAATATCAATTTTTGGTGCAAGTCACTCCGGAACGGGTATCGGTTTTTGTTGACAAGGTCTTGCGTTACCAGATCGCAACACCTCCAGGAATAGAAGGCCGCGTTGGTATACGCCCCTGGCGGACACAGGTAGTTTGTTCTTATTTTGAAATAAGAGAGGTGCAATAACAGAAGCGTGACTGCCATCAAACTGATGGACATTTTGGCTTCAGACCTATAAGGTTTCCAAAAACCTTATAGGTCTGAAGCCAAAATAGTGGTACGGTAAGATGATCCAATAAGTTAGAAAAAGCAACGGTTTAGCTACAATACAACGATTGATTCTACTTTATTTTGTCACCACGATATTCTTCTCCACAACCAAGCTTCCATTTGAAATGACCACTCTGTAAATTCCCGCTGGGAATTGATGTACAGAAATCATGGCTGAATCATTGAAGTCATTGTCCATATACATGGACTTGCCCAGATTATCAAAAATTTGGATTTTCCCTCTAATTCCAGGACATTCCACCTGAAAAGTGTTGCTTGCAGGGTTTGGCATAATGGTCATACCATAAGTATTTCCAAGGTTTGGGGTGCTCAAAACCAGGTCATTCAAGGGCCGTTTGTATGTGCCTGCGCCTCCAGTCACCCAAATTTCACCTTTGTGAAACGCTAAAAAACTGGCTTCATTTACCAAAAGCCCATCGTTAAAAGGCGTCCAGCTATCGCCTTTGTCAATGGATAAAAATACGCCACCCGGTGAACATGCCACTATCCAAATTCCATTGTGATATATAGAATGCAGAATATTCCCTGTTTCAGCTGGTGGAGATTTAGATGTCCAGGTAAGCCCTTTGTCGTCGCTGACCCATAATTTATGGCCTGTGGAGTCACTGAATACTTCTAATACCAATCTGTGGTCTAATGTTGTAATGTGGGTAAACCACGGAAAATCGAAAATAGGGAAATTCAAAGGGTTTCCAAAGGGCTTCCAAATCTGGCCACCATTTTCAGCATACATCACCCGTTTTGCTTCTCCAATGCCCCAAAGAGTGTCCTTGATGCAATTAAAAGACATGGCAAAATCCCCACCACCGTATATGGAAAATGCAAAATCTGTATTTTCCCAGCTTTGACCAGTATTATTTGAATAATAGCATTGTGCATCTCCGTACGAGATTAACATTCCACTGGCCATATCAAACCGCCTGTATGTATGTATCGAAGTATTTGATGTCCAGGTTTGACCATTATCATCAGAGTATAAATTGCCTGCTATAAACCGGCCTAATGAATAAATAATATCATTACACTCTCGTAGAGAATCCAAAGCGCCAAGTTGCTTGTTTTCCCAATGCTCTTCATCCGCCGATAATTGATAAAGTCCACTATTAGATGGGGCATACAAAAGGCCGTTTATGCTGCGAATTGTGTTCGGGAAACCCGCTTTCAGCCCATTTGACGCCAATTGATAAGGGAAGTTGCCATTCAAGGCTCGGTAAATGCCATAATCAGAGCCTCTTAGAATGAGATTATTGTCTGCAAAAACTGATCTCGTAGTGGTGAGGTTTTGGTTGCTGCCAATAGTATACCATGTCAGTCCCATGTTGTCTGAGGCAAAAACACCATAACCAACGTCTAAATAGATACGTTGATTAAATCGAAAAAAATAATTAAAATTGCTATAATTACTATTGGTGAAATCCGATTTTTGCCAAGTTTGCCCTCCATTTACAGTCCGCCAGACGAAAGGTTTATGCCATTGAATAAACAATATGGTATCTCCACTCACATAATAATCCTGTATATCTATGCCAGAAACTGATAAATCAGTCCAGGTTTCTCCTTCGTTGGTGGAAACTCGAATTTTATTGATACTGGATTCGTATAGTTTGCCATCTATTTCGTTTAAGTCTCTCACTTGTCCTGATACTGTTTCCCATTGCGCGCCAAGGTTCGCAGTTCGGTATAATACTATGGGCGTCACAAGATAAACATATTCGTTGAAAAGGCATATTTCGTACATTTGAATTGGCTTCGGAATAGAACTTGTTTCCATTTCCTGAAAAGAGTTGCCGTAGTCGCTACTAAAAAACAATCGGTTGTTTTGTGTTCGCAACAAAACCGAGGCGCCAGAGACTTCCATTTCTCTTACACCATCCGGAATAAAGCCTTCTGGTATAAAATATTGCCAACTTTGTGCGTTATCGGTTGAGCGGTACAAGCCCTGATAGGTGGCACATACATAACCGCCGGCAAATGACTTGATATCATGTATCCAGCCTGGGAATGGACTATCCATCAAAGCCCACTGGGCAACCAAACGGGTTTGGAAAAAGGAAACTAATAAAAGGATTGAAACCAGAAATATTTTGCCAGTATGTTTCATATAAGTCAGTTGTTTGCTATCAAAATTTAAAGGTATTGCTCTTCACCACTTTCAACTGCGTCACATCCGCTTCCTGTTCAATAACCACCCAATACATACCATTGGCCCATTGACTGGTTGCTATGTCTATTTGACCGATGGTGTTGGGCAAAAGTGTCTGTTGCAATTTACCCATGGCATCAAAAACCTGAATCCGCTTCACCGGACGTTGATCCGTGGATTGGAGCATAAAATTATCCTGCATCGGATTGGGGAAGAGGGTCCAGGACGCCGCAAGCGATTCAGGGGTATGCGTATCCGAAAGCTGGTTCAACTGATATTGCCTGAAAAACCGCCAGATTTCTTTACTGGCACTGAAATCCTGATTGGTTACCCCAATATTGAACGCCGAGCCAGGCCAGGTATGTGCGCCGCCATTTACTTTGTAAAACTCCACGGTGCTGCCCTGGTCGCCATCGGTATATACATGATGCTCTGCGGTACAACCATCTGTGGTGCTGGTGTTAGGTACCTGGGTAATATCAGGCGTTGGATCACAATTGTTGAATCCTGCCCAGGTGTTCACTAATACGGGTATAGATACAAATGTGGCTACCGGAGATCCGTTATAAGGCACCGTATTATCGGCAGTACCATGGATTTGCATCACAGGTACCGGGCGCGCCGGGTTGCAGGCATTGAGCTTGGACTGGATCATACTGCCGGTTACGGAGGCAATGGCGGTAATGCGGTCGTTGAGTTCGCAGGCTAAGGAATAACTTAAAAAGCCTCCGTTGCTCATGCCTGTGCTGTACACCCGGTTGGCATCTATGTTATAATTGGCTTGCAGGGTATTAAGCAAATCCCGCATAAAGCCAACATCATCCACATTGGAATTGCCCAAAAAAGTGTTCCAGAAGCGATTCCCCTGGGCATCAATGGTGCCATTAGGCAACACGATCAGAAAATTGGCCGTGTCGGCAATCGGCCGGAAATCGGCATAGAACATCTGTTCTAAATTGTTGGAAGTGTAGCCATGCAGATTGAATACCAGGGGTACCGCTGTATTGCCGGTATATGCAGCCGGAATATACAAGAGGTATTCCCGCGTAAGACCACCACTTTGGATGGTGCCTGTTATGGTGTTCTGTGCCAGTGTTGCGTTGGCAAGCAGCAGGTAAACAAAGAGGTGGAAAATGCACATATTCATGTGATGGGAACTGTTTTTTTGTACAAAAGAAAGAAACAAGGGGTTTTGTAAAAAGGTTGCCGATAAAAATCCGAGTAAAATTTTAATCCGGCCGAGGTATGTACACAAGTTGAATGTGTGTTTTGGATCGGCTTTCTCAAATATGACTCCCACAAAGCATTGCGGCAACACCATAAAACGGCGTAGCCGTGACATTCCATTAGCCCAAAGGGCGAAAGGATGTTATTGTTGTGGCAGAACGGCGTAGCCGTGACATTTTGAAAATGCCACTTCCCGGAATACCATTCCGGGATACATGAGCTCTGCTCAAGGTCTGATCTCCAGCCTTATCTCCCTGCTCCGCGCTCCACCTGGGCATTTTTCCCGTAAATACTGGGTAAACATACGTTTCAGGTGCTCTGAGGTGCCTTCTCCTTCCCCAATGCCATGGGAACGATTGGGGTAGGCCATGTATTGAAAGAGCTTGCCGTGTTTGACCAACTCGTTTACCAGACGTTCGGCGTTTTGAAAGTGCACATTGTCGTCGCCGGTGCCGTGGATGTACAGCAAATTGCCTTTCAGGTTTTTAGCGTGGGTGACGGGCGAGCCGGCTACAAAATCCTCCTTGTTCTCCTGCGGCAGACCCATGTAACGTTCCTGGTAAATATTGTCGTAACAAAGCTGATCGGCAACCGCAGCAACGGAGATGCCGGTTTGATAAGTGTCCGGATATTGGAAAAGCAGGTTGAGGGTAGCACTTCCGCCGCCACTCCAACCATGCACGGCCACCCTGTTTTCATCCAGCCATGGCCAGCGTTTTAGCAAGGCCTGTGCGCCCAGTGCCTGATCCCGGATATTGACAATGCCGATCTTTCGGTAAATCGCCTTTCGCCAGGCCCGACCTTTGGGCGCTGGTGTGCCCCGATTGTCGAGCGAGATGTAGCAATAGCCGTCCGCTGCCATATCGCCATCATACAGTCCGTTGGATCCCGTTCTCCAGGCATTTTTAACAGTAGCGCCGGCCGGTTCTGAGTAAACATAAAATACCACCGGATATTTCTTAGTGGTATCCAGATTTGCCGGTTTTACCATCCAACCATCCATGGTGACGCCTTCTGAGGTGGTTACCTGGAAAAACTCCACCTTGTTTTTGCCTGGATCGTGTTTGGCCCATTTAGCCGCTACGCCATCATCTCCATCCAGGGAGCGATGATCCGGGAGCGAAATACGTTCGCGAACGGTGGGAAATCCAGCATTGGAAAAACTATGGAATGCCCATTGGCCGTTGGGAGAGATCTGGTAGCTATGGGATCCCTTTTGATCCATCGGCGTGATCCGGCTGGCTTTACCGGTGCCGTTCAGCGAGGCCCGGTAGAGGTAGCGCTCAGTGGCATTGTCGGGAGATGCCATGAAATAAAACGTGTTGTTTGCTTCATCTAATAAGCTTGAGCTGATCACATCGTAATCGCCCGGTGTGATATTCACTTCCCGTTGTCCGTTTCTGGACACCCGGTAATAATGCCTCCAGCCATCTTTCTCGCTGGCCCAGATGAATTCTGAGCCCATGTTTATCCATTCCAATCCGCCTGCATTCTCCCAAACATCCTGTACATCTACCCAGGCTTCGTCTTTTTCGGTATAAATTTGGGTGGCAACTCCCGTGGCTGCCTTACAGGTGAAAATTTTGCTTTCCTGTTGCTTCCGGTCCAATTGCTGCAGGATAATATCGGTTGCGTTGGCGGCCCAGCCCATTCTGGGGATATAGTGTTGTCTTTGATCGCCCGGAACATTCATCCACAGCGTTTTTTTGTTTTTCAGGTTAATCACACCTACCCGACAAACAGAGGGGCTTTCTCCCACTTTGGGATATTCCACCGGAATGGTGTACGAATAGATGGAATCTGTGTTGTTGATCATCAGGAAATACTTCACATCGCTGGCATCTATTTGCCAAAAGGCGATGGACTTGCTGTCGGGCGACCATCGGAACCCGTCCCGGCAATCAAATTCTTCTTCATAGGCCCAGTCGAAAGTGCCGTTGATGATTTTATCCGTGCCATCCTTGGTCAGCTGGGTGATTTTTCCGGAAGCGAGGTCTTCCAGGTAGATATTGTGTTTGCTCACATAAGCTGCCGACAAACCATCGGGCGATATTTTGGCGAACATCAGGGATGCCTTTGGCAGGCTGCTTCCCAACTGACGGAGTTTTGCCGACGGGAGATCGTACACCCAATAATCGCCGCGGGTATCGTAGCGCCATACCCGCTGTGTGTTGGTGAAGATCAGGATCTTTTTGCCATCGGCGGAAGGTTTGAAGGATCTGACCGACAGTGGTTTGGCTGCTCCGGTGGGGGTGAGTTGGGCTGGAGTAACGAGTATGGTTTTTTGATTGGTGGCAAAGTCTACCTGTGCAATACCTTCCTTATCTGCCACCCAATAGGCGTTGCCATCTGCGGTCCATTGAAGACCTTGAGCGATAGCGGAGAAGGAAAATAAAAGAGAAAGTAAGATCAGGTAGAAACGCTTGGCAGGGATGTTCGGCATAGGATAAGCTTGTTTTGGGCAAAGCTAATGAGATGCGGTAAAGATTTGGACATCACCCTGTTATTTCATCCATTGGTGAAGACCAGATGCGGCATATACGAAACGTGATTATGCCAAAAGCCCGTGGGTTGTCATCTTGAGCGTAGCGAAAGATCTGGGCTGGCTGTGGTATAAATTCAAGCCTGGCGGTGGGATGCCGGGGTGTTAGGCGCAGTATTCGTTTTTCATTTGTATCAATTCTTTTGTGTCCTCATCACCTCCGTAATCAGACATTTTCTTCTTCAAGGCTTCTTCAATAGCTTCGCATGCATTTTCCTTTTCTCCTTTCTCTTTGTAGTACAGGAAGTAATTCTTATATAGAAGGGGATTTTCATTATCTAATTTTTTTGAGTTATCTAAATCAGACTTTGCCTTTTCCAATTCTCTGATTTTGATAAAACCTAATGCTCTATTACACAATGCATATGCATCCTGACTATTTTTCTTGAGAACATTATCCAATAATTCAATCCCTTTTTGAAATTGGTCATCTTCTATTAATGCAAGTCCCAAAGTTGTTTTAAGCCCTTGATTTTCTGGAGAAAATGCAATCGCTTTTTCATAACACTCAATTTCTAATTTTTTATCTCCTTCAGAGGAGGCAACCAATCCTTTAAGCCAATAAATATTACTATTAATACTTTCCTTATGTACCTTTTCACTCAAAAGACTACTTTCAATATCCATTTTTGCTTTTTCAAAATTTTTTATCTCAAAATAGGAATATGCTCTTCCATAATAGTTAACACTTTTATAAATATCATTTGCTTTAATCCCTTCTGAAAA
>JAEUUS010000325.1 GCA_016787545.1 Saprospiraceae bacterium
CTGGTTATAACTTTTATCGCCCCAAAGCGGCGGATAGTCTCTTGGACTATCAGCAGACATTGGCAAACCCTGGCCGTTGGCGCCATGGCAGGAAGCACATTTTTCAGCGTAAATCTGCTGGCCTTTTACCGGATCCGCAGGACGATCCAGGAAAGGCACCTCTGCCAGTCCGGAGCCTTTGGGTTTTTCACCTTTGGGAATATTGGTACCCAGCCATTGCATATAGGCTATGATAGCGCGCATTTCACGGCTGGTAGTATCCAATGCCTGACCATTCAGACTTCGTTCGAAACAATCATTAATTCGTTTGGGAATGGTTTCCAGGGATCCAGATCGCGCGCGCATCTGCGGGTATGTGCTGGAAACGGCAAAATAGTTGTTTCCGTATGGCTTGCTGCCGGCATCGAGGTGACAATTCTGACAGTTCATGGCGTTTATGCTACCAGGCCGCACCAATCCGTTTTCACCAAAATAATCCTGCGTGCGGGCCACCAGATCGCGGCCATAGGCGATCAGGTTAGCCTGTTCATCCGTTTGGGCCAGGTACGGATCGGGAGCCTCCCAGACCTTGCTTCGGTCGTATTGTGGCATCAATGCTGCACGAGTCTCAGCGGTTGCTTTGTCCTTTTGAGTGGTATCCATATACCATGCAGAGAGACCTAAACCAGTCATAGCCAGTGCCAGAAGCGACAATACCCAGCGCATTTGTTGTAGTAAAACCATTTGGCGATGGAATTGACTTCTGGCCTGCAGGTCTTTACCGATGGTTTGGCGAAAAAAGGAAATGGCCGCCAAAATGGCCACAATTCCAACGACCATGGCTGCAATCAACAGCCAGAGTACCGGGAAGTATACATTGTTCGTCATGTAGTAAAGTTCCGATTTTTTGGTCTTTTTCAACCAATTATTCAGCGTTTCAGATAATCCTCCAGCAAATGTCCTGAATCAGTAAATAGTGCAACGTGATAAATGTCACAAGAGCAAAAACAGGCCTGAATTTTCAAAATTCTTCGTGTCGAGTAGCAACCATTCCGGATTATTTTTCGAATTTTAATGGATAGGCTCAAATGTGGAACACAAGTTCCCTTGCTCTATTTTTGAAATTATGAATATCTTGAAAAAGCTGTTGGACCGATTGTTTTCCACTTCTGCGGCAGGTATGTATATGTTGCTTTTCGCTGCGGCCATTGGAATTGCCACTTTTATTGAAAATGATTTTGGGACGAGTGCCGCTCAAAAACATATTTTTAAAGCCCGATGGTTTGAATTGCTTCTGGTATTATTTGGCATTTCTATAGTGGTAAATATCGTTCGCTTCAGAATGATCAAGCAAAAAAAATGGGCTATCCTTACTTTTCACGCCTCTATTTTGCTTATATTATTAGGAGCCGGGGTAACCCGTTATTTTGGGAGTGAGGGCATGATGAACATTCGGGAGGGGAGCTCTTCCAATTCATTTTTATCGGCAGAATCTTACATTCAGTTTCAGGTATTGAATAATGAAAAACGGTTTGTATTTGATGAACCCGTATTGTTTTCCTCCCTGGGTAAAAATGAATTTGATCGCACATATCTGATTAACAATCAAGCGCTTAAAGTTTCATTAAATCAATTTATACCAAATCCTAAAGAAGTTTTGACGGACGATCCCAACGGCATCCCAATCCTTAAGGTTGTCATTGGCGGCATGAATGGCCGGGAGGAGTTTTTGGTGAAACACCTTGATAAGGTAAACATATACGGCACACTGTTCAACTTTGGAAACCCGGAGGATCCTCAGGCATTTAACATTAAATATGACAATAATCGGTTGAGTTTCAAAGCGCCCACCCCTTTTATGCAGATGGTGATGGCCACTCAAACACGGGATACCCTTGCGGCAAATACCGAACATACCCTTATGTTGCGCAGCATGTATTCCAATGGCGTGGAAAGCTTTGTGTTTGGCGATTTCAACCCAAAAGCAAAGTCTGAAATGACTTCTGAAACGCCAAAAATGACCAGTACAAGCAGCGGCGGACTGGATTTAACCATTAGCATGAATGGAGAGCAGAAGCAGTTGTTTATAACAGGCACTCAAGGTGTGGAAGGTCGGCCGGCAGTGGTCTCGTTTGGAAACACCGATCTGGCGGTATCTTATGGCGCCAAAAGAGTCATTCTTCCGTTTGCCATCAGACTTAAGGATTTTATCATGGAACGCTATCCCGGAACGAATAGCGCGTCCTCCTATGCCAGCGAAGTAACCCTCATGGATAAACGGAATCAGGTAACGCTAAATCAACGGATTTACATGAATCATATCCTGGACTATGACGGCTACCGTTTTTTTCAATCCTCCTACGATCAGGATGAGTTAGGGACCTACCTGAGTGTGAATCACGATGCTCCAGGAACCTGGATTTCCTATTTGGGGTATTTATTGCTTACGCTGGGGATGGTTCTGACACTTTTTAGTAAAAACAGTCGGTTTACACAGTTAGCTCAAAACCTAAAAAAAATGAAAGGGTCTGAAAACAAACTTGCCATATGGCTGATCATTGGACTCTTAGGCTGGAATCAAACGGATGCCATTGCTGGCCCGCCTGCGCCCGGGCCACAAGAAATACAGGCAGACCATGCCCGGAATTTTGGGCACTTGTTGGTTCAGGATCAACGCGGGCGGTTTAAGCCTATGAACACCTTTGCCAATGAGGTAATGCGCAAGCTCTCCAAAAAAGAATCCATGTTTGGGCAAAATGCGGAACAAATTATCCTTGGCATGGCTTGCAAACCGGAAGATTGGTATGATGCGCCAATCATTAAAATCGGCAAACACGAGGAGATCCGAAAATTGCTGCAGGTAAGTGGAGACATGGTTAGTTACAACGATTTTTTTGATGAGAGAGGGGATTATAAATTAAGAGATGCTGTTAGAAAAGCAGCTAATAGTGCCCCGAGGGACAGAGGTGTATATGAAAAAGAACTGGTGAAAGTGGACGAAAAGGTGAATATCTGCGCCATGATTTTTTCCGGACGGTTCCTGAAAGTGTTCCCCATTCCAGGCGACACCTCCAATACCTGGCTGGCACCGGAATCACATCAACATCAACACACCGCGGGCAGCCGCAGCATCGTTGAGGGCTTTTATCCCATGTATATTCCTGCCTTGATGGAAGCCATGCAATCCAACGATTGGGACCTGCCAAACCGTATGGTAGAAGAGCTGCATCAATACCAGCAAAAATATGGAGGTGCAGTATTACCTTCTGAAAGTGTGGTGAACGCAGAGCTTTTGCTTAACAACCTCAATATTTTCAATCGCCTGACAGGCATTTACGGTTTACTCGGTCTGGCCTATCTGGTGTTGCTTTTCAGTTCGGTGTTTATGCCGGAACGGACCATAAAATGGTTGCCAAAAGTTTTATTCTGGGGTTTGTGCGCAGCATTTTTTATGCACACAGCCGGACTCGGGCTGCGCTGGTACATATCAGGCAGAGCGCCCTGGAGTAATGGATATGAATCCTTGATCTATATTGGCTGGACCACAGTGTTGGCTGGATTAATCTTTGCCCGAAAATCTTATGGCGCCCTGACAGCTACCTCTGTTTTAGCGGCAACGATCATGATGGTAGCAGGATTGAGCTGGCTGGATCCTGAAATTACACCGTTGGTACCCGTGCTAAAATCGTACTGGTTAACTATTCACGTTTCTCTGGAAGCCGGTAGTTATGGCTTTTTGGTTCTGGGCGCCATCATTGGTGTGCTCAACCTGATTTTTATGATTTTTGCAAACCAGAAAAACCATAAAAATGTGTATCGGATCATTCAGGAAATGACCCTGATCAGCGAAATGACCCTGATCGGAGGACTTTTCATGGTCAGCATTGGCACCTATTTAGGAGGTGTCTGGGCTAATGAGTCGTGGGGCCGGTACTGGGGCTGGGATGCTAAAGAAACCTGGGCCTTGGTGACCATACTGGTTTATTCCATCATTCTTCACATGAGGTTTATACCTGGACTTAGGGGCGTATATGCATTTAATGTGGCTACTTTGTTCGGTTGGGCATCCGTTGCCATGACCTATTTCGGTGTAAACTATTACCTGTCCGGGCTACATTCCTATGCAGCAGGAGATCCTGTTCCGGTTCCTTCATTTGTCTACTACATTGTAGGAGGACTGATTGTGATCAGTTTATTGGCCAAGTGGAAGCATATGGCCTACCAGAATTGGTCGAAATAGAACCATATTAAACACCGAATATCGAACAGAAGCCAAATCAATAACTGACGTTAACAACATCGATATTCGGTGTTCGATATGCTACATGGCTTATTTCAGCACTGCCGCTTCCAGGATGTAGTCGTATTTATAACCTGCACCAAAGTCTTTATTGGTAGCCCAAATACCTTCAAGCGTAACCACTGAGCCCAGCGACACGGTCTCTGTAGTAGTTACGGTCAGATCAAGATTTTTTCCGGATCCATCCTGAATATGGAGCCAGTTTCTTCCCATGATCATCGGATTAATCTTGACACATTTTCCAGTAATTTTGACCGTTTTCCCGTTGTAT
>JAEUUS010000341.1 GCA_016787545.1 Saprospiraceae bacterium
TCTAATTACTTGAATATGAGCACGAACAGCAATACGCCGCTGAATTTTTTGGAAGAAATTATTGAAGCCGATCTGGCTTCCGGCAAACATAAAACCATCCTGACCCGTTTCCCGCCGGAACCAAACGGCTACCTGCATATCGGGCACGCTACCAGCATCTGCCTGAATTTTGGCCTGGGATTGAAATATGGCGGCGCCACCAACCTGCGTTTCGACGACACCAATCCGGTGACGGAGGATACAGAGTATGTAGACAGCATCATAGAAGACGTACGCTGGTTGGGCTTTGAACCGGCCAATATCCTGTACGCTTCCGACTACTTTGAGCAGCTCTACGAATGGGCTAAAGTGCTCATACAGAAGGGAAAAGCTTATGTAGATTTTTCTACTGCCGAAGAAATTGCAGCCATGAAGGGCACGCCAACCACGCCAGGTCAGAACAGCCCGTACCGGGACACAACACCGGAGGAAAACATGGCCCTGTTTGAAAAAATGCGCGCCGGCGAATTCCCCGACGGGCATTGCACCCTGCGCGCCAAGATCGATATGGCATCTTCCAATATGATCATGCGCGATCCCCTACTCTATCGCATTAAGCATGCCCATCACCATCGCACCGGCGACAAATGGTGCATCTATCCGATGTACGACTGGGCGCATGGTCAGAGCGATAGTATCGAAAAAATCACGCATTCTATCTGTACCCTGGAGTTTGCGCCACACCGCGAACTGTACGACTGGTGTATTGAACAGTTGGGTATTTTCCCATCCAAACAATATGAATTTGCCCGTCGCAATGTGTCATATGCCATCACCAGCAAGCGTAAACTGAAACTGTTGGTGGAAGAAGGCCATGTGCGTAGCTGGGACGACCCTCGCATGCCTACTATTTCCGGTTTCCGCCGTCGCGGCTACACACCGGCCAGCATCCGGGAGTTCTGCGATCGGATCGGTTTGGGTAAACGCGAAATGGTGGCAGATATGTCGTTGCTGGAATTCTGTATCCGGGAAGACCTGAACAAAATTGCCCTGCGTCGTTTTGCCGTGCTTGATCCACTGAAGGTGGTAATTACCAACTATCCGGAAGGCCAAACAGAGGCCCTGGAGACGGAAAACAACCCGGAAGACCCCAATGCAGGCAACCGCCCGCTGACCTTTGGCCGGGAGTTGTGGATCGAGCAGGACGATTTTATGGAGAATCCACCGCCCAAATATTTCCGCTTGTCGCCGGGAGGCATGGTGCGTTTAAAATCTGCCTACATCATTCAATGTCATGATGTAGTGAAAGACGCCAATGGCCATATCACAGAAATTCACTGCACCTATGTACCGGAAAGTCGCTCCGGACAAGACACATCTGGTCTGAAACCCAAAGGCGTTATTCACTGGCTGGCGGCCAGCAATGCCCAAAAGGCTGAAGTAAGGTTGTATGATCGCCTCTTCCAGGTTGAAGACCCTGCCAGTGAGGAGGATTTCCTGGCCACCCTCAATCCTAACAACCTGCAAGTGATAGAAAATGCCCTCATTGAGCCAGCACTCGCTGAAGCAAAACTGGGTGAGCGGTTCCAGTTCACCCGTTTGGGCTATTTCTGTGTGGATCCCGATGCTCAACCTGGCAAACCTGTGTTTAACCGTACGGTTACGCTAAAGGATGCCTGGGCCAAGGAGCAGCAAAAGTGACGCCTTCACATGCCTTCCCATTCCGGTTGGCGGTAACGAAGCCATAGTTTTTGCAGAAGTTTCAGCTCGTAAGGGCGGTGAAAGAAATTGGAGGCGTACCGCCAATGACTCAGCGCGGGCATGACACTACGTTGCAGGTTGGTCAGTTTGGTATCAGAAATGGTGGGAAATCTTGCGTGTATAACCGTTTCAAAACCCTGAATATA
>JAEUUS010000353.1 GCA_016787545.1 Saprospiraceae bacterium
GACCACCACTCGGTAGCCTTTTTCTGCTGCCATCATTGCACAAGCCCTTCCAATTCCCTGAGAAGCGCCGGTAATCAATACTGTTTTATGTGTTTGCATGACAAGTCAATTTCAAACCCTTCAAACCCCTCAAACCCTTCAAACCCCTTATCCCGGATTATCATTCCGTGATACTTGTTACCCCACCACCACTTCAAGCCGGATGCCTCTTGATCCTTTGATCAAAATAGCCGTGTCCTGAATATCTTGCCCATCTAACCAGGTTTTTGCAGCTACATTATCCGGGAAATGGAGTGCTTTGTATTTAGTGAAATCGGTTTTAGCAAATTCTTTTCCTACCAATACAATCTGATCCACTTTCAATTTTACGGCATGGCGCAACAAATCCTGATGCTCCTTGTCGCTATCAGCGCCTAATTCAAGCATGTCGCCCAAAATTGCTATACGGCGTTTGGCGGGCATGCCCATTAAACTTTGTAAAGCCGGACGCATACTGGATGGATTGGCATTGTAAGCATCCAACAATACGGTAGCGCCATGATGTTGCAACACCTGGGATCGGTTATTGCGCGGTGTATAGGCTTCCAGGGCTTCCTTGATTTTTCCGGCAGGTACTTTAAAATATACACCCAGTGCAATAGCCGTCATCACATTCTGAAAATTGTGCCGCCCGAAAAGCTGGGTGGTAATATCGATTCTGGGACCATCGTCGGATAAAAAGGCCACTTTCACCCGGGGCATTTCTTCCATCATTTGAACTTCAATGGTTCCAGGTTCCGGTTGTAATTCGCTGATATGGTAATAGCCGACACGCATCGGTACTTTTTTCGACATCCCATCCAGATACTTTTCCGAGAGGTTGACAAATGCGCAGCCGTGGTTTTTAGCCAAATAATCAAACAATTCGCCTTCCGCTTTTTTTACGCCTGCCAAACTGCCAAAACCTTCCAGATGTTCTTTGCCAATGTTGGTGAGCAAACCGTGCGTAGGTTGAGCAATTTGGCAAAGCTCCGTGATGTCGCCTGGCTGGTTGGTGCCCATTTCAATAATGGCTACCTCTGTTCCTTTTGGCATCGACAAAAGCGTGAGGGGCACACCAATTTGGTTGTTGAAATTTCCTTTAGTAAAATGACAGGGATAATGAACGGATAACACGCTGGAAACCAGTTCCTTAGTTGTGGTTTTGCCGTTTGATCCGCCAATAGCGATCACAGGAATGTCAAACTGCCGCCTATGGTGATTAGCCAGATTTTGTAAGGCTTTAAGCGTATCTTCCACCAACAAACACCGTTCATTTAGCTGATATTTCGGGTTGTCGATCACCACATAGGCCGCGCCCGCCGCCAATGCCTGGGCCGCAAATTGATTGGCGTCGAAGTTGGCGCCCTTCAAAGCAAAAAATATACATCCGGCCGGCAGGTTCCGGGTATCGGTGCTCACCACCGGATGATCCAAAAAAATAGAATATAATGCAGTTGTATTCATGTCCTAATGCATTAATGGCGGGGGCGTACCAGCCGTCCACCGTGATTGCGGGGTCGTACCCACCTACCGTGTGTTTGCGGGGTCGTAAGACCCTCGCAAGGCAGAAACCGTCCACCGTAAGCCGTCCACCGTCCACCGTCCACCGTCCACCGTCTACCGTCCACCGTCACTCCTGCCAGTACACCCTTTTTACCCGGTCAGCCACATTCGTAAATACTTCATAGGGTATGGTTTGAAGGCATTGTGCGAGTTCCTGAACCGGCGGATTTTGCCCAAAAATAGTGACCTCATCGCCAACCTGTGCTTCCGGAATATGCGTGATGTCAATCATGGTCATATCCATACAAATATTGCCCACGGTTTGCGCCCTTTTTCCCCGCACGTACGGTGCAAAACGCCCGCCACCCGCTAAGCGCAAAAAACCATCGGCATAACCGATACTGATCGTAGCGGTACGCTTGGGACTGTTTAACAGGCCGCTATTTCGGTTATACCCAACCGTATCGCCCACCGGTATGTTTTTTATCTGGCTGATCGTTGCTTTCAGGGTGTTA
The DNA here is from genome assembly GCA_016787545.1 of Saprospiraceae bacterium. Taxonomy (GTDB): domain Bacteria; phylum Bacteroidota; class Bacteroidia; order Chitinophagales; family Saprospiraceae; genus M3007. Next base: position 2,040 of record JAEUUS010000353.1, read on the forward strand.
ACCACGTGAAGTTGATGCTGCACGGCTGCTCCGCCAATTCCGTACAGACCAATGCCAAGTCGCACCATATCAAAATGGAATTCCGGCCAACGCTCTATGCCTCCGGTATTGCAAATATGGCGCAAAGGCTCGTAGCCCAGGGCTTGATTGATCTGTTTTACCATGCCAGAGAACGCCTCTGCCTGACTGCGTGTAAAAGCATCGTGCACCGGTGCATCGCTGGCTGAAAGATGGGAGAAAATGGAGGCGACCCGGATGTTGGATACTTCTTTCAGTTTTTGGGTCAAGGCTGGAATATCTGCCGGTTCAAAACCAAGGCGGTGCATCCCGGTATCCAGCTTGAGGTGAATGGTCAGCGGTTTTCCTGGAGCTACAAAACCGGCTATTTCCTCCAGCAATTCCAGGCTGTACACTTCCGGCTCCAACCGATACCGGTGCATGACATCAAAACTGGTTGGTTCCGGATTCAGCACCAGAATGGGCAAATTTACCCCCGCTTCCCGCAAGGCAATACCTTCGTCGGCATAGGCAACACCCAAGTAGTCAACTTGATGAAACTCAAGGAGTTTGGCCACTTGTGCCGAACCAGCGCCATAACCTTCAGCCTTCACCATCACCATCATGCGCGTGCCTGGTTGCAACATTCGCTGATAGGTTTTAAGGTTGGCCAACAGGGCGGAAAGGTTTACCTCCAACACCGTTTTATGCGCTTTTTCTTCCAAACGACGGGCTATACGCTCAAAGGCAAAAGCACGAGCACCTTTCAGCAAAATGGTTTCATCCCGGAATTCCAGGCTGGTCATTTGGTCTAAAATGACCTCTGTACCGGGGTAAAACGTGCAGGTTATGGTTTCAGGCAACCACTTTCGGATGCCTGAAATCTCGGCGCCTATGCCAATCAAACGTTGCACTTTATGGGTTTGGAGCAAGGTTGCCACTGATTTCCAAAGTCCTTCCGCAGACAACCCACTTTGCAGAATATCTGATAAAATGAGCGTTAAAGGTCCTTTTCCGGCTTGTTGGCGGGCAAATTGAAGGGCTAATCGCAACGAATCCAGGTCATTGCTATACGCATCGTTAATCAGGGTGCAATGATGAATGGCTGCCTTTACTTCAAGCCGCATTTCCACTGGCTCGAGGCGCAACATCCGGCGTTCTATTTCCTCTTGTGGAATATGCAACAACAGCATTACAGCCCAACAATGCAGGGCATTTTCTATCCCTGCATCATCTGAAAAGGGCAATTGAAGCGAAATGCTCTGATCCTGCTCCTTCAGCATGGCTTGTATCCGAACGCCGCCATTACGGAGCTTGTCTGTGGAAATTACCTGTAATTGCGCCTCTGCACCATTTTTTGACCAGGTAAACAGTCGTGCGGATGTGCGCTCAGGTACCCAACGCGCCTCGCATACCAGGGTGTCGGCATGCGCAAAGAGCTTCATTTTTTCGGCTAATTTTTCGGCATCAGAGGTAAAGCCTTCCTGATGCGCCGTACCCAAATTGGTAAAAATACCGATGGTAGGGCGAATGATTCGCTCCAGTTTTTCCATTTCCGCTTTTTGGGAAATTCCGGCTTCAAAAATAGCCAGTGTATTTCGCTCCTGCATTTGCCACACAGAAAGCGGCACGCCGATCTGGGAGTTGTAACTTTTAGGACTTCGTACCAGATCAAAATCAGGCGAAAGCAGTTGTGCCAGCCATTCCTTAACTACTGTTTTGCCGTTACTGCCGGTGATGCCTATAACCGGAATCTGAAATCGGGAACGATGATGAGCAGCAAGCGTTTGTATCGCCTCCAAAGGATGCGGTACCTGCAAAAAAAACGCTTCCGGCATCAGGTCCGGCTCTGGAAGTTGCTGCACGACAAACTGCCGGACCCCCTGAGCATACAGATCCGGGATAAAACGGTGCCCGTCGCGATGTTTGCCGGGCAGGGCAAAAAAGAGTGCATTCGCGGGTGCTGCCAGCGACCTGGAATCATACAACAACTGTTCGGTAAGCGGATCACCTGCCGGTTTTTGCAACCAGCGTGCGCCCAGAATAGATTGGATGTCGGACAGATGATATCGCACGGGGTAAAGGTACAGTTTTGGAGAAAAGCATACCGCTTGAGGTTACGCAAACCTGTTAAATAGACTTCCTGCAAAAGTCTATTTAAAAAGCAATGGACCCGGGCGCAAAACACCCGGGTCCACCGTCAACAGTCCACCGTAAGCCGTCAACCGTTTAAAGCATAGCTTCGATGATGTTTTCTTCAGTAACGCCTTCTGCTTCAGCTTTGTAATTGCGCACAATGCGGTGGCGCAGTACAAGACTGGCAATCGCTTTTACATCTTCGATATCCGGTGAGTATTTACCGTGAATGGCGGCATGACACTTGGCGCCCAGTGCCAGGTACTGACTGGCGCGAGGTCCAGCCCCCCAACCAAGATAGTTATTGGCTTCCTTGGTGGCGCGGGCTGTGTTCGGACGGGTTTTGGCCACAAGTCCTACCGCATATTCCAGTACATTATCGCTCACCGGAATTTTGCGGATAAGTTGTTGGTATTCTTTGATTTGATCCGCGTTGAGGATATGTTTCAGGGCAACGTTCCGGGATGAAGTGGTGTTTTTTACCACCTCAACTTCCTGCTCATAGGTTGGATAGGTGAGCGGAATGTTAAACATAAAGCGGTCCAGCTGAGCCTCCGGAAGTGGGTAAGTACCTTCCTGTTCAATGGGGTTTTGGGTGGCAAGCACAAAAAACGGAGAGGGCAAATCGTGCCGCTGGCCGCTCACGGTAACGGAACGTTCCTGCATGGCTTCCAGCAAAGCTGCCTGGGTTTTGGGCGGAGTACGGTTAATTTCGTCGGCCAAAACGATATTGGCAAACACCGGACCGCGCATAAAACGGAAATGCCGGGATTCATCGAGTATTTCCGAGCCGGTAATATCCGACGGCATCAGGTCGGGGGTAAATTGTATGCGTTTAAAGTCCAGATCAAGCACTTCCGCGATGGTACTCACCAGAAGTGTTTTTGCCAATCCTGGTACGCCAACCAAAAGGGCGTGACCATTGGAAAACATGGAAATGATTACCGCGCGAATCACATCTTCCTGACCTACAATAACTTTACTGATTTCAGAAGAAAGGTCTTTGTACGACTGTGCAAGGGTATCAACTGCTTCTACATCCGATTTATGTGCCATCTGAGTGGAATGTGGTTAATGTGGGTAATGAGTGGAATGTGGTTAATGTGGGGCAAAAGTAGCCAAACAAGCAATGTGTAAAAAGGTTTGGCGACAAATGGACAGTTAAAGACAGTAATTAATCGGCGAAGGTTCAACCGGCGTACAATTTCAGGCAATTTGTGCACAGGCAAGTACTCCCAAATTGTCGCTTAAGGGTTTCCTGAGTGGCTGGATGAACGTTCGGAATTTCCTTACACCAACAGGTATCGTCGGCATAACACAGAAATGGCGCTTTGCATCGCGGGCAATTGGTTACAAAACTGCTTTCATCCTGCACCCAGGCTGCTGCCACTGTTCCGCTCACAGGCTTAATGTTTTGCGTAGCCGAATGCGGACCCATTTTGGCATGTATAGGCGGATGGAGCTTTTTTACCTGCACCTTCACACTTTTCATTTGTGAAAACTGCCGTTTCATACGGTAAATAATATTCGTCACCACGGTTTCCAGCAACTTTTTAGGTTGCGCCATCTCAATCATGCAGATTTGATAAACCGTTTCGTAATTCACCGGGGTAAGCTCAATATCATCTGTTTTTGCTGCCAGGGCAATCCCCGTTTGGACTTCTACCTGTACAATATACTCTCCACCCAAAACCTGTTCCTCCGGGTGTACGCCGTGGAAAGCATGAAATCGCATTCCTTCCAAAACAATGAGAGCCATTTTTAGTGTTTGAGTGTTTTGGTGTTTGAGTGTTTTAGTTGGCGTTCGGCTGGGCATTTTGTCGGTTACTGTCGGGGTGACTGCAGTCACCCCGACAGTAAACTTCGCGCCTTAGTGCCTTTGCGTCTTTGTGTAAACGCCTTCTCGCCTTATTATTTCCCGCTTTGTGCCTTGTCAGAAGCGTAGGAGGCAGCCCCGATAATCCCGGCGTTGTTGAGCAGTTTTGCTGGTACTACCCGCGCATTGGTTTTCAGCTGATGTTTGTATTGCTCAAAAAATTTGCTTTCGCCGCCACCCAAAATAAATAAATCAGGTGAAAATAGCAATTCCAGGTGGTTGAGGTATTCATTGAAACGATCAGCCCATTCACTTCTGCTAATTTTGAGTTTGGAACGTGCACCTGAGGAACACCAGGCTTCTGCAGGTTTGCCATGTTTCCAGAGTACATGACCGAGTTCTGTATTGGGTATTAACTGACCTTTGTAAAACAAGGCAGATCCCAAGCCAGTTCCGATGGTTATGAGCAATACCAGGCCGTTTTCGCCAACACCCAAACCATGATGCATTTCTGCAACGCCGGCAGCATCGGCATCATTTGTGGCAAATACCGGACACCCAGAGGCCTTTCCGAACACTTGTTGGATATCCGTATCAATCCAGCTTTTATCAATATTGGAGGCCGATTTTGCTACTCCGTTTTTGACAATACTCGGGAATCCGCATCCAATGGGGCCTTTGTAATTGAAATATTCTACAATTTCAGCAAATGCCCCGGCCATAGCTTGAGGCGTGGAAGGCTGCGGCGTTGGTACGCGAAATCGCTCTCCTGATAGTTTTCCGTTTGCAACATCTACAACCGCGCCCTTTATACCTGATGCGCCAACGTCGATTCCCAAAATATGCATAGATAGGTTTGAATGGTTTGAAGGGTTTGAGGGGTTTGAAGGGTTTGAGGGGGGGGGCTATTCTTCCGGAATTACGTTTTCTTCCTCCATCTCTTCTCCAGCTTCCGAGATGAGGGATTTTTGTTTGCGGCGTTCCAGGGAATTAGCACGCATATCCAGATATTCGCTGCGATTGCGCACAATTTCGGCAGACAAGTATATGGCTTTAATCATGGAGGTTTCGTCGGCTTCTCCTTTGCCTGCAATATCATAGGCAGTACCATGGTCTGGGGAGGTTCGTACTGCAGGTAATCCTGCTGTATAATTCACTCCCGCGCCAAACGAAAGTGCCTTAAACGGCACCAATCCCTGATCGTGATACATGGCCAATATGCCATCAAATTTATGGTATTGACCCGAGCCAAAGAATCCGTCGGCCGGATAGGGGCCAAACGCCAAAATGCCTTTAGCCTTTGCATCTTCAATGGCAGGACGAACAATTTTATCATCCTCTTCACCGATGGCGCCTTCATCGCCTGCGTGTGGGTTTAGGCCCAGCACGGCAATAGTGGGACGTTCGATGTTGAAGTCAATTCGCAGTGTTTCGGCAAGGATCAGGATTTTGCGCAGCACTTTTTCACGGGTAACTGCCGCGGCCACTTCTTTAATGGGCAAATGGTTGGTTACCAATCCAACACGCAAGGAATCAGATACCATCAACATCAGGGAATCTTTTACCTTAAAGGCATTGGTGATGTATTCGGTATGACCAACAAACGGAAAGCCTGCCAATTGCATGGCTTTTTTATTGATTGGGGCGGTAACCAGTGCATCAATTTCACCGGCATTCAGGTCTTTCACAGCGCGCTCCAGTGCCTGATGTGCGCATTGGCCGCCAACTTTATCCGGTTTGCCCAAGGTAATGTTCACATTATCGTTCCAACAATTGATCACGTTGATCCGCTCAGGCTGAGCTTCAGCGGCAGTGTCGATGGAATGGAATTGAATATTTTCTTCGGTAATGATGTTTTTGTGGTAGGCTATGACCTTTGAACTGCCATATACCACGGTCTTGAATTTTTTACCGATGTTTTTTAGCCCAATTGATTTCAGGATTACTTCCAGCCCGATTCCGTTGATGTCGCCGCAGGATATTCCGATGGTAATGTTGCTCATATTGTATGAAACGGTGGTTGCTGAAACGATGAACAACAGCCAATAGGGCGTGTCATCGTGCATGTAATCAGCATTAACTGAAGTGTTTTTTCAAAAAATGGTATAAAAGCCTCACGCCTACACCGGTTCCGTCTTTGGTGCGATAGCTGTTGGCGGTCCGAAGGTAGGCAGGCCCGGCGATATCGAGGTGTAACCAGGGATAATCTACAAAATTTTCCAAAAATTTTCCGGCGGTAATCATCCCTGCATTGGAAGAACCAAGATTGCGCAGATCGGCAATGTTACTTTTTAATTCGTCGGCAAATTCTTTCCACAAAGGCAATTCCACCAGGCGCTCATAGGTCGTAAAACCGCTTTCTTCCAAAGTGGCCTTCACTTCTCTGGAAGCGGTACCCATGTAGCAAATGGCTTGGGTTCCTAAAGCTCTTACCGCAGAGCCCGTCAGGGTAGCGATATCCAATGCCAGCGATGGTTCAAATTTTTTGGCAAAGTGCAAGGCATCTGCGAGGATAATCCGGCCTTCTGCATCCGTGTTAACCACCTCTACTGTTTTCCCGTTCCCCATGGTGATGACATCACCAGGCGCCAGGGCATTTTCACCAATTTTGTTATCGGTAATTGGAATTAACCCAACCAAATGGACCGGCAAACCTGTTTGGGCTGCCACTGCCATTGTACTCACTACAGTAGCAGCGCCAGCCATGTCGCACTTCATATAATCCATGGCCTCACTGGGTTTCAGGCTCAGACCGCCGGTATCGTACACCACACCTTTCCCTACCAGTACTACTGGTTTTGCGTTGCGGGCTCCGGATGGATTCCATTCGAGCACACAAAACCGCGGCGGAATCTGACTGGCCCGGTTAACGGCTAATAAACCGCCCATTTTCAGGGCTTCAATATTTTCTTTGCCCAAAATTTCCGCCGAGAATCCATACGCTTTCGCTACTTCTCCAATGGTGTCTGCCATTTGAAGGGTATTGAAATGGGATTGGGGCTCATTAACGAGATCGCGCGCTAAAAAAACGGCATCCAGCAAGGCATTGAATTCCTTGAGTTGACCTTCAGATGCGGAGTCTGAGCCAATCCAGATTTCCCGAAGGTTTTTTTCGGGTGCTTTGGTATAATATTTCAGAAACTGGTAACTGCCCAATGCCAACCCTTCGGCAAAGGCCATTGACCGGTCTTCCAAACAAAGATTTTGGATGCCCAGCGTTTCTATCTTGTACCGACGCAACTCGGAAAGAAGGTCATTCCCGGCTAACCGGGCGTCCTCCAAAGCAATAAAGGGATCACGTTCCTGCTTTAAAAGCCGGACAAATAAGATACCCTCTGCACGGGGAAACGTGAAACTGGAGACATCATGCTGAATCGCCTGATGTAAAAATGCCCGTTCGGCAGGCTCGAGCAAGGCGTCGAGCGGATCGAGTCGGTCTTTTTCGGCCAGTAAGACCTGATTAGGATGTATTGAGCCAGCTTTTAAGGCCTTCAAATGGACTCGTTTCACTACGCGGGATGCGATTAATGGAATGCGGATGAGGACTCGGAATGAACGGGATACAGTGATCGGAATAGGATTTGGGGGAGAAAATCCGAAGGCTGCACGCCAAATCAGGGGGCAAAGATAGGTTTTTTTCGCCAATCCCAAAAATAATAGGCTAATCCAGCCATAACGGCTAATTGAATGCTTGATAAACCCAAGCCGGGAACCTGCCAAACAGGTTTAAGGTAATCCAGTAAAAACCGCCAGCCTAAATAGGCTACCATAAATATCTTAAACCGAAAGCCATCAGGAAAGGGCTGTTTTCGCTCTTGCCAATACAAGCAAGCGGCTAAGCCTGACAAAAACAGTATTTCATACAGATTTACCGGATGTCTCGAAATGCCGTCGCCGAAATCCACGGCCCAGGGCAGGCTTGAAGGAATTCCGTGCGTACCATCAGTCAACCCTGCTAAATGACACCCGATACGACCCACGGCAAGGGCGAAAATCAGCGGGTAGGTCATTAAATCGCCTGAAGAAGTGCGAACGCCAATTCGTTTTTTAGTCAGCTCTACCCCAACCAAACCACCCAACAATCCACCAATGATGGTCTTTTGCCCCATCCAAACCTGAAGGTTAAGCTGCTTCAAATAGTCGGGATGCTCCAATAAGCCCAGCACATGACTGCCCAGAAATGCGCCAAGTGCAGCGCCCAGAAAAATCCACATCCGACCCTCATCACTGATCAGGTCCCGACTGCGCGCGCGTTGCCACACATACAGTCGATAACCAAGCGTATAAGCAAGCATTTCAAAAACCAAATGCCCGGAAAGCCTGGTTTCTCCCATATGAAATTCAAAAGGATACATGCGCTAAGGGCTTGTTATGAAGGGCCTTTGGACTTCCTGTGCCGGATATCCCGGCCTGTGTATGCTCACTCCACAGCATCGACCAGTGTTTTTACCCGAAATGCTTTTTTGGGATCCGGCAATTCTTTAGTTGTTTTAAACAGTACCTGAATGGTTTTATCTGGAAGCAAATCAAAATAATTATGGCTGAAAAATCCCTCCTCATCGGTTTGCAGGTACACGTTTTTAGCAAGATTTTTGGTTTCCAACCTGAGTTGATAACCCATTTCAACTTTGTCTACAGACGTGATGCGCAGGCCAGGATTGGGCAGGTTCATTTTTTTGGAAGGGACGGCATAATAGTTCCGGATGCTGTAAACTTTGCTCTCTGTTGGGTCGGTGAGTTGGAGTTCAATGACACAGTTTTCCGCTTTTTTGCCGTTTAACAGGCCCTTAAGCGTGCCCTCCCAAAGCAGTTTGCTCGAGTCGGTGTGGAGTTGAAGATCCGGTAAATTGAAATCAATCACATTGCTGCCTTCAAAAGTATAGGCATGAATGTGCAGGGTGACCTTCAGGGAATCAGCCAGGTCATTTACGCCATAGATTTTGAGTTTATCTCCGTCCAGATACGGCAACACAGCTACCGGACTGAAAGCTTCGCGGGCATAGTAATGCAAGGCTTTCCACCTGCCATAGTTATCAATGCTGCTCCAGGAAGCTACCGGCCAAACGTCGTTCAGCTGCCAGTAAAGTGTACCCATGCAGTAAGGTTTATGGCGGCGTTGCGCTTCGAAACCTGTGCGCATTCCTTCTGCCTGAAGCAGTTGACTCACATATACAAAATCTTCAAAGTTTTTCGGGTTGCGGAAATCGCGTTTCATGTACTCGGCAATCAGGGCATTGCCTCTTGGATGCTTTTGGTGCAACAGCATCACCTTGCTGTCGAGCTTGCGGTCTTCAGGCTCGGTGAACGATTGAATAGTACGCCATTCCGGAAAGCTCTGGAAGCCATATTCACTCATGAAGCGCGGCACTTTTTTGTTCAAAATCTCAAAAGGTTCTTCATCGTGCCAAACACCCCAATAGTGGGAATCGCCTTCGGTGAGTGATTTGGGGTTGGCGCGGCCGTAGCGCGGGGAACTTTCCCAATAAGGAACACCACCGGCATTGTTTTCTACATAGGTGCGCAGGATGTCGGAATACAGCAGTTTGTATTCCCGCCAGAGTTGGGTGCGCTGAGCTTCGGTGAATTGCATTTGCCAGCCCCAGTTGTGCCAGGCTTCGTCGTTTTCGTTGTTGCCACACCAAAGGGCAATGCTGGGGTGCTGGCGCAAGCGTTCAATTTGTTCGAGCGCTTCGAGGGCCGCTGTTTTCAGGAAGCGACCATTGCCGGGGTACAGCGCGCAGGCGTACATAAAATCCTGCCAGACAAGAATACCGCGGGCATCGCAGAGCTGGTAAAAGGTTTCGTCTTCATAGATACCGCCGCCCCAAACCCGGAGCATGTTCATATTACCAGCCACTACATCGTCGAGCAGCTTTTTGGTACGCAAAGGATCCACCCTGTCCTGAAAAATATCCTGTGGAATGTAATTGGCGCCTTTGGCGAAAACGGGTTTTCCGTTCAGGCGAAAATAAAAAGTTTCTCCTTTGGCATCTTTTTCCGTAACCAGTTCAATTTTTCGGATACCCATCCGAACATCCTGACGTTCAACGGTTTGGGCGCCTTTTTTGATTTCAATGGTGAAATCATATAAATGCGGTTCTCCCATACCGGCGCACCACCAGAGTTTGGGATTTTCTACATCGTAAGTCACAGAATCTGCGTGGGTTCCCGGCCAGATGATGCGGTCTTCCACTGATTTTCGTTTTCCCTCTTTGAATTGTACTACCACCGGGAATTTTAGGTCTGAGCGATAACGGAAGCGGGCTACCATACGGGCTTTTTCCGGGTCCACGCTTTGGGTAGTGATGTACATGTTTTCAATCAGGATATCGTCCCAGGCTTCCAGTTGCGGTTTTTGTAAAATGCCGGCGCCTACGAACCGGGGTCCCCAGTCCCAACCGTAGTGAAATTGTGCTTTACGCGACATAACCCGTTGACCACCAGGTAGTTCGTATCCCAGGTTTTTCCAGGCGTCGTCGGTTTTTTTGAGTGGGCTTTCGAAATAGATATGTAGTGTATTGCCGGTGGGTTTCAAAAATCGTTTGGCTTCCACACGCCAGGTACGAAACATGTTATCGGTTTCCATGATCAGGGAATCGTTCAGGAACACCTGCGCATAGGTATCGAGACCTTTGAAAATAAGTTCTACATGCTTTTTGGCCAGAGTCTCCGGGCTCACATCGAATGTAGACTGAAATTCCCAGTCTTCCTTTTCAATCCACTGGAGTTTTTCCTCGTTATCGCGCCAAAACGGATCTTCGATCATACCGTTTTGCAACAGAGCCGTGTGCACACTTACCGGCACTTTTACTGGTTTCCAGTCTGGTTTTCCAACCTGTCTGAATTCCCATTGGCCGGTATTCAGAGCCTGACGAATGGGCGTATAGCTGGGTTGGGCATCGGTTAACATGGGCAGAAGAGCAATTGCGAGGAGAAAAACTTGTTTCATCCGGCAAAAGTAGAGAATATCCAATATCCAATGTCCAATAGCCAATGTCCAAGTGGTACGCGGGCATGGCGTCAGCACATTTTTGGAGCATTACTCGCCTGAATGGCGAGTGGTTGGCAGGTGTTTTTGCCATTCAGCGCAGTAATAACCAACCATCGTGCTGACGCTATGCGGGCGCACCACTTGGACATTGGACATTGGATATTGATTATTTCTTTGGATTCGCTCATTTCCGACATTTTATATTCTTTTTTATGGGAGTTGTCCATATATGATGTAATTTGTTTATTTTGCACGCCAAATTTTATCACTTTAAACACAAAACTATGAAACCCTACTATTTCCTGATGGGCTTGCTGCTGCATGCCTTGCTCTCCACATCTACACTTTCAGCCCAGTCCTGGGAAGTGCTGTTCCAAAACCCTGGCTTGCAGGGTGCTTACCAGGTTTTTGCTTATCCCGGCCCCGACAATGGTGTAAACCTGTATGCTACCGATCTGGCCGGCAATGGGCCATTTCCCATTTATTCGCTTGATGCGGATGGAATGTACGTCGGACAAAGCCAGTTTAACTGGTCGACTGACTGGGAAATGATAAATGTTGATAATACCGGGGCATCCTACTGGATCACCTTTTACAAACTTAGAAAAGTATCTACAACAGGGGCAATCCAATGGACTTATAGTCCGCCGGTAAGCGCAGGTATACTTTGGAACCAACCCACACCCAACGGAGGCGCTTGTCTGCAATACCATGGCAATAATAGCATCGGTTATGTGATAGATTATATTAATGCCAACGGGCAATTGGTGAATCGGTTTAGTTTTAACTCTGGTAGCAATAACTGGCCGCATGAATATTTTCCAGGCTATGATAACAGCCTGATTTACACCTACGATTGGAGTTCAAGTGGCGACAGGCATTGGGTGAAGGTTAATCAGCAGAATCAAATTGAGTGGGAAAAGGATTTGAATCAAGACGCAATATTCCTGAATGGTTCTGCCCCGGATGGGTCTGCTTATTATGTATTAAATGGCATACTGGTGAAATTAAATGCTGCCGGCACGCAGGTTTGGCAAAAAAACATCAGCAATTTTTATCCGCAATTGAGTGGGTATCCCAATGATTTTCTGGTTCGTGCAGATGGCAGCCTGATCCTGATTAGCAGTGTTTACGACAACCAACCGCCATGGAATGAAAAAATCTGTTTTGTAAATCTCAATCCAGACAATGGCGAGGTCATTTGGGCAAAAGCAACGGCACATAGTGAATGGGCGAGTTATCCGGCAACGCCAGCTTTGGAATTGCAGGATGGAGGCATCCTGGCATGTAGTTTTCCACTCGGCAATTCATCTGACGATCCTTACGTTTGGGTAATACGCACTGACGCCAACGGCAACACACTCACCAATCAGATTTCCGGTATGGCATTCCGGGATGAAAATAGCAATTGTGAACAGGATGCAGGCGAAGCCCCGCTGAAGAACGTATCCATTATGGCCAAATCGGCCGCATATACTTTTTCTGCAACCTCCTGGGAAGATGGCGCTTTTAACATGCCATTGTTGGCAGGTAATTACACGCTTTCAGTGGCACAGCCCGGCACCTATTGGTCTTATTGCAATTTCCCCAACCCGGTCAATATCAGTTCTTCCAACGATACCGTATTCCTTCCTTTAGGCGCCCGCGCCATCGTTGATTGCCCGGAACTGGTGGTTTCGATGGGCAGTCCGGTTTTCCGTCGGTGTTTCGAAAATAACTATTTCACAGTGCAATACCATAACTACGGCACCGCCCCGGCTGAAGATGCCTATATCAACATTACCCTGCCTGCGGAATTGATTTACATTTCATCTTCAGTGCCGCTGGCAAGCCAAAACGACCAAACCTATACCTTTAACCTGGGTACTGTAGGCGTGGGAGAAGGAGGTGTTTTCACCATTACGTTTAAGGTGGATTGCGATGTGCCGCTGGGTGAAATACTGTGTGCAACTGCTCAGGCTTACCCGGATACACTGTGCATTCCTACCACGGAGGCCCGAACTTTCAACCGTTTTTGTTTGCCGGTGGTGGCATCATACGATCCCAACGACAAAACAGCATTCCTGAACGGCAAACCGGAAACCTCCAAAATAGCCCCGGGCAAACCCCTGGAATACCTGATCCGATTCCAGAACACTGGCACTGACACTGCTTTCAATATTGTGATTACTGATACGCTCACCACCCTGCTGGAGCCGGGTTCTGTGGTGCCGGGCGCTTCCAGTCACCCGTATACTTTTTCATTGCGTGATGGCAAGGTATTGGTATTCAGTTTCAACGATATTTTGTTGCCAGATTCCAATATCAACGAAGCAGCATCGCATGGATTTGTAAAGTTTTCCATCAAACAAAAGGCTGGCAATCCACTGGGAGCATCCCTGAAAAACAAGGCTGCTATCTTTTTTGACTTCAACGATCCGGTGATCACCAATGAAACCGCTCTGGTGATCACCAATTCCGTTGGCGTCCAGGAGCCTGCTGAATTGTTCCAGGCGCGGGTATGGCCTATTCCGGCCACGGATGCCGTGACGATCCAGTCGCCCGGCAGCGATATTTTGGGCTGGAAACTGATGGATGCCACCGGGAAAGTGCAGCAAAGTGGCGGTAAGGCAGCATCAGAGTTCATATTGCAGCGCCGCGGCCTGCCTGCCGGCATCTACTGGTGCCAGATCAGGCTGGAAAACGGCGGATTTGCTGTAGGACGCGTGGTGTTTGAATAAATATCCAATGCGCAATGTCCAATAACCAATGTCCAATGTCCAAGTAGTGCGCCTGCCTGGCATCAGCACAATGGTTGGGTATTAATTCGCCTGAATGGCGAAAATACCTGCCAACCACTCGCCATTCAGGCGAGTAAAGTTCAAAAATGTGCTGACGCCAGGCAGGCGCACCACTTGGACATTGGTTATTGGATATTGGACATTCTCTATGTTTGCGGCATGAAAATTCTAATGGTTTGTCTCGGCAATATCTGTCGCAGCCCGCTGGCAGAAGGCATTATGAAACAGAAAATCCGCGAAGCATCCCTTAGCTGGATGGTAGATAGCGCCGGAACGGGCTATTGGCATGTTGGCGAATTGCCGGATCGCCGGTCAGTTGTAACTGCCGGTCAGCATGGCATTGACATCACCGATCAGCGGGCGCGACAGTTTCAGGTGGCAGATTTTGACCGATTCGATCAGATTTTTGTGATGGATACCCAAAACCGGCGGGATGTGTTGCGTTTGGCTCAAACAGAGGCACATCGGGCCAAAGTGATGCTGATGCTGGATGAATTGTATCCAGGCGAGGATCGCTCAGTGCCAGATCCGTATTATGACGATAATGGCTTTGAGGAGGTGTTTACTATGCTGGATGAGGCTTGCGAGGCGTTTGTCAACCGAGTGGCTTAAAGGGGGTATTATAACCGTGACTATGGATGGGACGTGCAGGTAAAAACCCCTGATTTTACTTTCCGGCGTTTCTACGCTTTTTGAAGAACGGCGATGCTATGACCTTTGATCCATCAAACAACAAGTTCAAAGCAAAGCAATATGAAACGTACCTTCTGCCTCGTCGCTCTGTTTACCCTGATTGGCATGAATCTTCACGCCCAAAGAACAGCTACCTGGAAAGGGGGAACTCCTGGTAGATCCAGTGCCTGGGACTGTCCGACCAATTGGAAGGAAGGCCGGGTGCCGGATGAGTTTACCCATGTATTTATTCCAGACGTCTCAACGTCAACTTTTAATTATCCCTGCATCAAAGAGAGAACCGTAGAGGTTGCAAGTATCCAACTTGCATCAAATGCGCTATTGCATTTGGAAAGAAATGCTACCCTGTTGGAATTGGATCACCTCAAACCAAGCAAGATTTTACCTGCAAACGAACTGCTCGCTTCCGGCAGTGCGGCAGACAGTTCTGTGTCGTTCCAAAAGAAACAGCGGTAGAAGTAGCATATTATTTTAGCGATGTTTGGGTTACCTCTGCCGGTTGAATGAACTGGCAGAGGATGTTATTAGAGCATGTTGGGGATTTTCTGACGGAGTCAAAAATTTGAGCTTTTTTCGTCAGTTTTTGCGTTTTTGAAGAAGCATCCCGAGTACTTGGGACGTGACTGAAAAAAGGTGAAAAATGGCGAAAAAAGGACAGTTTTTGGCCCGGCAAGAAAATCCCCAACATGCTCTTAGGCTTATTTTTTTTCTATTTGTGCCTTAAGCAGCTCAATCTCTTTTTGCATTTGCGCAATTAATGCCTGCTGGTCCTGTACAGATTTTACAAGAACAGCTGTTAAGTCCAAATAACTTACATTGTAGTTGTCCTTATCATCCTTTCTTACCACTTCTGGAATTACTTTTACTAAGTCTTGTGCAATAAAGCCATAACGCTTTCTGTTTTCCTTGTCAGCCTTAAATTGATATGACATGGGTTCCAGCTTCAAAACTGCATCCAGGCCATGGTTAATGGGCTCAATATTTTTCTTCAGATTTCTGTCTGAGCCTGATGAAATATCATTGCAAAAAACCACGCCCCACCGCTGACCTTGATCACCCAAATCAGAAGAAGCATTGCCCCAGGGTAACAATGCGGTACCATTACTCATAGTCGTGGTGCCTCCGCTGGTCACCCAAATGTCCCCATAATCATAACTGAGCTGTACACCGCCACTGCCAAAATATTTGAGCACATAGGTTTCATTGGGCTGGTATCCGGAAAAGTCAAACGGCACGCCATTTACACCAAGAACAGTTGGATTGGGGTACGTTCCGCTAAGGTCTCCCCCCGCCGCACCGCTGGCTGGAATTTCATCCGGATTAACCGATAAAAGTGTACCATCAATGATGATACCGGTTCCTGCAACATAAGTTCCTGGAGGTCCTTCTGGTCCTTGAGGACCGTCTGGTCCTTGCGGTCCCTGTGCGCCAGTAGCACCCACCGGTCCTTGCGGTCCCTGTGCGCCAGTAGCACCCATTGGCCCTTGCGGCCCTTGTGCGCCAGTAGCACCCATTGGTCCCTGCGGTCCCTGTGCGCCGGTAGCACCTACCGGTCCCTGCGGTCCCTGTGCGCCGGTAGCACCCATTGGTCCCTGCGGGCCTTGTGGACCAACAGCAGTAGTAGGTACCCAGTGTGCGCCATCCCACACCAGAGCCTGACCAGGTTGCGCATTCTGAGTAGTTATTTTTAATGGATTACCAGGTGTGCCATTGCCTTGCAACGACTGGTCTACTGATACAACCTGAGTGCCCCAGTTATCCCCCTGCCCCGGTGTACCCCCGTCATCATTGGCTGGTATCCAGTAGCCAGCAGCATCACTCCATTTTAACACCTGACCATTGGTTGCGCCTTGCTGAGCAATCCGTAATGGATCAGCAGCCGTCCCGGTTCCTGCAAGAGCCGGACTCAAAACGATAGTGCCCAGAGAACCCACATTTGCTGCATACATAGCGTAGGGTACTGCAAATAACTCATTGGTACCTAACGGATTAAGTCCCTGGCCTTCCACATTAATGTCAACTTTCAGAAACTTATGGGTTGACCAGTTTATGGCATTAAAATTTCCTGAAATGGGCTGTCCCCCTCCAACCGTCAGATTGACTAATCCGAGTGAATTGGTTACTGCCGAATGGCTTTCGGAATAAAGGCTGGCTCCATTCATATCGCCCAGCAGATTAAAGATGACTTCTACGTTTTTATTGGGCAATATCATGCCCTGTTTGTTGCGCAAAGTTGCCTGATATGCGAATCCGGAAGGTGTTTGTGCAAGTAGATTTACACTGAGGCCGCAAAAAGCGATGAATATCAACAGTTTGTTTTTCATGATGAGGGTATCTAAAGTTTTTGAAATTGTTTTACGATGCTCCGCCCTTCAGGGTCAGAAAAAGCGATAAAATAACTACCGGACGGGAGCGTGCTTAGGGTTATCCGAACCGTTTCGTTACTTTGAAAGGGAGGAACCGAAAGCGCAACATACCGACCTGTCAAGTCAAAAATATCTGTACGCAAGGCTATATGATCCGTTGGCATGGATACCGTACAAAACATATATTCCGCAGTTGGATTTGGATAAAGGGCAACGCTCGCACCGGGTAAATCAGGCTGCTGTACAGCCACGGTATTGAGTACGGGTTGTTGAGAGCCTTGTGTCCAACAGTTTTCATTGGTCTGGAGGGTAAGGATGCATAAATCGCCCATTGTAAAAGACCACTTGTAGAAGTCTGTTTCGTATGAACCCGATGCAACTATTGGCGGATCATCCTGGGCTTGCAGTAATACCGGCAGCAGCACGAGCAAAAGCAAGAGTGTTTTTTGCATTGTATTAATGTTTTAGTGGTTAAAATTCAATTGATTGTAATTGTCACAATGTCTGAAAGCAAACCTTTTGAGCCATTCGCATAAAGTGGTTGAAGGGCAAAACTGTACTTGCCTTTTCGCTTAGGCGTATCAAAAAAAGTTCTGCTGTCACCGGCCAAACGGGCGAATAGTTCCAGTCCATCTTCACCATAAGCCCGATAGACGAGGATATGATCGCAGCTGAGATTAAGGGACCATTGAAGTAGTATGCCGCGTTTTTCATTATCCCAAATTGCAGTCAAAGCAGATATACTTTTTTTTCTGGTTAAGGCAGGGATTTTTACACCTACCGGGAATGAAATGGTAGAACGAAGACCTGAGTCATCAACAGATTGAATGGCGTATTCCCATGACTCACCAGCCACTATGATTGAATCGGTATAGCTTGCAATGGAATTGGGGAATTGTGCAAGTGTCTCCCAATTGCGCCCGTTAGTCCTTCGCAGGAGCATTTGGCTTACAGCGTCTTTTGAGTTGGAAGGGCGCCAGTGAAGAAACACAGCGTTTTCAGACACTTTATAATCATCAAAAACGGGCGCTTCCGGTGGAATAATATCCGGCTTTTTTAGCTCTAATATTGTAGACAACTCACTGGATTTCAAGTTGTTGTCAAATGCCTGAACACGGTAAAAAATACTTTCCGTTAGATTTTGTAAATCAATTTTGTATTGGAATAAGGTGTCTGTTATTAAAGAGTCGGCCAGAGGGACAAAATCATGATCAGCCTGATTGGCTACATAAACCTGATAACCCTTCAGGTCAAAATCAGGGCCCAGATTCCAACGCAACTGAACGTTTCCGGAAGTATCAATGCTCCCAAACAAACCCTTGGGCTGGACCGGGGGCGCAAAGTCAGTCATAACGGCATAAAATAGCGGCGACCAGCCAATATTTCCCGCAGTATCAACTATACCAACAGCATAATAATTGGTGCCAAATTGTTTGGCGTTTTCATCCAAAAATTCAGTAGAAATGGCAGGTAAAAGGGTTTGATTCAGGGCAGAAAATGGTAAAGTCGGGTCAACGGTCCTGGCAATAATGATACCTTTTATGGGTTCCGTTTCAGGAGGCATTGCCCACTGTATACGAACATTTCCTTCCTTAACATTTTCTGCTTTTTCAATAAGGGCGGAAAGTGGTGCTGTACGATCAGCGCCAAATCCCGTAGCTGCCGGAGAGGGTGGGGTGTGTTGGGCAAAAGGGTTAATTCCAACAAGCCGGTAATAATAGGACTTATAATTGGTGCCTAAGGAGTCTATCCAAACCAGGGAATCTGCTTGTGCCTTCGATGGAGCTGTCCAGTCCATAAAAGGCGTTTGATTTAGCCTTTCAAAGTGCTGACCATCAGAGGATCGTTCAATATAGAAGGCCGAAAGGTGACTTGGCCGCTTCCAGGAAACGATCACAAGTTTTTCACCTGAAACCAACGTTGGGGGATCCATCGGACCAAGTGGCAAATAATCCTTTGGATTTATGACAAACATGGCTGTATCCGACCAAATACGCCCATTCAACATCGGGCAACGGATGGTATAGATGTACTTCTGACCTTTTTTTGCTGTTTTATCAACCCACCGCCAACCCAGTATATCGGCAGCCTGGGCCGAAAAATCAGCAGTCATGGCTGCGTATCCGTGCCGATTGGTGGCCTCCTCATCTGCTTGTTGCAACGCTTTAATAAAATCCCCCTCAGTCGAAGCAGTACGCATTGTTTTGCCATACAGACATTGCGCAGCAATGAGCGCAAAAGTGTCCTTTCGATTCAATCTGGTTTCTAAACTGGAATAAGGCCATGGATGGATAGTATCCGGCCCCATGCGCTCGAAGGATTTGCCCACCACCTGGTTTTGGGCATTAAGGGTGGTGCGTTCCAGCAAGTAACCAGCTACGTTTGCTTTCATCCATCCATCCGGATTTGAGACTGCCCAGCGTAATACGATTGAATCGCCGATGGCTGCACCGATAAGCCGAAGGTGGGCTTTGTCTTGTGCAGTTGCCTCGAAAATGGTTAGTGCGGATAAAACAAAAAACAGACCTATCCTTTTCATAATTGCTTGATTTTTAATCAACTATTACTTGTTTTTTATTGTTTCCCAATTTGAAAACCCTTCTGGTTGTCAACATTTGGGACAACATTAACACGAATACTTCCAGCTCCTTTTATTCCCTGAGTGGGATTAAAAACCTGTGGTGATTGCTTGTTGACAAAATCAAACGAGGCTCCGATATTGGATAAAAACTGATTTTGTAAAAACTGGCCCGGGATATCCGAAATGATTCCACCATGGATCACATCATTCAGCCATGCAATTCCCGGTGGCATTGCTCCCGGATAGTAGCCGGCCATGGAAATCAGATCGCGGGTGATCTCCAATAAGTTGGGATCATAAATGGTTTGTTGGTAGATGTTGTTATTGGAGTTTTTCACCATTTTGATCCCGGAGTTGAAATTTCCATGTATCGCCGACATGTTCGAATTCGTATTCCCCAAAGCTGCATTTCCTCCCAGGGAATCCATGACGCCGAAAATCTTTAGCTTGGGATCAGTCATGACCCATCCGGAATGTCGTTCTCCCGGTGCTCTAAATTTGACCTCCCGGATTCCATTCCTTTTCAAAGTATCCATAGCCGACTGGAAGAAATGGTCCCAATAATCTTTCATGGCGCCCATGTCCAATTCAATGAGCGGCCGAATGCGGTAGGTCCTGTTTCGAATGGTTTTTTCAAAACCATATGCGTCAAACAAGTCAAACTTCTCGTTTCCGGTAAAGCCTGCTTTTTGCAGGAAAATACCTTTAGGCTTGTCATTATAGCCGCTTCCGCTCCCGGGCTGCAAGATATCTGCCGGGTAAAAACTTTTCAGTTTTTGCGCAACAGCATTCCAGTCTTTTGAGGTAGGCGGACGAATGCTCAAAGGAGTGCCTATGCCTTTTTCTCCTTCAAATTCTTTGAAATTCAATTGATTACATTCAAGATCAGCCAGCTTGTTCTGGATGGCGCTGTATGAGCTGGTCCGGAAATAGTAGCGGTAGACCTCCCTTTGGTTGCGTCTCAAGCGGTATTTGCTGAGGTTCAATTCTCGCTCGTTGATATCGGCCTGACCATTGGCAATGGAACGTTTGCGAATGGTTGTTGCGAGTGCGTTGTTAGGGGCAGATGAAGGGGGCGTTTCCCATTCCACATAAAATTGCACGCCATAAGTTGTATTAGGCTGCAATGCCCTGAATTTGAATGAAGACCAGTAATGTTCGGCTTTTGAGGACTGAATATCCTGGGAATAATCGTCCAGTAGCTGTGGGTCGATGGTAGAATAGGACACCTGATCTACCGGGAAGCCATCAAGTGCTTCCGCGTTAGCGCCATGTGGAATTAGTCGTACTTTGAGTGATTTAGCGGCGCCTTCATCGTTTGGATTGCCCAGAATATTGTCGATGGTAGTTTTTTCACTCAGGGCCAGAATAGCCTGAGCCGCTATATCCTGATAACAGAAGTAGCGCTGACCGTGATGTGGTAAGCTGTAGATTACTTTTTCAGGTTTGAGGCGAAGCAGGCCTTTATTGGTTCTGAACCGGATGGTTTTAACTTCTTTGAAGGTCTGCTCTGCTTGACCCGGTTTTTTAATTACAGCTGCATTCCAGACGCCATCGCAGGTGCCAAAATAAAGCAATTGACCACTTTGGCCATCTTCACTTAGCGCTTCTTTAGCTACCTTTGAGCATTCAAGCACATTGGCAGTAAAAGTGACGATGTAATCTGTATTGGGTAGCAGCATCTCACGACGCCAGAGCAGGAGACCAAAACCTTCAGGGTCATACTCTTTTTCAATAGGTATTTCCGGACCGTTTACTTGTTTGAAAGTAGCTTGTAAATTGCTTTCTTCAAATTTGAAAAGCCGTGGAATGGTAACAGGAGTACCATTTACATTTTTAATTTCTTCCAGAAAGAACTCTTTCCCCATTTTCAGATTTACAGTCGCTGCCGGATCAACGTCTACCTCTTGGAGTTCAGAAACCTGATCCCCGGAGTTGGGCTTTGGCGTTAGTTCATTGATGATCTTAAGGCTGGCCAAAGGATCTTTTTCAATGATACATTGATCGCCCAGGGTAAATTCGAAACTACAAGTACCTTCCACCAGGCCCCCCAGAATGCTGAACCTGCCTCCAACACGCCCGGTCACCCAAGTCGGATTTGGACCGCCTCCCCGCAAAAGAGCACCAACGGAGACAGACAGGATCTCAAATTTGCCGCTTATAAAAAACAGGTCAACCTCTATACCGATGGCTGCTTTAACACCTGCATAAAACTGTCCCTGCCCATACCAACCGTTCATTCCTACCGGCGAGTAGATACCGCAAGTTTGGGAGGTTTGCGCAAGTTGGAGGTCAAAACCAAATGCCGCACTTAATTCACCGTAGAAGACGAGATAATTCTGATGAAAATTTGCCAGGAAATAGGCGCCCAATGCAATTGCTTTCCCATTTGCCAGGCCATCACCGAAACTCACCCTTGAATATCCTTTGGGGTATTCCGGGAACAGCTCTTGCATCATCTGTGGCAATCGCGTTGGTAAGCCATCCACGTTATAATTACCACACTGGAAATATGCTCCGGCTTCCACGTCAAGCGGACCAAGATCTACCTTGATAACACAAGGGCTGCCTGGTGTCCAGCCAAGCGGCCTGCCCAGTTTAAAATTCCAGTCGCCGGTGGTTCCGTTTGCATGCAAGCTCAAAAAACCGGTTCCGGAAAAAACAGGAAGAGTCAGGCTAAGACTGGTGGCGAGGTCAAATATTTTTTGTGGAAAATCATACCGCACGTCTATCTCGCCATTGGCGAGACCACTGCTGCCAGGTGAGCCAAACATCCTTGCTTTCCCCAAAATATGAAGTATTTCTATTCCACCATCTTTATAGGTGACGTTTAAAGCACCGTTTGCATTAAATAACTCCTTGGTACCCAGTCCTATAACCAGGGATGCTTTCATCCCTGAACTACCATTGGTCACCTGATACTGGATGCCACTCGGCGCCCCGCCCGGGAAGCTCGAGTCATTGGGGTCATTGGAGACAGTGATGTCATTTTGCAGGTTGAATCCAGTTGGAGTCAGGTTATAATAGGCGCCACCAGAAAAGCCAAATGCATTCAAACCTGCTACAAAATTGGATCCTACAGCTGTTTGTCCATCAACATACCAATATCCGGTTCCATTTTTATCGCCCACCTGCATTCTGCTGGCAACCGAAAACCCTGGAGGAAAAACTGCCGCTACGCTTCCTCCAAAACCTTCGCCCCAATTGGCGTCTTTATGGAAAAAGGCCAGTTCTCCTTTCACTTTTAAAGCTGAAAAATCCGCGTCCAGCTTTATCTTTTCCACCTCAAAATGATCAAACACAGGGGTCCCGTTATTAAATGTACCGTATACGGTAAAAGCGCTCGCTGCATTGGGTAAAAAACCGACATAAGAGGACAAGCGAATTTCCATATTAGCCTGCAATCCAATTCCGTTGTTGGCGAATTTCCAACCCGTGAGACTAATCGGTAGGCCTGCAACCGAGTGTGGCGGACTACCCAATGCAGCGTTGAACTTAGCACCCTCCTCTATATATGGATAATTGGTTTTTAGTTTGAAATCCTGGAAGCTGATGTGGGCTAATTGAATACGAGGCAAATCATTTACAAACTTGCCTCCAATACTGAAGTTCCCATGTAACATAGCTGAAGCTTCAAACCCACTTCCAGCCTGATAACTGATAGAAATATTGGAATTATTATTGAGCGAAAAAATGGCCGCAAAAAGATCCACCTCCAGATCCTCTTTGGGTGTAACGACAAACTGATAAGTAAACTGACTGTTTGCATAACTCAACAAACTGCTGTAGTTGAGTTGGGATTGAACACCGCGATTAGTGATGGGCAACAGTAGGCGACCTTCAAAACCACCATTTTGGAACGTATTTTTCAAAAATTTGACGGTAAAGCGATCTACTGAAAACTGCCAACTACCATTTCCGCCGTCGCCAATAGCCAGTATATTGTTTAAATTCAAAGCTCCGGTGAGCCCGTCTCCATCAATGATCACATTGGTGGCTGAACCTGAAAGAGGTTGGTTATTGTTTTTGTTTTTAAAAATAGGTGGCAGATCTACCTGAATCGTTTTTAGGAAAAAACCGGTCCAGGTAGGGCTTTGCCCTTCTGGATAATCAGAGGGCATGTTGTCAGGATTTTTCTTTGAGGAGTGATCGTAAAAGGAGGTTCCAGGGTGAAAAGTGAAATCATTTACCCCCGTAATCTGAAAAGGATCCATTTCGACTGTGGCCATCCAGTCCGTCCAACCCGTTTCAGTCTCTCCCGAAAGGGAAGCTTCAACCTGCCCTGCTCCTTGTGCTTTTGTCAAGGTTTGTGTCGGGAATCGATACAGAGCTTTAATATAGAGTCGTTTGAAACCCTCCTTGTCAAATTTCACCCTAGTACTTTTTTCCGGATTCCCCGCTTGCTTCAAGCCCCGGATAGCCATGTTTAAAGAAGGTATCTCCAGATCTTCGGCTAAATATAGGTCTGCCTCGCCACAAAGCCCCAAACCATCTTTCAGGCAGATCGTTCGACCACTGAGGGCTATTTTGGTGCCGGCATCTAACAGATTTAAGACTACTGCAGCATCCAGCGCAGCACGTGTGGCATCAAGATAAAGTCCTGTAATAGCAACTACAACTTGTTGACCACCGATTTCCTTATCCAAACCAAGTGGCAATTGAAAGCCACTGGATTCTAAAGCATTGCCGATGCTGCTGAGTAAATGATCTTTGTTATTGACAAAATATTGATCTAGCTGGTTGATCTGATCTGTTCCAAGTGGCAGGGTAGAAATATCAGGGTCTGCAAGTTTTGGTAAGAATCCGGCTTCTTCTTTCAATTGTGCTTTTACATTTCCGGATATCATTTTTCGATCACTATTGATAGATACATTGGTAAAATCAACCAAAATAGGAAGGCTTACTCCGCCGGGGAATCCGGGCAAGGAAATCTTGCCGGTTCCATTTCCATTTCCGGTATTGGTAAGGATGCGCATATCATATGCGCCTACTTTTATATCGGTGCCAACCTGAAGCAGTTCATTGGCAGCCAGCCCTCCGGGAGCTTGCGAGGGCGCCTGACAGCTACAGTTGGAGAGGTAATCAGAACCATCCACCACGTCGGCTACCCCTTCAGGATCCACATCTAATTTGCCGAGTGTGAGCGTGCAAAATTGACTTCTGCCATTGTTCTCTATACCTACCAAACCATTCAAATCATGCGCCACAATGCCCCATACATATTGTCCTTGAGCCAATGGCCCGTATTGAATAGCATTGTATATAAAATTGGGGCTTGGGATATCAGGCCAATTGAAAAACTGTCCAGGCAATTGTCCATCCATAGCCAACTCCAATAATTGCCCGGGATCCTGCCCTGCAGGAACGGGTACTAGATAGAAATCATACCTGAGGTTGGCATTTCCGAGTCCTCCTCCGGTTGCGGGTACCCATGAAAAATTAATGTTTGGGTTGCTTAGAATGTCATGCGTCTCACCGCACCAGGGGATATTTGGTTGAGGCGGGCTGAGGTATTGAATAGGAATCACCGTACAGCGGCGCCCCAATACTTCCTGGGTGTTGATATCAACCACCTCTATACAATAGTCATACACATCCTGTGGAAGTAGCCCGGTTCGCAGAATTTCAACCTCTAAGTCATCCGGAATATTATCTTCTGTATTGTTTCGGTCCAGATAACCTGTCAGGCTGTTTCCATTGTATTGGCGCGTTTCTCCTGGCGCAAGGGTAATCACCTGATTCGGCACATAATCCGGACGAGTTTTAAGGTAGAAGCCCGTGCCCTGTCCGGTAATTTCGCAGAGCACTTTCATTTGCAGATCTTGCTGAGTCGTATTCGTAAAAGTCAGAAAAGCCTGAGTTTGATACTGGGTATAATCTGCAAATCGATGGCTATATGGCGGACTAATGTTTACGGTAACAAGCACCTTGTTTTGGGCCATTAAAGCATGGCTAAGAAGTAGCATTACTGCGAAAAGGAGGAGGCATTTGCGCATTGGATTCATCATTAAAAGGTGTATTCAATACCACCGGAGGTATTTACAAAATGGTATTTGTGTTCGGCGACCTTGTTGGATAAATAGTAGGCGTTCAGGTATAAACGAGTCGTTTTCAACGCCTTATA
This sequence comes from Saprospiraceae bacterium, assembly GCA_016787545.1. Classification (GTDB taxonomy): domain Bacteria; phylum Bacteroidota; class Bacteroidia; order Chitinophagales; family Saprospiraceae; genus M3007. The sequence goes on from JAEUUS010000353.1 coordinate 27,524, forward strand.
GGAAATTCCGCCGCCACCTCCTGCGGTGTAGCCTACTGAAGCACCATCACGGAGGTTTACATTCCAGTTTAGATTTGCCTGGATCTGAAGTTTTTCTTTCAACAGTTTACCTGCATTGGCCAGTAACCCGAAACTTTGATCTTCTGCGGCTAGGTTGTTTTTGTTTAGCCGACCATTGACGCCCAATCCAAGATTGTAGCCTTTTTTCTGATGTTGAAGGCTCCATAACACTTGGCCAAAAACGAAATCAGAACGCAGGGTTTGCAGTGTATACGGATTGTAATCATCACTCTGCTGGTAGTTAACTGAAGCACTCCAGTTGGTACTCCTATCCCCGGATTGAAGCAACCAATGCGGCGAAATATTGAAAAATCGGGTGGCCTGTTGAAGCCTGAGCGAATCAGAATTCAGGTAGCGGTTCTCCTGTGTAAATTGAAAATTGTTGCCCTGGATGTCTATTCCAAATTTTTCAGAGGGATTAAGAGAAAGGGAAAATCCTCCAATGACCCGTTGAGAACGGGCTGGCTTAAGATTTAGCAGGTCATCTGATTGCCACCCTGCATTACATTGCAAACGAACCTTCCCTTTGTTCCACGAGAAGCCGGGATTTAGGGTGATCTGTTGTATATCCGTTTGGAAAAACCAAGCGCCCATCGAGCGGTATTCAGGTTCTACCCGACGATAAATTAATCCAAGCTGGAAGGGTCGGCTCTGATACCGAAGACCTGCTTCACCAGCAAAACTCAGGCTGGAACCAATGCGGACCGGAAAGAAACGATTGACGGCTTTTGGAATATCTGAAAAATTATTTTCGCCTTCATCAGTAAGCAAATTTGTTCTGATATCCCGGGTGTACAAACTGCCTCCGCCATCTATTTTTAAACTCAGCCTCTTTCCAAAGGAAATCTTTGAAGAAACACCTAATACCAGATTTTCATCCGGGGTGAAATTTCGATACGTAGCTGCCTGCTGAGAAACCGATGAACTATCATCTTTGGCTTTAAAAAAGATCAAATCAAAGTAGTTGCGTTTTTTTCCTACCCCTACCTTGAATCCATACCCGAGCCGTTTATAAGCGGGGCGTAAAATTATGGCACTCGTGGAATCCGCTTCACGGGCTTTTTGAAACCGTCCGCCAAGCGCTGCAAATCGAAAAGCACCAGGGTTCATTTCTACGCCTGCACCTAAAAAAGAATGGCCGGCGATTGAAAAAGGCGAATAAGATAAATTCCGGGTGCCAAGATGTAATTTCAACCATTTGAAGTTGGGACTGATGCCTAACTGTGAAAAGGGAACCTGGAGGGATTTGGTTTGGTTGGAAACCATGGCGTTTATAGGCATCGGAATGCCAAATGCGGTTAATACCGGATTCCCATTTATGGTCCAGAAAAAAGAAGGCTGCCTTCCCGGATAATTCTGCGAATTAAACGCTCCTAAACCCAATGAAACGGTGCCATGCAGGCTCACGGGCTTCTTTTTTGAATTTTGCGCGCTAAGCGGAATGACGCCGAAACCAAGTAAAATAAGCATAATGAAGGATCGGATCATAAGAGGCAAGGCTAGACGATCAGTTGAATAAATTTGATTTTGCAAAAGTGATTCGGAGACTTTTTTATTTGCCAGACGGATTTCCCATTGGCAGCTTTGGGTTTCCGATGGGTGCTTTTATGATTCATTGCAGGGAATCAAGCAGAGGTAAGCGCTGATGGCATTTTTTTTAAAATAAAAAGCCCGTGCTGCTTTCTGTGCAGCACGGGCTTTTTATTCCCATGTGTTTATGGATAAGTGCAAACGATATTATTCCCCGAACAAAACAAATCCTGCCCAGTAAAAAGGTAAAGGATGGTTCTTTTTAACTTCAAGCTGCGCTTCCCGAAAGGCCTCCTGCTTGCCCATTCCGCCAAGCCATTTTTCGTAAAATACAGTCATAAATGCTCTTCCAACCTTGTCATCCACATCCCAAAGTGATACCAAAACGGCCTTAGCGCCGGCGATACGAAGTGCCCTCTGCAGACCAAACACACCTTCGCCATTTTGTATTTTTCCCTGGGCTGTCTGGCAGGCAGAGAGCACCACCAGTTCAGTTTTATCCAGATGCAGGTTTTGGGCTTCATAGGCACTAAGGATGCCGTCTCCCTTACCAAGGGAATTTTTATTAAGGGTGTTTTGTGCTCCGGCAAAGAAGAGCATCGAACGGAGCATAGGATTGTTCTCCAGAACCGCCCGACTTAGATTTGCGGTTCCACTTCGCACGTTAGAAAGAAAATAACCGTGCGTGGCAAGATGTAAAACAGTTGGGCTTTGTACCAATTTTACCGCGTCTTCTTTAGCAGCAACTCCCAACAAAACGGTTGTTTCCCAGCCTCTTTTTTGCATTAAACTTGCGATGTCATTCACCTCCTGCGCACTACCTGGCAATGAAGAAAGATTGAGACCTCTTGTTTCCTCTGTGTTTCTTAAAAGGTATTCCAATGGCGCAATTTTTTCGATGGAATCGGGCCTTTCGGAAACTGATCTAAAGGTGGCTGTTGCTACATCATCCTGGTCTTTGAGTAAAAACATAGGATTGCCAACCAGATAGGCTGTTTTGGATGCACCTTGCACGGCTTTTTGGCCTTTTCGAATACCAAAGTCCCTGAGCGAAAAAACGTTGCGTATATCATAGCGATCTGCCACATATTGCCCATCAGGCAACAAGATTGCGCCAATACTGATTTTCAAAAATCCTCCGTCAGCAGAAATATAAACCCGGGAAATGTCTTTTAAATAGGGTTCTATCTTGCTCCAAAATGCCCGGTACAAATCTGCAGTCTGACCTTTGCCTTGATGGGATGCAGTTTCAATGAGGTATTTTTCAATTAGAAATTGATCTATTTGATCCGCGGCAGGCAATAGAATGAATATGGGTTTTGGTTCTTCTTTAGTAATGACCATTACCGCATAATGTGCCAAATCGGTCGGTTCTAATTGGTATTCTGAATAATGCGCAATTTCAATAGCAGCCTCGCCATGCTGTAGCTTTTTTTGAATGTCAAGCCAGGTGGCTGAATTGCGCAAACTTGCTTTGGCAAAACCTGCACTTCTTATTAAAAGGACTTTTTCCAGGGAATCAGCTTCAACTTCCAAATTTGGTAAGCTTAGCTGCTGGTTTTTCAATACTTCCAGGGTTTGTGTATAACACCAGGCCAATTGTGCCCTGACTTCACACCAATGGTTGAAAATTGGAGCAAGGTTGGAGTCTATCTGGATATGCTCTCTGATTTTTTGTGCAGATAAAAGTGAAATAGCCTTATTAAAAATTTGAAAATCAAGGCAAATGGACACAAACTCATCCGGTTGATTATTACTATACTGGACAGCTGTAAACATCATGTCAGCTGTGCGCCTCATAAATCTTAGTTGATCGAGCCAATCATTTTCATTTAAAATGAAACTTGCTTCGGCTGTCATTTCCTTTTGTATTTTAATCAGCTCTCTCAGGCTCTCATAAGCAGCAGACCAATTTTCTTGAAGTAATCCCAACTGTGCCCGGTAAAACAATAATCTTAAATAGTCCTGATTCTTGACAGAGGCAAATTCGGAAGAATCACTTGCCAGATCAAGCAATTGAGCGCATTTTGAATAGCTGCCGGACTTTAAATAAGAGAAAGCAAGTTTTAAGGGTACCTGATTAAGGATGCCACAATCTGGCTTGCCACTCGCCGTTTGACAGATTTTTAGTGCTTCTTCCTGGAGTGAAATTGCCTCTTCCACATTTTGCGTACAATCTGCCAGCACGGATAAGGTTTCAGCCAAGTCCATTTGGTTTGAATTGGCATCTGACAATAGGGTGTTTTTTACCTCTAACGAGATGGCTTGAGCTTCGTGGATAAACCCCAATCCAAGCCGAATTTTGGCCTGACTTAATTTATTATGTAATGTAACGGCATGAGTTGGGCCCAGAGCATGTTCAAATATTTTTCCGGCCTCGACCAACAATGCAAATGCATCAGCATCCTGACCCAATCTTGCGCGGATTGCTGCGTGACTTTCCAAGGCTCCACCATAATAGGCACTTGACCCATAACCGCTTTTTTTCAAATCTTTTAATACTTCAATAGTAATGGAATCAGCCTGATACAATTGACCACTTTCAAGCAAAAAGTTAGCATAAACAGATTTATTGGAAAGGATTGATGGGTGATCTGGTGGTAAAAATCTGGAATAGGAATCTATGCACTTTGATATCCAATAACTTGCTTTTACAAAATTACCTTGATCCTGATTACATAATGCCATTCCGCTATATATAGCACCCAGGGAAAAATCCTCTGGTATTTTGTTTTTTTGCCTATGAGCTAAGGCAGTATCATACCATTTTAAAGCTTGAGGGATATTCCTTTGTCCATATTTGTTGTCAGCTATGGAACGCAATAGAGAATTGTATTTAATAGTGTGATCGAGGTTTTGTCTTTCATAAGCTGCTTTGGAACACACCAAAAACGAATCTGCTTTCCAATGCTCCCCAGTTGTCAACAAAATGAAGCCATATATTTTAAGGAGGTCTGGATAAACAGCGGTATTTGGTGAGACCAACGCAAACAAAGGGTTCAAGGTTTCCAATCCTTTAGAGGACTGGTTTAAAAAGCGATAGCCATCAGCAATTCTGATGACCTTGGTGATGAATTGTATCGTATCCCGGATGCCTTTTTGTAACACTGCATCTTTCCATTTTTCACCCATTTCAATCGACGCTGGAGTATTTCGGGCATCGTACAGCGAATCAAATTGTAACAATAATTCCGTCTCAGATTGTGCAAGGATCGAGCTATAGGTTAATACACAGCTTACGAATAGATAGATCAGCCTGGACATTATGGTTTTAGATTTTATTGAAATCAGAAAGGATGCCAATGATTTGATCAACATTATTGTAACGCTTCAACCGCCAATTTCGCTTCTTTGCGGCGGTGATGATCAGGATCCTTAGCTATTCGTTCAAAAATGACCTGTGCATCCTCATGATGCCCCAATTGTAATCGTGCAATAGCTAATAGCCAGAGGCATTCTTTATCTGTAACCGGAGTTCCACAAAAATTATAAATCTCGGCTCTGGCTTCTATCGGATCATTCTTGCGTAAAAATTCAACAATCTTTCCCCAGCCATAATTTTCATTGCTGTTTTTTAGATTGTACGCTGAATCATTGTTCAAGGTAATCCGCAGTAAAATGTTTATCAAACGATCGGTCTTAGCATCTAATTCGGGATTTAAACCCCTAATCCACGGTTCTTCCGCTTGTTCCTGAGGTGAAATGGGTCGCTTCGGTTTATAAATAACCACCAATTGGCTGCCCGATGTATCCGATTTCGGATTCACGTAGCGCGTCAAAGAATCCTTTTTTGTTTCAGAAGACATGGATGAACCATCGACGATAGATTCTTTTTGGAGTAGTTCAATGGCTTGCTCCTGAACTGGGGAGGTTTGAGGCAATTGAGGCGGGTTAGTCTCTTCCATTTGTTTGGGTATTTGGAACGAAGGTATTGTTGCCTCTTTCCGCCCAAACAACCAAAAAGCAATGCCTGCGATTACAACAATCAAGGCCGCTAATATCAACTGTCTCCAGAACCTTTGCCGGAGTAAAATTCGACGGTTGGCAGCTGCCTCTGCTACCTTTTTTTTGAGTTGAAGATCGGCAAGTCCCTCCATCACTTGCTTGGCTGCTTCTTGTTGGCGATCATCCGCATCTTCGCTCAAATATTGTTTGAAGTCTTCCATTGTTGAGCAAGTAGTATGAGTTTTTTCATGCAATCACTGCGTTTCATCTTTAGGGAGTCTACAGTGGTGTATCGGGTTAACCCTAGTTGAATAGCATCGTCATCGCTGTATCCATCAATGTGATATACCCGAATTACTTGTTCACAAGGCTCACCAAGTTGTTGGAGTAAACCGGCTACCAATTCCGAAGTTTCCATGCGTTTTTGATTGTATTCTTGATCAGGACTGACTAAATGATGTTGATTTTCAATGGGTTCAGTTGGCTGCAATACTTTTCTGGAAGCTGTCATGGCAACTCTTCGTATTACCTCTATCAAATAGGTGGTTGGTGAAGTGCCCTGAAAAACATAACTGCCTTCCTTGATTTTTCGCAAAAAAATCAAGGTGCTTTGGTTTATAATATCGTCCACTTCTGAATCAGGCAAACGGTATTGTCTGGCAAATTTTCGAGTACTATTCAGGGCTTTTAATTGCATACAGAGTATGGCCTGATTGTCTAATTGCTCAAGCCCTTGAAACAATAGTTCGGGGGTGGAAAATCGTTTACACGGGTTTTGAGGCAAAAGCCATTCTGTGATGCGCATACGCAACGATCATTGCTAGATTGCAGTTGAGTAGGTAAAGGTAAACGGAAAATGTACATTTTTATCTCCGACCCCAAATAGCCCACAACATCAACGCCCCAGCCCCCCAAAAGCCCCACCGGCTCTCGTCCTGCCAACCCATTTCCCACAAGCGTAAACTAAAGAAGCCAAGCCCGATAGCCAACACAGCCAGTACCAATTGCCGTAATACCCGAATCAACCGCTGAGCGCCGGCTTCTATGTCTGGCGTTCGGATCTCCACCTCTCCGGCCCGCACTTTTTTCAGGGTTTTCTGCACCTCATCCGGCAGCGCCAGCACGCTTGTCAGGGTACTTTGCAGCAATTCGCGCACATAGTTCAGTGGTCCGCCTTTATCCTGCATCAGGTATTTCTGGGCATACGGGCGTACTGTTTCCAGCGGATTGTAGGTGGGGTCCAGCGTATTGCAAAGGCCCAGCAATAAAGTAATCGTGCGGTTGAGCAGCACATAATCCTTGGGCATTTGCACAGTACCGGCAATACCCCGGAACCCAATTTCTGTGATCAGATCGGTCAGACTGTTGTTGAAAGGGTTGACTTTTATGTTTCGGAAATCGAGTCCTTCAAACTGAATTTCGTTTTGTAAAAAATTCCTAAGGGCGCCAATCAACTTTTTAGCCATCCGCTCTGCATCCTGCCCTTCCGCCAAAAAGCCCATGGTACGGCAGGCTTCTATCATGCCTTCCGTATCGTTTTTGATGGCCGATTCGATTAATTGGGTAATGCCTTTTCTGATTTGAGGCGAAAGATTGGCCGTGGCGCCAAAATCCAACAGCGTGATACTCCCGTCGGGTGAAACCAGAATATTGCCCGGGTGCGGATCGGCATGGTAAAAACCATCCTTGAACACCATTCTGCACCAAACGCGCAACAAACGCGCCGCCAAAGCCCTGCGATCCACTCCCCAGGCATCCAGCTGTTCCAGGTCGGAGATTTTGGCACCGGTGCAAAATCGTGTCACCATCACCCTGCGCGTGGAATATTCGGCAAATAACTGGGGGATTTGAACCTCGGGCTCTTCCACCAGATTTTGCCGGATACGCTCCATGGTGTTCGCCTCATTGGTAAAATCCATCTCTTCCTCAATCATTTGCCGGATCTGGGAGTAGAGATACTCCATCCCCTTGATGTCCACCAGCCAGGCATAAATTTTGGTCAAACGGTGCAAAATACGCAGGTCTACCGATGCAATGGTTTCTATGCCGTAATGCTGCACTTTCACCACAACCTCTGTGCCATCAGGCAATACCGCCCGGTGTGCCTGCCCAATGGAAGCCGTGGCCATCGGGATCTCCTCTATCTGTTGAAAAATAGTTTCCGGTGAGCGCCCCAACTCCTCCTCAATACGTCTGCGCACCTCCCCGAACGGACGCGCAGGCAAGCGATCCTGCAGGGCTTCCAGTGGTTTTTGAAACTCCTCTGGAAGAAAGTTCGACATCACCGAAAGCAGCTGACCTACTTTGATGAATAAACCCTCCAGCTCTAAAATGGCTGTTTTTACCCGCTCGGCATTACGTATATGCAGCGCCACAATCCGGCTTTGATACCATTTCCTGCCCATAAACCGCCTGCGCAGCGAAAGCCAGAAATAACTGAAATACACCACAATAGCAGTCCAATATGCTTTGCGTACACGGCGGGAGGGGGAAAGAATCATAGATAAAGGATGGTTTTGCCAACAAATGTAGGCGGTTCTCCTATTCACAAACCTTCCACATCTACGAATGATTGAATCTGTCGCACCACTTGTATTTATTCTGAATTGGAAGGGTGAATTATTTGGTGAAAAATATTTTTAGACTTGTCTAAAAATAAATGTACCTTTGTGGAAATAATCACCGCGAAGTACGCAAAGTGCGCAAAAGGGGATCTTCTTAGCGCACTTTGCGTACTTCGCGGTGATCCAAATATTCCACCTATCCCATGCTACTCACCACTTCTGCTGAGGAAAACTACCTCAAAGCCATCTTCAAAATCTCGGAAAAAGAGCCTGGTCCGGTGCTGACTAACGCGCTGGCTGCTGCCATGGGGACCTCGGCTGCATCGGCAACAGATATGCTTAAGCGCCTGAGCGACAAGCAGTTGGTTGCCTACGAAAAATATCGCGGCGTAACCCTCACTCCGGAGGGCGACCGCCTGGCCACCAGCCTGATCCGTAAACACCGGCTGTGGGAAGTGTTTTTAGTAGACAAACTGGGCTTCGCCTGGGATGAGGTGCACGATTTCGCCGAACAACTTGAACACGTGCAGGGCGATAACCTCACCGACCGGCTCGATGAGTACCTCAACCACCCGCGGTTTGATCCACACGGCGATCCCATTCCGGATGCACAAGGCCGCTGGATCAGGCGCCCACAGGTGCGACTCACCACACTCACGCCCGGCCAGAAAGGAATCGTGACTGGTGTTGACGACCACACCTCGCCATTCCTGCAATACCTCGATGAGCTCGGCATAGCCCTCGGCGTAGCCATCGAGTTGCTCGACCGTACCGCTTACGACCAATCCTCTAAAGTCCGGATAGCCGGGAAAGAATATACCCTCAGCGAAAAAGCCAGCCAAAATTTATTCCTCCGACTGGAGTAAAGGCACAAAGCTGGCGAAAGACACAAAGGCGCAAAGACACAAAGGTTACTAATAAGGGGGCTCAACCCCTTCAAACCCATCAAACCCATCACCCCTCGGCGGCTAAACCCGCCGGTACATCAAGCCGAACGCTAACTAAAACACTCAAACACTCCCCAACTCAAACACTAGAATTTATGCATCAATCCCTGTCCGAAGTACATAGTTCCGTAAATACCGAAGTAAAAGGTTCTTTTTTTAAACGCCTGTTTGCTTTCCTGGGCCCGGCGTACCTGGTGAGTGTAGGCTATATGGATCCCGGCAACTGGGCCACTGATCTGGCCGGGGGCAGTCGCTTTGGCTATGCCCTGTTGTGGGTCCTGCTTATGTCGAACCTCATTGCGTTGTTGTTGCAGAGCATGTCGGCCAGGCTGGGGGTGGTAGCTCAGCGGGATCTGGCGCAGGCCAGCAGGGAGTTGTACCCCAAGCCCATCAACATTTTCAATTATATCCTGGCTGAAATAGCCATTGCGGCCACTGATCTGGCTGAAGTGGTGGGTATGGCCATTGGTTTGCAGTTGTTGTTTGGGCTGCCGCTTACCTGGGGTATAGCCATCAGTGTGCTGGATTCCTTCTTTTTGCTGTTTCTCATGCACCTGGGCATCCGCAAACTGGAGGCCTTTATTCTGGGTTTGATTGTGATTATCGGCGGGGCTTTTGCCATACAAATGTTTTTGGCCAAACCTGATCTGGGAGAGGTGGCCGGCGGTTTTGTGCCCTCTATTCCTAATACTGAGGCCTTGTTTATCGCCATCGGGATCATTGGCGCAACCGTGATGCCGCACAACCTGTATCTGCATTCTGCCCTGGTGCAATCCCGCAAAGTGGCAAGAACTTTTGAGGGATTGAAAAAAGCCATCCGATACAACATCATCGATTCCGCCATAGCCCTCAACCTGGCGCTGTTTGTCAATGCCGCCATTTTGATCCTGGCAGCGGCTGTTTTTCATAAAAATGGTTACAACGGCGTGTCCGAAATCCAGGATGCTCACCGTTTGCTGGAACCCTTGCTGGGTAAAGGATACGCGCCTGCTCTGTTTGCGATTGCGCTTATTGCAGCCGGACAAAGCAGCACTGTAACCGGCACGCTGGCTGGCCAAATCGTGATGGAAGGCTATCTGGATCTGCGTATTGCGCCCTGGCTGCGCCGCATCATCACCCGTTTGCTGGCGGTGGTGCCGGCCATTATCGTAGTCAATACCATGGGCGAGCACGCCACAGGCGATATGTTGGTAATGAGTCAGGTGATTTTGAGTATGCAACTCGGTTTTGCCATCATTCCGTTGTTGCATTATGTGAGCGACAAACGTCGGATGGGGCAGTTTGCCATCGGTTTTTGGGCTAAACTGGGCGGCTGGCTGAGCGCGGCCATCATCGTGGCGCTCAACATCTGGCTGGTGGTCCAAAAAGTGCTCGAATGGGCAGCAGATGGTCACTGGGCAGTAGATTTTGTGGCCATTCCGGTGTTGCTGTTGTCGATGGGTATTTTGGTGTATATCGTGGTAAAACCGCTTTTGGTAAAACACCAGTTACATGCGAAAACCTACCTGCCGCACGGTGCTTTCAAAGGCATTGCCGATTTGCAAAAGAAAGAATACACCCAAATTGCCATTGCGCTCGACTTTTCCTCCGCCGATCAGAAAACTGTGGAACACGCCTTGCATGTGGGCGGCAAAAACGCGCATTACCTGCTTTTTCATGCCGTAGAAACTGCCGGCGCCTGGGTACTGGGCAATGAAATTCACGACCAGGAAACACGCGCTGATGCTTTGATTTTAGAACAATACGCCACGGCCCTCAGTGAAATGGGGTTTGCCTGCGAAGCATTCATTGGCTACGGCCCGGCCAAAAAGGCTATTCCACTGCTGGTAAAGGAAAAAAACGCAGATTTATTGGTGATGGGCGCCCATGGCCACAAAACCTTTAAAGACCTGATCTTTGGTACTACGGTTGGGGCGGTACGGCACGCGGTGGCGATTCCGGTGTTGATTGTGCGATAAAAAAAATACCCCTCCGGGGGGAATCGGAAGGGCATATTTGGCATTAATGGGTTGGCTTTGATTATTTAGGGTGCACTTCAGGCAGGGGCCGGTGTCGGATGATATGTGGTGAATGCCGGGAACGGCTGAACCGTGAACAGATGTTGCTGAGTTTTTCGCACAGATGCTACACCGAAGAGGTTTCCCGCAGATTTTCGCAGAGTCATTCGGCAGGGCATTGCAGAAAAGGAAGGAAAGCTTATTTCAGTCTGAGGAATGGCCGCTCTATCAACACCCAACTGATGCGGGCCAGCAGATAGGTGCCGGCAAAGGCCAGGATGATATATGTGCTTTGGGCCAGGGCCGGATGCCAGCCGCTATGCAACAGCCAGTCGCCAAAACCGCGTTTCCAGGCTAATTCAAACATGTGGTGAAATACGTACAGCCCGTAGCTGTACTTGCCCAAGTGTTGCAAAAATGCGTTTTCGCACACACGCCTGGTAGCTCCGCGCAGATCTGGGTTGAGCGCCAGCAGTAGCAGGCAGGAGAATAAAATGGGCGAAAGAGTGTACAACCGGTGCTCCGTGCCGTGAATGAATATCATTAAAATTTCCCAGCCGGTCCAGCAGAACAGGATGCGCGCAATCCAGAATTTGTACGGCAATTGTTGAATCCAGCCCAGCCGCAAAGCCGTAGCCACAAAGGCGCCGGCAGTAAGGCCATCCATGCGGCAAAAAGTGAACGTATAAGCCGCAACCGAAAATTCATTGCCCGCTACATGGTCGGTCATATGGCGCAAGCCCGTGCCCATGGCCAGCAACACCAGACAAAGGATAGCCAGCCCTCGCTTGGGCATAAACCGCACCACCAGCGGCCAGAATAAATAAAACTGCTCCTCCACTGCCAGCGACCACAAGTGGTTCAAATTGAATACCATACTGTGCCATAGCCAGTCGTTTTTCAACCCCATGGCAATGTTGGGCGTAAAGGTGAAAAACCACACAAAGGAATCGTAACCCTGCAGTCGCTCCGGCGCTTTTTCCACGTACATAATGGTCAGCCAGGTTACCAGCACCACAAAATAGTACAGGGGCAGGATGCGCAACGCTCGGTTTTTGTAGAATTTCTGCCAATAATTGGGCTTCTCTCTCGAATCCAGCAAAATTCCCGTGATCAAAAAGCCCGATAAAACAAAAAACAAATCTACCCCCATCCAGCCATTCTGCACGATGTAAAACGTGCGCTCATTGGGAAAATACTCCCGCGTCAAAAAATGACTCAGCAACACCGTCAGAATAGCAATGCCCCGCACCCCGTCCAGCGCCGGAATGTGACCGCGGAAATTTATGCCTGAGTTCTTGTCGGTCATTGAACGCGGATTTTTTTAGAACGCGGATGGGAACGCGGATTTATTTGGAACGCGGATGACGCTGATGACGCGGATTTTTTTGGAACGCGGATGACGCGGATGACGCGGATTTTTCTGCTGCCTTCGGCAGTTTTTTTTAGAATAACTTGAGATTTTAACTTCAGTTAATCCCAAAATTGCCGAAGACAATTTTTTAAAATCCGCGTCATCCGCGTCATCCGCGTTCCAAATAAATCCGCGTTCCCATCCGCGTTCCCATCCGCGTTCTAATCAGCGTTCCACCGTTACTCGTTTGGAACGCACTTTTTCTCCCATGAAAATAGCTGCCTTGAAATCAAAATCCTCCGGCGATTCCGTGGTGAAATACTGCGTTTGCCCGCCTTTAGCGCACACCGCGTCTATTTCCGGATGCCGGTTCAGATAATCAATCAAGCTACCCGATACAATGCCACCTTGTGATAGCAATTGCACATGTTCTGGCAAATATTGCCGTATTTTCTTTTCCAGCAAAGGATAATGAGTGCAACCCAATACAATGGTATCAATATCCGAAGAGCGCGCCATGAGCTCCTGCAGGTATTTTTCAACAAAATAATCTGCTCCCGGACCTTCGTGTTCGTTATTTTCCACCAGAGGCACCCACATTGGGCAGGCTTGCTGAAACACCTGTATATCCGGGAAGAACTTTTGAATTTCAATCACATACGATTGCGAAACCACCGTTCCCCGGGTGGCCAGTACGCCCACATGGCGTGTTTTGGTGTAATGCCCCAATATTTCAGTGGTAGGTCGAATTACCCCAAGCACCCGCCGGTGTGGCGCCAACCGGGGCAAATCCTGCTGCTGAATGGTGCGCAAGGCCTTGGCCGATGCCGTATTGCATGCCAGAATAACCAACTGGCATCCCATATCGAACAACTGCTGCACACATTCCAGGGTATAATGGTAAATGGTCTCAAAATCCCGCGGACCATAAGGCGCCCGGGCATTGTCGCCCAGGTAGATATAATCGTACTGCGGAAGCTTGGCGCGGATCTCACGGAAAACGGTTAGGCCACCGTATCCGGAGTCGAAGATGCCAATGGGTGCAGGTGTGGTCATCCGCCCATCCGTTTTTTATTCAACTCCGTCAAAAAACGGTTCAACTCATCCACAGAGTAATACAAAACCTCCCTCGGCTTGGAACCATCCGCCGGCCCCACAATGCCCAATCCCTCTAATTGATCCATAATCCTGCCGGCCCGGTTGTAGCCAAGCTTCATCCGACGCTGTATCAAACTGGTACTGCCGTGCTGGGTTTCCACCACCAATCTGGCCGCATCCTCCAGCATGTCGTCCATATCCGCAAAACTGAACTGCTTGCCGCTTTTACCGTCGCTCTGCTCTCCTTCCGGATGAAACTCTGGCAGGAAGAACGGCTCGGGGAAGCCTTGTTGCTTGGCTATAAACTGAATCACACGCTCTACCTCCGGCGTATCTACAAACGCCGATTGCAAACGAATAATATCTCCACCTACCGACAACAGCATATCCCCCCGGCCCGTCAGCTGCTCGGCGCCGCCGGCATCCAGAATGGTTCTGGAGTCTACCTTGGAGGCTACTTTAAAGGCAATTCGCGCAGGGAAGTTGGCCTTGATCACACCGGTAATGATGTTCACCGATGGCCTTTGTGTAGCAATAATCAGGTGAATACCCACCGCACGCGCCAGCTGCGCCAAACGCCCGATCGGCAATTCCACCTCTTTACCCGCCGTCATGATCAGGTCGGCAAACTCGTCGATGATCAACACAATATAAGGAAGGAAGCGGTGACCCTTGTGCGGGTTCAGCCTGCGCGCCACAAACTTGTCGTTATACTCCGTAATATTCCGCGTTTCGGCCTTTTTGAGCAGATCGTAGCGCGTTTCCATCTCAATGATCAAGGAGTTGAGCGTGTGCACCACCTTGGTGGTATCAGTCACAATCGGCTCGGTTTGATCTGGCAGGAAGCCCAGGAAATGGTTTTCCAGGTGGGCATATGGGAACAATTCTACCTTTTTAGGGTCAATCAAAATGAGTTTTACCTGCGACGGGTGCTTTTTGTACAGCAGCGACATCAGCACTACGTTGATACCCACCGATTTACCCTGCCCCGTGGCGCCTGCAATGAGCAGGTGCGGCATGCGGGTGAGGTCGGCCACAAACACCTCGTTCTGAATGGTTTTGCCCAACGCAATGGGCAATTCCATTTTGGCGCGTTTGAAACGGTCGTCGGTCAGTACCTCGCGGATACCCACCGTTTGGCGTTTTTTATTTGGCACCTCGATACCGATGGTGCCCTTACCCGGAATAGGCGCGATGATACGAATACCCAGCGCCGAGAGGTTCAGGGCAATATCGTCTTCCAGGTTTTTAATTTTGGAAATACGGATGCCTTTGGCCGGAATGATCTCGTACAGGGTTACGGTTGGACCAATGGTTGCCTTGATTTTTTCAATTTCAATTTTGAAATACATCAAGGTTTGCAGGATCTGGTTTTTGTTGGCTTCCAGCTCCTCGCGGTCTACCTCCAGCACCGTGTTTTCATGTTCTACCAGCAACTGTGAGTGCGGGTACTCATAGTGCGAGAGTTCCAGGGTAGGGTCGTATGGTTCGCTCAGATTGGGGTTGTCTTCCTGAATGATGGTGGTTGGCGGCTTGTAAGATTCGGCCTCATCCGGCGTTACCGGAGCAGGCGGTGGCGCCACCACAATTTCCAGATCGCCTTCGTTGCCGGGTACCAGAGTTTCGCGCGGCGGCGGATCTGAAAACAGCGCAGATCGCTGAGAAAGATCCAGGGCTAACTGCCCGATGGTTTCAAAACCATCGACAACCGGAGGGGCAGATACCGTGGCAGTAGCCGTTGCGGTAGCCACCGGCTCGGCTGCCGGTGTTTCAATGGTGTGGTCTTCGAAAATGGAGGTGCGCGGATGCCGTGCGTTGGTTGCCGGTTTGCGTTTGCCAAAATTGCCGCTCAGCAGGTCGGTCCAGGCCTGTTTGGTTTCGTCCCAGAGTTTTTGCCAGGTAAATTCCGTCAGATCCGGGTTGTTCGACCACACGAAGGTGGCTACCAAGGCAAACAGCATCAGGGCCAGGGTGCCCACCACACCTATAAAATTCTGGATATATTCGCTGATGGCCTGCCCAAAAACGCCGCCCCAGGGGAATTCTAATTTTTGCAAAAAGAAAGAGGCCAGCACCGACGCGATGGTCATCAGGATCACCGTGCGCTGGAAGGTGCTGTTCAGGTAGCCCAGTGGTGTACGCCTGATGAAAGCCAGACCATACTTATATAATAGGTATACAAACCCGAAGGAGGCCACCCCGAAACCCCAGTAAATAATGGAGTCGGCCAGGAAGGCGCCCAATCTGCCGAGCCAGTTATCCACCGGCACATCATCGAAGAACACATCCCAGGAGAAACGGAACACCACATCGTGGTCGTTTTTCCAGGTAAAGAAATAAGAGGTAAAGGCTATGAAGAGGTAGAAGGACAGGAACAGCAGGAACACCCCGAAGAGTTTGGAAACTCGTTCGCTGTCGAAGTTCATGCTAAGCTGTCCGCGTTTTTTGGCTGCCATAGTTGTTTAGACGGAATGTTGATCCGCCAGTTCTCGTAAACAACGCAAAAGTAGTTGTAAGGCTGGAATGTTGATTTTTTTTGTTTTAAAATCCCAAACAACATTGGTTCAACGTGCCGCCTATCATTTTTGCAGACTATTTAGTTGTCCTGCCAACCAGTCGCGGTGTAGAATATTCGTTGAAGGGGGCAGGTTTTCAAGCAGACGGGTTGCAGCCTGGTGATCCCTGGGAAGCAAACGTGCCATTTTTCCTGTTGTTTCCACAAATTTTTGAAATTGTTGTCTTAAGCCGGGTGTAACGGCCTGATTGCGCAACAACCACACCCGTGCAGCTTCCAGGGCGGCAAACAACAGATCATCCTGACCCGTTTCCACATATATTTTGATGAGCAAACTCCGCGCACTGATGGATAGCAGCGGATCGCGAAATTCTACCCGGGCCAAGGCCTGCTGGGCGTCTGTATGTTTTTTTTCGTGGTAAAACAAATGGCCAAGGTTATACGCGTACATGCTTTCGGCAAAATCCGCGGGCAGGTTACGGCGAAATGACTCAATGAATTGGCGAGTCCAGGCCAACTCATTGGTTTTTAACCCTGCCGTCACGATGTTTTTGTACAGCCAGGGGGAAATGTACCCGTTTTCCAGGATCAATTCGTTGTTGATCAGAATTTTATACAACCCAATATATTCGCCGTAATAGTGTTCGTCTGCATCCCTGTTAATACGGCGTGTGCAAAAATTTAGCGCTGCGGCTGTCAAATGCCTCAAATCTCCTTTGCGCAGCTTTTCTGTTTGGTTGAATAATATTTGTTTGAATGAACGGTAATCTTCAGGCTGGTCGTACCGGCTTAGCCGAAAGGCCAGTAACCAAAGCTGCACCAGTGGGTGATCGGACTTTGACGCTATGCTTTCAATGTTTTCTATTTCCCAGTCCTGCTTATACTGAACCTTGAGCACTTGCTCCACATTAGTCATAGCGGTCAACAATTGCAGTTTTTCCACTAAAAAATAAGCAGACAGGTGGTCGCTTGCCGATTGTAGCGTGGGGTCGAAAGTACGGTGGTCGCGGTCGGCTAACGCTATCCAGATTTTGGCTGCTGCAAATTCCATAGCCAACCTTTCCGGCCACTGGATGGGAGTATTTTTCCAGAATTCTCCCAATTTCGTCAATACCTGCCTTGTACGGTCCGGAAGTCCAATTTCAGCGAATGTCTGTGCGAGGGATATCAGTCGTGCAGGTTCATTCCGACTTACATGTTCAAGTAAAAGCACGTTTTCCACCAACATGACCAAATCACTCATGAGGTATTGAAGGCGGTGTTCATCCACTGGGGTGCTGAGCTTCAAATGGGCCAAAACGGAAGTTTTACTTAGTTCCGGTTGATTAAACAATGGCGCAAAACGTGAAACATATTGATAAAACCGCACTATATCCTTACTTTTGTTGAAATAAGGCGATAACACAGCCTCCCCTACGCGGGCAAGTTGCCGCTTATCCAATTGGCGGAGCAAGTTGATAAGTTTGCTTTGCTGCATTTTGTCAAAAGTAAGCTGTTTGCCGGCTTACACAAAACGGCCAGCCATGAAAAAAATCCTGATCCTGAGTTTGTTGCTTCTAAGCCTGGATTGTCCGGCTCAAATCATGTTTCCGGGCGACGCCAACAACGACGGCCTGTGTAACCATGTCGATATTTTACCGATCGGCATTTTATTCGGGCAAGAAGTCATTCCCCGAAATGCGCCTTCGCTGAACTGGGTTCCGCAAGATTTCCCGCTATTCCCCGCCCAACTTCCTACCAGCGGCGTTTTGTTTTCATTTTCCGACAGCGATGGCAATGGATTTATTGACGCTACCGACCTCGATGCTCTGGCGCTCAACTATGACCAGATGCAAAATCAATCGCAACCCTTTCCACAGCCTTATTTGTTGGATGATACCCTGTTCACCACCAACGTGCCCACGCTTAGGCTGCGTTTCTTACAAGATACCGTATTTGTAAGCGATACGGCTGTTGCGATACTGGAGTTTTTTTCACCGCTCCCATTGCCGGCAAATCAGGCCGCTTTGGGCCTGGCCATCGAACTTAATTATGAAACCGACAATGTAAAGGATTCATTAACAAGTGTTTATGTGGATTCTATGCCAGGAGATTTAATGTTTGTGGCCTCTGCGTTCAATTATTTGAGGATTTGGCGCACCAATTCCGGTACCATCGAATTTGGCGCTGCCGGCAAAGGCCAAAATACACTGAATAAAACCCGCGAGCTTGCCTCCTTCATCATTATCATCGACGATATTCTTCGCTCCGGTATAACCAAACCATTCACCATGTCTTTCGGCAATGTGTTGGTGGTTAACAACCATGAACAGGTGTTGAAGGTGAAACTCGAAACAGATACCGTTATTTTATTCCAGCCAACTGACGGAGCCTTTCCTCCCCGAACCGCGCTCCTTAACATCTCGCCAAACCCGGCTGGGGAATGGCTTTTTATTGAATCGCCCGATTCACCTGTAATGAAAGCTATCGTTTCCGACGCATGGGGAAGGCAGGTGGAATCAGTAAATGCCGGGCATCAAAACCAGTTAAGTCTGAAGGTAGGGCACCTGCCTCAAGGCCTGTATATATTGGCCGTACAGACTCGGAAAGGGGTAATGCTCAGGAAGTTTTTGCGCCTGGAGTAGCTGTTTTCCTGAAAGCTGTTTGTTTGTGTACAAATTTTTTTTGGTATAAAGGTTTGATATTCAACCTTTTATTGAATGGTAGCTTGCCCTGCAAAAGCGCCCGGAGCTTGTTTTTATCCTGAAGTTCATGAAAATCTGTACTTGCCGGCCGGTGGCTGGTGGGGGCAATTTTGTGTCAGGTTTTGCGCAAAACTCATTTCGAGTTCAACCTGATTTTTCACCCAACTAAATGTACAGTCATGAAAAAGATGTTTGTTATGCTGATGCTGATCGCTCTGTGCGCCATAAACGTGTATAGCCAATCAGCCGAACAATGGATAGAAATAGCGAAAATCGCCGAGCAGGAAGGGCGATGGACGGAGGCAGGGGCAGCCCGCTCGAGCGCAGGCCATGTTCAAAGAGAAAATGGCGATTATGCAGCTGCTGCCCAAAATTTTGAGCGTGCTGCAAAACATTTTGAAAACGACAAGCGAGATGCCCAGGCGGATGCCGAACACAGTTGGGCAGCTGTTAGCCATGAACAAGCGGCAGAAAAAGCTGCAAAAGAAGGTCGCAAAAAAGAAGCCGCCGGGCATTATGAAGAGGCTGCCAAACAATGGGAAAAAATGGGCCATACCCACATGGCAGAACACGCCCGGGCTATGGCCCAATCGCTCCCTGGTAGCCATCAATCAGGAGTTCAAAATGAATTTGGCGAAGTGGTATCTCATGCACTTGAGTCCGCAAAAGAATTGGACGAAAATGCATGGAAGAAATATGAAAGCGCATACATAGAGAAGACGCCAGCCGAACAAGCCAAAGCATTTGAAGAAGCGGCAGGCATGTTCGATGAAGCTGCCAAAGCATACCGAAATGAAGGCAATGAAGCGCGGGCTAAAGTGATGGATGGAAACGCTCGCGCTGCCCGCAGCAATGCGGAGAACCGGAGAAAAGGGCAACAAGATTCAAGGCAATCCGGCTCTAATACTTCGACTCAACATTCATCCCGGTTCAGCGTAAGCCTAAGTGGGTTGAAGCCCCTTGGAGACATTACTCCTCAACAGGTTCAACGGCAAGATCTTGAAACAGTATTCCATGCCCCCGGTATTTTTGAGCAAATCATGGAAAGGTTGGGCGGCGAGTTTTCCATCGGCGATCTCTCAGGCCATACCGCCCAAAACTTCGGGATGCGCGGCACAACCCAGGCCATGCCCGGTTTGCGACTCGGGTATCGTTTAGGAAACCGCCTGGAGCTTCGTGCCGGGGGGCATTACTTCCAAACCAGGTGGTCAGGAAATTTTCCAGTAGTCGTTTTTCCCAATGAGCAGAATCCTTCAATGCCGCCACAAACCCTGCAAGGCACGTTGGCCGCTTCATCGTCAGGGATATTGGCTGAGACTGATCTGGCGTACTTTTTTACTGCCGGAACAATCCGTCCTTTTGTGAATGCTGGTATTCGCGGACAATTTCCTACCCAAAATGAAAGTGGCGCAACACTTGCCGGTGTGGCAATGCCATTGGAAACCACACCTTTAGGAAGTTCATATTCGCCATTTGGTGGCGCAGGCTTGCGAATTGAATTCCTGAAAAACGGCTTTTTAGACGCAAATGCTGCTTATGCAAAATTGCCGGGCGGTGGTTATGCTCCTTCTGTAGGCTTGAATGCAGGGTGGAGAATCGGTACTGTTCATAAGCCAAAAAAACCTGGTGAACCAATTCCATTGGGCGATGTAAACTGCAGCGTCTGCCTCGAAGACGGCAAGTGTGACTGTGGCGACATCTCATTCGACTTACTGGTGACCCACTACAGCCTGAAAATTCAGAACGATGGTAAAAAGAATGTGCGGGAGTATAACGTAAAACAGCCCGTGAAAACGGCGGTGAAGGAAGACAGTCAAAGCGGCGTCGGCAAAGACAAGGCACAAGCCCCTGCTGAAATCAAACCCGCTATACCCGGTCTGAAAGCTGGCGATGAGGTGGCTATCAGCCTGACGAACATTAATATTGACTGCCCTTGTACGAACGGCACTTCCTGTGAGTCCTACAAACCGGAGTTGCCGAATACGAAGGAAGGCAAAGCCTCGCTGGCGAAGATCGCCAAAGCCATCGCTGCCGATGCTGCACTTGGCAAGGCGAATGAAGAAGTAGCCAGGATCGAGGAAGACCTGGACGCTGCGAAATCCGAAGTAGCGAAGAAGAATGCCAAAAACAAACTTCAAAAAGCCAAAGACAAGGTGGTAAAACTGGAAAAAGAACTGAAGGAGGCCCAGGAGGCCCTTGCTACGGACGGACTTGGCAATCCGAACATCAAAGTTGGGGGCAAAGACGCTTCCGGCTCCTGGGATACAACTACCGGTATATTCACTTTCGACAAAAATGGCGACTACGGACAGAATGTAGATAAAGTACCTTTCGTTTTTGAATTTGAGGTTTCTTTCAAATGCCAAAGTTTCAAGTGCGACGGTGTGACCTGTACCCGCAAGTTTAAGGTGACTTTGTAAGGTATATGCTTTTCATCCTTAAAGTCTATCCGGGAATCATACCGTAGAGTTGGTTCCTGGATAGGCTTTTTATCATTCACCTACTTCTTCCGCACCATCATCAACCCATCCCTCAGCGGGAGCAGCAGATTCTCCACCCGTTCATCCTGGTGCACAAACTGGTTGAATGAACGCAGCAGTCGGGCGGTTTCGTCTTTTTCGTTGCCGGAAGCTACTTTGCCATCCCACAACACATTATCGGCCAGCAGAATTCCACCCGGGCGCATTTTACCGAGGGCGAGTTCATAGTGTTCGGGGTAGTCCAGTTTGCCGGCATCCAGAAACACCAGGTCGAAAACTTCCTCCAGGGTTGGAACAATTTTGGCTGCATCGCCGAAGTGCAGAACTACCTGATCCTGGTATCCGGCCATTGCTACGTGTTTTCGGATGATGTACCCCAGCTCATCGTTGGCTTCAATGGTATGCAGTTTGCCATTGGGTGGTAGTCCGGCGGCTAAGCAGAGGGCGGAGTATCCGGTGAAGGTTCCGATCTCGAGAATGCGTTGCGGCCGGAGCATGAGGCTGATAAACCGGAGTAGCTGCCCCTGATAGGCGCCGCTCATCATTTGAGGCGCCAGGGTACGCAGTTGTGTTTCGCGTTCCAGGTGGTGGAAAACGGGGTCGAGCGGACTGGTATGAGCCAGGCAATAGTCGAATGTTGGGTCAGCGTGAGCCATAAAACGGGTTAAAAGCCGGTATTTTTAAGTTTGCTGCAAAGGTCAAGCTATTTTTTGCGGAAATTTTTAAAAATTGTTTTTCAGTTTCATTCAGAAGATATACCTTTGCACTCGCTTTTCGAGAGGGGGTCAAATTTCACTCGAAATTCAGTTGTTTGAAAACGAATTTATAGCCTTGGAGGCTAAGA